>JAUUZQ010000032.1 GCA_030589895.1 Bacteroidales bacterium
ACCTATCAGCAAGATGGTGAGATAGTAGTGGCAATTGACGGAGATAAGATGAAAGTTGTGGATGGTGAAGGGGAATGCTATCCTCCCTGTTATATAATACGAGGTGGAACCTTAGATCTTACGTTAAAACAATAATTACCTCCGGACTATAATTTTTGCATGGTAATAACGGTCACTGCCATGTTCCGTGATTCGTATACTATAAATACCATTTTCTAAATGCACATCCAGTGTCAATTGAATCAAATTATTATTCTCGTTAATCCTCTGCAAAACCCTTCCCTGTATATCCAGCAATTCCAGAACAACAGTATTTGTTATGTTATCTGGTAATCTAATCATAATATAGTCACTTGCCGGATTTGGATACAATTCAATACCCGGTAAGAAATTATTCTCAATGGATAAAACAGACCAAAAAACTGACCCTTCAACAATATTATTTTCAGGCACACTATCCAGCTCTGTCTCAACAATAAAATTGTGCCAACCACAGGATACTTCAACATCAGTCTCACTAATCAGCCTAATGCTAATTTCATCAGAACTACCTGGTTCCAGGTTAATTTGCTGTACACCTGTCGACTTTAACTCCTCATCAAGAATAAGCTCATAGTTAAGCTTATCCAACATAATATTCCCTTCATTTGTTAACTCAACAATCAGATCGACATATACAGTTGAAATGCTATCCATACTTAAAGCTGTAATAGAGAGATCGGGAAATGCATAGTGCTCTATCATTACATCCAGACTGTCATTACCAGGATACTCATCTCTGGCAGCTTCAATTCCAATGACAAAATTATACTGTTCTAATTCAGAAAGGTCCAATACCTCCTCAAACAAAATCTCAAATGTTTCACCTGGTGCGATTGTATCAGTAAAAAATCCCGATTCTGAAGGACCATTCTCTAAACTATAGCCGGCATAAAAACCTTCTATTGAATCCAATCCATTATTTCTGATGATGACAGAAAGACCTTCGGACATTCCCAAATCAGGCCCACTTACGGGGGAGTGCACTTTTATAATAGCCAGGTCTATGCTGTCAAATGCATATTTTGGAAACTGAATATTATCGATCCAGGCAGCATCATCTCCCCTGGATACATCCTGGTCTTTTGTGTACTTCCATTCCAGCAGATGTGTTCCCTGTCCAAGTACATAAGAGTAATTATTCCAATCGAGGTAGCCCGACCACCTTCTTACTTCAATACTATCCACACTGAATCTCAAGAAATCATAGCCAGATTCTGAAGACACTTTGTAATCAAAAAACAATGTATCAAGTGCGAGCACATCGACCTCAATACTAAGAGTGGAAGCACCATAATGAGTAATGATTCCTGATCTCAGGGAAGCTGGATCTGAGCTGAACGACATTGTATCAATGAACCAATCTGTTTCCGACCAGTAGAATCTGGAAAGATCTGCAGTGGAAAAATCTTCCACATGTCTGTCAAGTGAAATTCTAATACTATCAATATCTGAATATGTACCATCTGAAACTAAGAATGGACCTGCAAATCCCGACTCGCTTGCAAAAGCATCGCTAATTATTGCTGTGAAATTATAGAATGAAGTAGCCAATGATTCCACAACTTCAAACTGAGGAAATGTAAGATCCTGAAACATCATAGAAAGGTCAGATCCATTTGTTGAGCCCGAAATTGCTTCGGAATTATAACTACCTGAATTCTTTATCTTCCATGTAAAGAGTATCTTCTCTCCTCTTTCAATAATATCATTCCCATTCCCATAAGTCCTGTCATCCCATGAAATATTTTTCGATACAATAACTGGTGCATGGAGCTTTTTTCGAACGTATATGGAATTGAAAATCTTCTCATTTGAGGAGAGGTCATCCGGTGCACCTTCGACAAATAATTCTTCGTCGTCGAAATATTTTAATTTATTGTCTCCCGACAAGCTAAAGCCAAGGGTTATATCGCTTAGATCGGCTATTGAATCCTTCACCTTTATGTTGAAACAATCATTGAGCTGAATTGTGTCTCCGGGATTGAGTAAGGCAAGCAAGACGTCTGATTCAATAATTTCAATCTCCTTATTCTTACATGTGATAAATAACTTCTGATCCTGTATTGCAGTACTTCCGGCATTTGTCAATACAAGCTTCAGAGAAACATTTTCACCGTTAGATAAAAATCCATCTTGTTCAACAGATTCATTACTCAACTCTAAACTTAGCAATTCTAAAAATGGATCAGCAGGCTGACCTCTGTACACAGACCCAACAAATGGCTGCCTGAAATCTCCTGTTATGACCAATGTAATCTCTCCCTCAGGTACCGTATCTGGTATATTGAGTGAAGCTTGTCCAAATTGATCAGCATGGAGGGCATCAACTAAATTTCCATTTACAGAAACAGCGACATAATCGTATGGAGATGCTTTCACATTTATGCTTGAAGCAGCCAGGGGTAAAATCGATGGGAACAGAACTTCAGGGTTTTCCGGTACTGCAAACCAGGGCACCAAAGTTGGGTCTCCCATGAGCTGATAAATCTCCCAATAATACTTCTTACGTGATGAATTACTCTGCTGAACAGTCATATTACCGGCATAAATCATTTCTCCGAGGCTTGGAGCCCAATCGCCAATTGCTTCAGATCCATCATGAAACACCTTATCATAATAACCAAAGGTACTTGATTCATAGTTCGGATGAGATGTGATCGGCCCAACACCCACAGACCAATAGTAATCCTCATCCCAATATGAGTCGTTCGTACAGCCAATATAGGCCAATGCACCTTTCTTTTCAGCTTTCACAATAGCTTCAGCAAAACAGTCCCGGGAAGAGATGTCAAAATCATTTGTACTACATCCATTTCCAATAAGCAAGGGATACTTTCCTTCATTGCTGAGTGATTCAATATGACTGGTCCTGAATGCAGGATCGAGCCAGCCATAATACTCCCCGTGCCCTGTATAGTTTACAAGTGCAGCTCCATCTGATACTGCATCCCTGATTTCAGCATCTTTCACACTGGCCTCGGGATGTAAATAGACATTTGCCTCTATACCATGGGCTTCATTAAAGTAGTAATCAGCAGCATAGTTTATTTGCCCATTTCCATGCAATGGAGCATAAGAACCATCATATCCGGCTATTAAGATTGTTCGGTTAAGAAACTCAGGATCAGGGAAATTAAATTGCTCATATTCCAGGATCTTATCAATTACTGCAGTCAATTGTGTATCATTTTTAACAGATATTCTTCCATGAAACACTTCCGGCAGATAATCACCCTCACCATCATAACATGTGTAATAGAGATCAGTAACCTGACCTGCCCCCTGTGAAAGTGGTACATGCTCAACATCTCCGGCAATTAGCAGGTATGAAGGTGAGGCAATACCCTCCGGAGGTGTATAATAAAGTGCTGACATATAAGATTTTATTGACTCTCTGTCAATACCGACATCAGGGCTACTGGTATATGCCTCAATAACATTAAATCCTTTCTTCCTTTTCCATTCAATCAGAGGCTGGAGTGATTCCCTGAAAATTGTATCTGATAATATTACAAGTGTCACAGGCTCCTCTCTTATCAATTTTTTTAACTCACTGTATCTTCTCTCTCTGATAACAGAACTCAAAATATTGTCAAAGGCACGGGAGTCAGTAATTTCGATGTTCGAATTATTTATTTCATCCGGCACCAGTTCCCCGACTATATTATAGAATATTTTTATCTGATTTTCGGTCGGATGATACTGAATTGGATTACAAAAGAATCTTCCAATATTTACACCACGCATCTTCCCTTCCTGCTCAACTCCCAATAAAGGCATAGTTATCCAACTATCTGACGCATACACAGTGTCATTTTTCCAAAATATTTCCTTTTGACCAGAAGATGTTTTTTGCAAGGAAACTTGTGTTGGTTTTAATACTTCCCCCGGGAAGTAATCATCAAGATCAATAATAACAGAATCAAATTCAATAATCTTTAAGCGATAGGAATCTGTGCCATTGGTTTCAATAAGTGATGAGAAAATTGGCAATTCTGGCGACCCGGGTCTTCCCCCATTGAAAAATTCAGGAATAGAAAGCCGGATATAATTATTTTCATCGAAATATACAGATGAAACTTTTAGCGATGAGATATTCAATTCAAAGTGAATCACTCCATCATTTAATTGCAACTCTGATAAGCTTTGAGAAGCAGGCAATAGAATTTTCATATCTCCTGCTTCCTGTGCCTCAGTAAGAGAAAATAGCAATATGAATAATAAAACAGTAAACCCCCTCATAGTATATTATACTCAATGTACCACCATCCAAAAATAGTCAAAAAGATGTAACAATCCTTTAAGGATAAACCAATCTGGAAGCATAAGGTTGCCTTCCATATAAAAAAAACAAAACAAATATTAGTGTGTTAAGCATATTTTCAATATTTTAGATTGCTGAAAAAATTTATTTTATTGATGATTAGAAGAATTACACTACTTGCCTTCATACTGATGATTGCTTCCATAAGCTTCAGTCAGATAAACCATTACGGTGTATCCGAAATAAAAAACTACCCGCATAGTGTCACTAAAGGTACTGAGCAAAACTGGTCCATAGCTCAGGATCTTCGGGGAGTAATTTATGTTGGAAATAATGACAAAGGTATCCTTGAATACGATGGGAGTGAATGGAGAAATATCAGCGTTTCAAACGAAAGAACGATACGCTCCCTTGTTACGGCACCTGATGGAACCGTGTTTGTTGGTGCTTTTTCGGAAATTGGCTTTTTATCGCCAGATATTGATGGGGATTTGCAATATCAGTCTCTATTACCCCTGTTGGATACAACATATCATAATTTTACCAACATATGGAAAACATTCAGTCATAATGACAAAATATATTTTTGTAGTGAGAGATACATATTAATTTTCTCGCCGGAGAGTAAATCATTCAATGTAATATCTGCCTATAATCATACCTTGTTTTGTTTTCTGGAAAATGAAAAATTGTATTGTGGAGCTTTCCTGGATGGTTTGGTTGAATTACAGGGAGACTCAATTGTTAAGAGTAAAGGTGGAGAATACTATGCCTTCAAGAATATATTTGCTCTTACTGCCTATGATGAGAACAATCTACTAATCGGAACTCCACAATCCGGGCTAAGCCTTTACAATACCGAAACCGGAAAAATTGATTCCACATTTGCATCAAGAGCAACCAATCAATACATTAAAGAACATTTTATTTACCATCTTCTCAAACTTCCCAGCGATGATTTTCTAATTTCAACTGCCACAGGAGGATTGGCAGTGGTCTCAAATGATGGAGAGCTTTTAGAAATAATTTCAAAACCAGAAGGATTACAAGATCAGACAGTATATTCATCATTTGTAAATAGTGATAATTATCCTTATCCACCTGTATGGTCAGCGTTGGATATAGGTGTGGCTAAAACACAATTCAATGCCCCTTTGAAAACATTTACAACAGACTTTGGTTTTCAGGGACAAATTATGTGTATCAGTTCAATCGATGAGCAACTCTATATCGGCACAAACTCCGGTCTGTTTACTTTAAACGAGATCAAAGGAAAGAACGTCTTTAGCCAGGTGGGAGAAATAAAATTCAGTGTCTGGGAATTCCAGAAATTTAAATTAGGAAGTGGTGAAAATGTCCTGCTTGCAATTACCAATCAAGGAATTTATCAGATAAGTAAAAATGGAAGAATTGTCCATCTTGACTTCACTGTACAAAACCGCTTTGACCCGAAAGAGAGTACTTATTGGGGATTTACAATTTCAAAAGACCCAAACAATCCAAACCGAATCATTTTGGCAAGAGAAACCTCTATCAATGTTCTGATTCTAAAGAATGGGATCTGGTACGAAGAATTTCACATGGAGAAATTAGAGGGGGAAAAACATTCTCTGGAAATCGATGATCAAGGTGACATCTGGTACGGCACTAAACTAGCCGAAATAGGGAAAATATCCCTATCTGATTCATTGGCAAAACATGTTTTATATGGAGATGATGATGGACTGCCAGCCATAGATGGAAATTCCATATCCAGAATTGGTGATGAGTTATTATTTGGAACCAAAGACGGAATCTACAGGTTCAATGCTGAAGAGAATATCTTTATAAAGGATACTGTTTACAATCCTTACCTTCCCAGTGGACAGAATTGGGTTTTTGAGATTCATGAAGACCAGGAGGGTTGTTTCTGGATCAGCTTTGAAAACAGACTCAAAGAATGGAAAATTGCATACCTTCAACCTGAAGAAGGAAAGTATAAGACAGTTTATAAACCATTCTCAGGGCTTCCCAAGTCATCATCTACAGATGCCTTCCATAGTGAAAAAGGAGGAAGTATGTGGTTTTCAAAATCAAATATCCTCTATCATTACCAAAAAGGGTATTCTATGCTTGACACCCCATACCGTACCCTGGTTAGAAAAGTTACCATTGGGACAGATTCAGTAATTTATAATGGAGCATATCCTCTGAGCAGTGCAGAGGGTGTATATAAGATTGGTGATTCACAGGATGATGACTTTATTCCACACATAAAACACAGTGATAACAATGTAGAATTTCGCTGGAGCTCCCCCTATTTCGATCAGGAAGATAAGCTTGAGTATAGTTACTATCTTGTAGGTTTCTCTTCAAGATGGTCAGAGTGGGAAAAAGTTGTTTATCAGGATTTCACAAACCTTCCACACGGAACATATAATTTCAGGATCAAGGCGAGGAATGTTTACATGGATGAAAGTCTCGAAGACTCGTTTACTTTTATTATCCTAAGGCCCTTGTATCTTACGATTGTAGCTTTTCTGATTTATCTTCTAATGGCTGTAGCAATGGTCTACATCATTATTGCACTCTATACCCGCAGATTGAAAAATGAAAATATTAGACTGGAGGGTATTATTCAGGAACGTACCGCGGAGATAAGAAAACAGAAAGAAGAGTTGACTGATAGTATTGAATATGCCAGTAGAATTCAAAGAGCAATGTTGCCTCCCGACAATATGCTTGACCAGCATGTTTTGGATCATTTCATTCTATTCAGACCACGTGATATTGTGAGTGGTGACTTCTATTGGATAGGAACAAATAAAGATAAGGTGTTCATAGTGGCAGCCGACTGTACAGGACATGGAGTGCCCGGGGCATTTATGAGTATGCTGGGGATTTCCTTCTTAGATGAAATAGTTATAAAATCAGGTGTTACAGAAACAAATAAGATACTGGATGCCTTGAGACAACATATTATCACATCATTGCGACAAACAGGAAAAGGAATGTTTGAGTCGACCAGGGATGGTATGGACCTCGCGATGATCTCTATTGACAATAATACAAAGGCCATACAATATTCCGGAGCATATAATCCACTTTATTCTATAAGAAATCTCAATGAACAGGAGAAGGCCATACTTTCGAAAGGTGATGAGCTGGAACTTGAAAGAGGAGACATGCATAACGATACTCATATTCTTTTCCAGGTCAAAGCTGATCCAATGCCAATAGGTATTTCAGAAAAAGAATTTAATTTCACCGCTAAATCTATTAAGGATGAGAAATCATCCACAATTTATCTTTTCTCAGATGGATATGTTGACCAGTTTGGAGGCCCAAATGGCAAGAAATTAATGTCGAAAAACTTCAAGAAACTGCTGTTGGAAATTCAGGGACTTTCTATGGAGAAGCAGCATGCAACACTCGACCAAAAACTTGTAGAGTGGATGGGTGATATTAGTCAGATTGATGACGTCCTGGTTATTGGTATAAAACTTGGTCAGTAGAGAAATCTTTTAAAGCTTTAAGGAGTAGTATTATCACCTGGATGATTAGATCGATTTCAGGAAATATTTTGTACAATGAAAGCTGCCAATACAAATAATAGTGAAAAACTTAGCCGGGACGAGTTACTTGAACAAAGAAAAGAGTTGCTCGCCAGTATTAAATATGCCAGTTTTATTCAAGAAGCGATACTACCTGATTCTAAATATCTGAACAAGATTTTAAATGAATACTTCATACTATATCTGCCAAGAGATATAGTTAGTGGAGATTTCTATTTCTGCACAAAAATTGAGAATTTCATTATCGCTGCAGCCGGCGATTGTACTGGTCATGGTGTTCCCGGAGCCCTTATGAGTATTATGGGAGCATCCTTCCTTAACGAAATCATAAGTGGGAAAGGCCCATGGAAAGCAAGTCGCATCCTAAATCTTCTGCGAGAAAGAGTGATGAAGGCACTTCATCAGACTGGAAAATATGAAGAAAATAAAGACGCTATTGATATGGCATTGTGCATTTTCAATGAAGATACAGGAGAACTGCAATATTCCGGAGCAAACAACCCTCTCTACCATATTCGTGATAAAAAGTTAACAGAAATAAAGGCAGATAAGATGCCCGTTGGCATAAATGCTATTGATGAAGAATCATTTTCAAACCATACCATCAGATTGATCTCAGATGATATGATCTATATATTTTCTGACGGATATGCTGATCAGTTTGGCGGAGAATTTGGGAAAAAATTCAAATACACACCCCTAAAGGAAATGTTGATTAAAATATCAGATCATGAACTGCATATCCAGAAAGAAATACTGAAAGATAAATTCTATAGTTGGAAAGATAAAGAAGAACAGGTTGACGATATTTTGATTTTCGGTATTAAATTCCTTTAATATTAGGATTTGATTGTACTACCATTCCGGTAAATAAGATTTTTTCAGTATAATTGCGATGTAATCTACGCCATACCTCATGAAATTAACTGCATTCCGAATTAGAAACTTCAGGTCGATCATAGACACAAACTGGCAAATGCTTGCATTTGACAATATTACAAGTCTGATTGGTCAGAATGAATCGGGAAAAACCTCTATTCTGGAGGGATTGAAAGCTTTTTATGATAGCCTTCTAATTGAAGACATGTTAAGAAGTGACCTCTCACTGCCTGTCGTTACCTGCAGATTTGATTATGACATATCAGAATTTGAGAACAGCATTAATATGGATCAGGTGAATCCAGATGTGCGTAAAAAGCTTTCCTCACTTGATTCTATTTCCATTACACGAAATTGGGAGAATGATCTTTCAAGCTATATGGAGATGGGGGAAGAATTAGATGATATATTCAGTGCTGAGGAGAATAAGCGAAAAATCAGGGAGATAAAAGTCAATAAACTTCTCCAAAATACTTCTAAAGAGTTTGAGAAAGCATCTTCAGCAATAGAAAAAGCTAAAAAAAGTCTTGATTCAATCACAATATCTATCGAGGAGCTTAAAGAAGAAATTGCCCAAAATAAAAAAATTGGAAGGACATTCTTTTCTAAAGACAGTAGAAAAAGAAAGACTACCGAGTCGGTCGAGTTAAGCCTGAAATTAAAGCAACTTGAAGAGGACAGAAAAAGAAAGAGTAATACTGTAAGCGATAAAGAAAAAGCACTTGCCAAACTAAATCAGAAAAAACTTGTCTACGATCGAATTACCTCAGCTGAAAGCGAGATTCACCATTATAAAAACGCACTGGCTCATACCAGAGAAAATTATTCTCAGTTTTCAAAAGTTATCGGTCTCTACCCAACTGAAAAGGAATTACGGGTTGCCGAAGCCAAAGGAGAACAGCTGAACTATGAGACCGAAGAGGCAAAAGAAAATCTGCACAATGGACAAAAAGAGTATGATATTCTATTGCTGGCAGCTGAAAAGGTGTTTGATGGAACAAAACTCTCAACTGCAATTGAGAAATCTGAGAAAGAGGTTAATAAACTGAATGAATTCATGGGGTCAAAAGAGCTGGCTGAAGAAATATTCAAGCTCTGTCCTGAATTTGAGATGTTTGAAGATTTTAGTTCTCTTCTTCCAAACCGAATCGATCTTGAAGATATTCTCACAAAAAACACATTGGCAGAAGGTTATAAGGCTGCCATTAACTTTCTTACCATTACTGGCCTTGATTATTCCTTCTTCTTACAACCTTCCAGCCGGATTCTTAAACAGAAAATTGAAAACTTAAATGGGGAATTAACACTTAATTTTCAGGATTTCTGGAGACAGAACGTTGGGAAAAATAATAAAATTAAAATCAATTTTGAACTAGCTCATTACGACCATACAGATCCTGAAAAAAGCGGAAAACCGTTTGTGGAGTTTTGGATAAAAGATGATTCAGAAAGGCTCTACCCAAAGCAAAGAAGTAGAGGAGTAAGATGGTTTCTCTCCTTTTTCCTTGAATTGAAAGCTACCGCCCTCGACAAGACTCGTCAAAACAAAGTATTGCTCATCGATGAGCCTGGCATCAGTTTGCATGCAAGAGCTCAGGAAGATGTTCTGAAGGTCTTTGATGATATTAAAGATCAGATGCAAATTATCTATTCAACACATTCTCCACATCTGATTGATGTTAATAAACTGTACAGGGTAATAGCTGTTCAAAGAGCGATAGAAGACGATATGAATAGCGAAACGCTGGTTTTCAATACAAAGTCCCTCAGAACTGCTACGGCAGATACTCTCTCTCCCATATACTCAATGATGGGAGCCAGATTGAGTCAGCAGGAAATTATTAAAGCTTACAATAATGTTGTAGTCAAAGATTTAGCTACTTTTTACCTATTGAAAGCAATTCTGAAATTAACAAATTACAAAGAGAAAGAGTGCTACTTTATTCCTGCATCAGGAGTTTCAAGCATGCCTATGATTATAAACATACTTATTGGCTGGGGAGTGGAGTATTTAGCCTTGAATTTTGGAAATGAGGAAGAAAGCTTTGTGTACAATAAATTAAGAAAAGAACTCTTTGAAAATAGTGTCGACCAGGCTAACCTTCAACTAATTCATATGAAAGAATTTATGGATGTTGAAGATATGTTCTCTACAATAGATTTTAAAAAGTTTGTCGTGCATGTCAGGGAAGGGATCACAGTTTCAAATTCAGAATACCTCAAAGACAATAACCATTCAAAAGCAATTCTTGCTTCCAATTTTCTTCAGGAAGTTAATAAAAAGGAGGTGGTATTCAAAGATTTTGATGAAGAAACCAGAGATAATTTAAATGCGTTTATTGAAAAATTGTCGTTTGTCCTGAAGTAGGTAAGGATAAATAGTTCAGGTAATTAGAAAAAAATGGAGTGCGGAATCCTGAGTTCAATATGTCGGATGCTGTGCGTAATAGCAGTATAAATATTATGAAAGATGAGAAAACCTGTTTTACTATTTCTTTTATTATTTGTTAGTATTTCGGTTCGATCCCAAAAAGCTCTTCCAGATACCATTCTATTATTTAACCCTACAGCAGGAAATATCAAAACAATCTCGTATTTGCTTGAACAGGACATTCTGCATTTGGAAAATTATCACTTCAGGGGCGTATATCATATTGATTCCCGTTATGATTTTTCTGAAAGTAAGGATTACCTTGCAGAGAATACACACCTCCCCTTCTCTCTTACTCGGATCAGTGAAGATTTACCCGGGGATATGATTTTTAAAGAGAATTCCTGCTCTGCCACATTTAAGAAACTTTTTTCCACTTCTGATGGAGCAATCTTTATGGGTGGACCGGATATATCACCTCACACATACAATGAATCATTACATCTGCTAACAAGGGTTACAGATCCGGCAAGGCATTACCTCGAATTATCATACCTCTTCCATATTCTTGGAGGCAATCAAAATTCCCGGCATATAGCACTAATGAAGAATAATCCCCGGTACGGAGTGCTCGGAATATGTTTAGGCATGCAATCTATTAATGTTGCGACCGGAGGAACAATGATTCAGGATATCCCACAGGAAATATATGGATTCACATTTGTTGATGAGATACTGGAAAGCAAAAGTGACATGGTACACAGGAATTACTATCCTGATGATGTGAGAGATGATATACAGCAAACCGGATACCACTTCCACAGAATAAATTTCTCTTCAGAAGGGACACTCTTTACAGAAGAAAATCACTTCATGAACAAGGAATATCCCTATGTATTAAGCAGTCACCACCAATCCATTGAAATACCGGGGAAAGGACTAAAAATAGCAGCTTCTTCAATGGATGGAAAAATATGGGAGGCAATCGTTCATGAAGAGTTTAAAAATGTAATTGGGGTTCAATTTCATCCTGAGAAAGCAGGCCTTTTTAATTCAGAAGAAGATTTTCATATAAATCAGGATAGCACTATAAATTTTAATAAATTCATCCTTGATAACAACTCATATGATTTCCATTTAGTTTTTTGGAGGGTTATTTCAGATATTTTTCAACACTAAGACTTTAACCTGCATTATTACCTTCGGTGAGGGCTAAATACAGAGACAAATAAAAATATAATTATGAGAAAATATATTGGAGTATTTATGCTTCTAACAATTGCATTTATCGCATTTGGACAAGGAGATGATCAAAACTCACCACTTGGAACTTATGAAGCCAGTGAAAATTAAAAAGTAAGCTTAGCCTGATCGAAATAATGAAATATTACGACTCCTTGTAGAAAAATGCTATTCTATTTCAATGAAATTTATTTTCAGATCCAGGATTGAGGCATAATACTCACCTCTTTCAAAGATATCATCATCACCCTCCTCATAAACCCAATTGATCTTCAATTCATATCCCTTTTCTTCGATATCCTTGATAACCTTTAGGATTTTTAGCATATACTTCGAAGTACCACTATTCAGATACTCCATTTCAATATCAAGTTCGGTAAAAACAGCGGGCTCCTCCAGATAAGCATGGAGCCAATCTAAAAGTACATCATAAAACAGTGATACATCCTCCGGAATTGATCTGCCCTTAAACTTTATTTTACCAGCAGGATCAAGGAGAACATAAGGTGTTTTCGTTGTGGGTTGAAATTCTAACCTATCCATTTTCATGAAAATTCACTCTAAGATATAAAAAATTTTATTTCTTAAATCATGAATTAGTCAGCAAATTGTTACAATTTTGACAGGGAACCTAAAAATTAATTGTAAAAAGATGTTTTCTGATCCAATAAAAGATTCAAATAACATAGTTTGGAATGCACTGGAATTTGCCGCTTTTAAACACCGTTTACAGAGGAGAAAAGGCAATCATCGTCTCCCTTATATTAATCATCCAATTGCAGTAACTGGAATTCTCCAGCGCTTTGGGGAGACCGATCCCGAGCTTCTGTCTGCCGCCCTTCTGCATGATGTTCTGGAGGATACAGATTCGTCGGAAGAGGAACTTAAAGTTTTATTTGGCGAGCATATTACCAAGATGGTGATGGAAGTTACAGATGACATGACTCTTCTGAGCAAGGAGAGGAAAGCCCTTCAGATTAAACATGCAGCAGCATTATCAACAGAAGCCAAAAAGATTAAAATTGCAGATAAGACAGCAAATACGCTTGATCTCTACAAGCACCCTCTTTCCTGGTCTATAACAAGGAAAAAAAGATATATCCAGTGGGCAAGGAATGTAGTCAAAGAGTGTAGAGGAGTAAATAAAGCTTTAGAAGATAATTTTTATCGTGTGGCAGATTTATGCGAAGAAAAGTTGCAGGAAAATCCTTAGTTCTCAAAAATGCATTCTTGCCATAGGTGTAATATCATGCCCGGCAAATTGGCCGGAGAGATATTTATAATAACCTGTTATAGCAATCATGGCTGCATTATCTGTTGTAAAACTAAAGGAGGGGATAAACAGATCCCAGCCCCTTTCCTTACCAAGCTCTCTTACTTTATCTCTTAAGCCCGAGTTGGCTGATACGCCACCTGCCAGAGCAATAGTATTAATTCCTGTGGACTCGGCTGCACTGCATAGCTTTGTCATCAATATATCAATGATGGTTTGTTGTAAGGAAGCTGCCAGGTCGCTCCTGTTATTTTCAATGAACTTCTCATCTTTTTTCAGCTCATCGCGAAGAAAATAGAGAAAGGAAGTTTTAAGTCCACTAAATGAGAAATCAAAGTTCTTAATCCGGGGCTTATTAAATTTAAATCGAAATGGATCTCCCTCCTTCGATAATTTATCAATCATTGGACCTCCTGGATATGGCAGACCCAATAATTTAGCACATTTATCAAAGGCCTCTCCTGCAGCATCATCAATAGTCCGTCCAATTATCTCCATATCCAAATGATTCCGAACAACAACAATTTGAGTATGTCCACCTGAAACAAGTAAAGTTAAAAATGGAAAATCAGGACCTTTTAATTGCTCATCAGTTTGAATAAAATGAACCAGAACATGGGCCTGCAGATGATTCACATCAATCATTTTAATATCCCTGGCAAGAGAAAAACCTTTTACAAATGAGGTTCCGACCAGGAGGCTTCCCAGCAAACCAGGTCCCCTGGTAAATGCCACAGCATCAATATCTTTCACCTCAACCCCTGCCCTTTTCAATGCAAGATCCACAACAGGAATAATGTTTTGCTGATGCGCTCTTGATGCAAGCTCCGGAACCACGCCACCATAAGCAACATGTACATCCTGATTTGCTATCACATTCGAAAGAAGCTGTTCATCTTTTATAAGGGCAGCAGATGTATCATCGCAGGAAGATTCTATACCCAAAATTGTTATGCTCATAAATTCCGTAAATAGAGTGATTTATTGAACTATCTTTGTTTTTTTCACGTTTGAATAAATATAGCGTCAAAATTATTAAAAAGTTTGCGAAAATAAGCCTTATTGTGCTGTTGGTTATCATTTCTGTGCCAGCCATAGGATTGTTGTTTTTTCAAAACAAGCAGGTTCAGACATCAATTGCGACATTTCTCTCAGAAAAAATATCTAAAAATATTGAAGCAGAAGTCTCTCTGTCTTCCCTTAAGTATAGCTTCTTTAAGAGATTATACATATATGATCTGCTAATTGAAGATCAATTGGGGGATACATTGATCTACTCAGAATTCACCCGAATTAGAATAAAAAAATACAAACCAGAAAAGCTGGACATTCATATTCATAGTATATCACTTGAGAATTTCTATTTTAATATAAAAACAGATGATCAGAGGAAGAATAACCTTAAATTCCTGACTGATCGTTTAAAAGACACAATTACTCCACCAGAAGAGAAAGTAGTTTTAAAAATTGACCTAATTGAAATCTTTAATTCACATTTCTCTAAAACAGCTGTTTTAGGAAAGCAATCACCTTACGGAGTAGATTTCACTGATTTGGATGTTTATGATCTGGAAATACGCGTAGAAAATATTATTTCCAAAATGGGTAGCCTGTACATGGATGTAGTTAAAGTAATTGGAGTTGAGAAATCAGGATTCATCCTGGAGAATGCTTCATTCGGATTAACCATTGGAAAGCAATTTATGACATTCAGTGAAGGTGTAATTCATACTCCTGATTCAAAAGCGATAATACCTGAAGTAAATTTCAGGTTTAATAACTATCAGGATTTTAAACAATTTCATGGCTCTGTAGATACTTATATCTCCTCATCAAACTCCTTTGTGACGCTACCTGATCTCTCCTATTTTTTCTGGCAACTTGAAAAGATGAAGGGTGATATTTTTCTCAGCGGCAATGTTCATGGAAAATTTGAGGATCTAATTGGAGAGGACATCGAGATTAGCTATATGGATAGTACACAACTGAATTTCGACATGGAGCTTATCGGCATGCAATCTCCTGACAGTCTTTTTATGCTATTCGACTTTAAGCAATTCAAATCAGATTTTCAATCATTAAAAACACTCACATCATACTACGATTTGGCCTTGTTCAATGATTCAGTATTAACTCAGGATATTGGATCATTCAATTATTCAGGAAAGTTCTCTGGATATGTAACAGATTTTGAAACTTCCGGTAAACTTGAAACTGATCTTGGCAGACTAAGTTTTGATTTAAATATGAAACCGGATACGAATCGGTCCCTTAAATATAATGGCTATTTGGAAACTTCAGATTTCCATATCGGAAAACTGCTTAAACAGGAAGAATTTGTTGATAATATTTCACTGAAAATAAATGTAGACGGAACCAGTAAACCAGGAGATATCAACCTTTTGGTAAGTGGTAAGGTAGACTCTCTTGGAGTCTATGGATACAACTACCAGAATCTGGATTTTCAAGGTAATATTGCCAACAAAACATTCGATGGCTCATTCTCCATTAAAGATCCGAATATCGATTTAAACTTTTCCGGAAAGGTTGATTTCGCACAAAATATTCCTCAACTTAACTTCACTGTTGATGTTGCAAATCTCAGACCTTATTACTTGAATTTACGCGATGATGATCCGGAATATTTTGCTTCATTCTTGCTTAAAACTAATCTATCGGGGATTAAGCTGGACCAGATGAACGGAGAAGTTCAACTGGTTAATAGCTTCTTCAAAAGGACAGGTAGTCAGGTACAGATTTATGATTTTCTGGTGACCGCCCGGAACGATACAGACACATCATTCATTTCTCTAGAATCAGATCTGCTTAATGCGAATATTTACGGTAACTATCTGATGTCTCATCTACCATCAACATTCAAAAGTATTATTAATAATCATTTAGAGATATTCCCGGAGGAAACAGAAGTACTGGATACAATCTGCGATTTTGCATATAATATTACGATTAAAGATGCCAATCCTATTTTGGATTTTTTCTTTCCTGAATTCAGAATTGCTGAAGGCAGCACAATTTATGGATATTATAAACCCGGGAATAACGCATATACTTTTTCTCTAACAGGACTCCTGCCCTACTTTGAATACAATGGTTTTCACATGGATGTGATGTCTCTGTCTTCATCAGT
Organism: Bacteroidales bacterium; assembly: GCA_030589895.1. Classification (GTDB taxonomy): domain Bacteria; phylum Bacteroidota; class Bacteroidia; order Bacteroidales; genus JAUUZQ01. Next base: position 16,774 of record JAUUZQ010000032.1, read on the forward strand.
TGATACCAGCCGTTTTGTGCTGGAACTGGAAGGTGAAAAGTTGTATTCGCCGGGAGGTTTTGAGATCATTCAGCCCATCTTTACTTCTACTATACATAATGACCAGACAAAATTCGATATTCATTGGGACAATGAACTTTCACCAAGATTTTCCGGGGATTTCATAGCCAATGGTAAGCTTGATTACCAGAGCCACGAGGACTACTCATATCAATTAACAATCGATCCTTCGTGGTTGTATTACAATAACAATAGGTTTGACATACCCACCTCTACAATATGCGTTCAAGCTAAATCTCTATCATTCGACAGCTTGATAATTTATGGTAATGAACAATATGTACTGGCAGATGGCAGATACTCTGACAAAGAAGATGATGCGATCACTATTTCACTGAATAATATTAATCTGGGCAGTATAAATGATCTCAGTGAAAAAATCAGTATTGATGCAGAAGGACGACTATCCGGGGATATCATTGTAAAGAGTGATCATTTAAAACCAATCTTCATATCTAATCTGGAGGTCGATAGCCTCTATTTAAACAATTATTTATTTGGCTATACTTCGCTTGCAGCAAATTGGGAGGAAGAGAAGAGAGAATTATCTCTTGATTTAACTTCAATAAGAGATTCTATAAAAACAATCGATGTAAATGGAAGCATGAAACCTGGATCTGGATTACTGGACTTCAATGTCTCTTTGTATCAGCTTCCTCTATCGATATTGCAGCCATATCTTAGCGATATCTTTGATGAAATTGAAGGTTCAAGCACTGCGCAAATTTCTGTTAATGGATCTCTTAGCAAGCCAATGCTAAATGGGAATATCTACCTCCAGGAATCTATTTTAAAATTGTCAGATACACAAACCAGATATTCAATTTCAGATAATATCAGAATCTATAAGAATAATATTTTCTTTGAAGAATTTGAAGTCCTGGATAAATTTGATAATAAGTTGATAATCAATGGGAATATCACCAATTCAAATTTTCAAAATTTCATTTTTAACCTTGATTTAAATGCCGATAATTTTAATTTTCTCGGGACACGCAGAAATGACAATGAGCAATTTTATGGAGATATTTTCGCATCAGCAGCCGCTACCTTAAGAGGCCCCGTTGAGCAGTTGGAAATTGTTGTCTCAGCCTTAACTGAAAAGTTTACAAACTTAAATCTCCCTTTATTCAATGCTTCAGAGATACAATCAAGTGATTTTATTACTTTCAAAAGGCCCGAGGAAATTGAACCAGAAGGCATTAATAGAGCTACCGAGGCGGTCAGAGGCTTAACTCTGGATATGGATCTGGAAATTGCTTCTGGTGCAAATGTCCAACTCATTTTCGACCCGAAAGTTGGTGATATTATTGAAGCAAGCGGTCGTGGCAATTTAAAAATAAAAATAGATGAAAATGGAAATTTCACGATGTTTGGAGATGTTCTGATACAGGATGGAGAATATCTCTTCACACTTCAAAATGTAATCAATAAAAAATTCAGAGTAAAATCAGGAGGAAATATCGTATGGAATGGTTCGCCCACAAAAGCAATAATTGACCTTCAGGCTATTTACGAATTAAAAGCAGCACCTTATAATCTCTCTCCTGATCCAGATGAGACTATGAAAAAAAGGATAACGGTTCATTGTCTCCTATCGTTAGAGGGCGACCTGAGTAATCCCGGTATACATCCGAGCATTGAACTACCTACTGCTGAACCTGAAACCAGGACCCTGCTTGAAAATAGCATTGGAACAGATGAAGATTTAATGCGACAATTTATCTCTCTGCTTGTAATTAACAATTTTATGGATGTTGCTGGTGGCATCAGTACAGGAGGAGTGGCTGCAGGTGTTACAGCAAGTGAACTAATGAGCAACCAGTTAAGTAATTGGCTATCACAAATAAGCAATGATTTTGATATTGGTGTGAATTACAGACCAGGCGATCAAATTACCAGTGATGAGGTGGAAGTGGCATTGTCGACACAACTCTTTGACGACAGAATAATACTAAGCGGGAACCTTGATGTTGGAGGAAATGAAATAAACCCCGGAAGTCCAACAACAAATATAGTAGGTGATTTTGATCTGGAATTCAAGGTGACCGATAAAATCAGTTTAAAAGCATTCAACAGGGCTAATGATGACTTCATATTAACAACTGCACCCTATACACAAGGAGTGGGCTTGTTCTACCGAAGCGAATTTGATAAGCTATCCGATCTCTTCAAACGTAAGAAGAAGAAAAATCCAGTCGAAGAAAATCCAGTGGGTTTAAATAATGAGGGGGTTTTGAAGGAAGAGAGTGAAGGTGAAGTAAAGTAAATATATCGCATCTCATATTTACTATCTCATATTCAAATATTTCCTTATGAAATATATAAGGATATGACGTGATAAATTACGTTTTTATCAATTCATTTAATGCGAGATTAAAAAACAATCAATTTCATGTTAAAAAAAACATCATCAATTCATTGTTATTTAATAATCATTCCTAATTTTACGCCTTATTAATTTCAAATTTAAAATCCTAGCCCTATGTTTATTGTAATGATCGTTGTTTTTGTTCTGGGTTATCTTGCTATCGCCCTGGAGCACCCTCTTCGTGTTGACAAAGCAGTACCTGCCTTGATGATTGGAACACTCGTATGGGTCTTTTACATCCTGGGTGCCTTTGATATTTTTACTTCTGGTTTAAGCGAATCATGGAACACTTATAGTGAAGGTCTGTCGCATGGAGATGCAGTCCATGGTAGTGAATCCATGATCGATCAAATGAGGGATTTTATTGTGCATCATGAGATAATACATCACCTGGGAGAAATCTCTGAGATCCTTTTCTTTTTATTAGGTGCCATGACCATTGTTGAGATCATAGATAAACATGACGGATTTAAAATTATCACCAATAAAATTACAACCACGAACAAAGTTAAATTGTTGTGGATTATCAGTGTTCTGACATTCTTTATGTCTGCAGCTTTGGATAACCTTACTACGACAATTGTTATGGTGGCTCTGCTAAGGAAATTAATCTCTGACAAACAAACCAAGTGGTTCTTTGCCAGTATGGTTGTGCTCGCAGCAAATGCGGGTGGTGCATGGTCGCCAATTGGAGATGTGACTACAATTATGCTTTGGATCGGAGGACAGGTTACAGCAGGAGCCATCATTGCAAAAGTAATCCTGCCAAGTATTGTTACCATGATTGTTCCTTTACTCATAGTTAGTATTACACTAAAAGGTAAAATTAACAGACCGGAAGTTAAAAAGGATGAGCTGATACTGACAGACCCCTGGGAAAGAAAATTGATGTTGATTATTGGTGTAGCAGGTCTTCTGTTTGTTCCTGTATTTAAAACAGTGTTTCATCTTCCACCCTACCAGGGAATGCTGTTATCCCTTTCAGTAATCTGGCTGGTAACAGAATTACTACACCAGAGGAAACCAACCGGTATTAGAAATCGCCTCAGTGTGATCACAATTTTGAAAAGCGTTGAGATTCCAACTATCTTCTTCTTCCTTGGAATTCTTTCAGCTGTTGCTGCCCTACAAAGTGCCGGACATCTTACTATTATGGCTAATTTCATGGATGATAAGCTTGGAAATATCTTCCTCATCGACCTGGCAATTGGCGTAATGTCGGCCATAGTGGATAATGTTCCCCTTGTAGCAGGAGCTATGGGTATGTATGATATTGAAACCGCTGCCTCCCTTGCTGCCATAACAGATCCGGAAGCACTTCATTATGCCCAAAATTTTGTTCAGGATGGACTGTTCTGGGAGTTTTTAGCCTACTGTGCCGGTACAGGTGGATCTATATTGATTATTGGTTCTGCAGCAGGTGTTGCTGCAATGGGTATGGAAAAGATAGATTTCATTTGGTATCTTAAAAAAATATCCTGGCTTGCATTTATTGGTTATATCGCCGGTGCCGGTGTTTATTATCTGCAAGCAATGTTATTAGGTCATGTATAGCTCACTCTGAGTTGACCTTAGCTTGTTGAAAAAATATTTATTTTCTTAATAACGAGATATACTACAATCCGGTATATCTCGTTTTTTTATATATATTCGCCACTAAATAATTATTGATTATAAACACATGAATATGTTGATATTACTGCAAAATGTAGTTGCTGACACTACACTGACTGATGGATCGGCAAGAGAATCATTTATCGATATGGCTATCAAAGGAGGCTGGGTGATGATACCCATTGTAATACTTAGTCTTGTGGCTGTATATATATTCTTTGAAAGATGGTTCGCCATTAAGCGTGCTGCACATATTGATCAGAATTTCATGCACCGGATCAAAGACTATATCATGGATGGAAAGGTGGATGCTGCAAAAACACTTTGTCAGGCTACAGATAATCCGGTGGCAAAAATGATCGAAAAAGGAATTTCAAGAATCGGCAGACCCCTCAATGATGTAAATGCAGCCATTGAGAATGTTGGGAAACTTGAGGTCTATAAACTGGAAAAAGGATTACCTACACTTGCAACTGTATCCGGTGGGGCACCGATGATAGGCTTCCTGGGGACTGTCATTGGAATGGTTCAGGCTTTTCATGAGATGTCCACAGCGGGTAATAATATTGACGTAGGAGCGCTCTCCGGAGGTATTTATACAGCACTTATCACCACTGTTGCAGGACTGATAGTTGGTATCATTGCATTCTTTGCATATAATACACTGGTTGCCCGTGTTGATAAAGTAATCAATACCATGGAAGCAAGTTCAACTGAATTTATTGATCTGCTAAATGAACCTGCTAAATAAAAAATAGATGGGGATTAGATCGAAAAATAGAGTAATGAATAATTTTAGCATGTCTGGCATGTCAGATATCGTCTTTCTATTGCTCATCTTTTTCATGTTAACTTCAACCCTTATTGCCCCAAATGCACTAAAAATGTTACTTCCTTCAAGGGGACAAACGCCTGTTAATGTTGAAAATAAAGTTCCAACTATAATCATTCACAGTAACTTACGGATTACTGTTGACGGAGTAAATATTCAATTTGAGAATCTGGAAAATATACTGGATATTAAACTTGCAGGACAAGCAGAGCCTGCTATAAAGATTGTCACATCACCACAGGTAACAGTAGGAGATGCTGTAAAAGTGATGAATGTTGCAGCTGAAAAGAATTATACGGTGGTTCTAAAACAATTATAATGGCCATAGAATCACGCAATAAAAGAAGTATAACTTTTGCAATGTCGGGGATGTCAGACATTGTATTTCTTCTATTGATATTTTTTATGCTCACCTCAACCCTGATTGTTCCGGCTTCCCAGGATGTACAACTTCCAGAGAGTAATAATCAGACCCAGTCAAACCCGGTATTGGTTATTTCAATTACATCAGACAAAACAATATATGTTGATGATCAGACTTATACTATTTCTGAATTAGAATCGGTATTACTCAAGAAACTGGAGCCATTTGGAGAGACCCCTACCATTAGACTTAACGCTGATCAAAACCTGAATATGGAAGAAGTTTTTTCTCTATTGAATATTGCGAAGCGGCATCGTTACAAAGTGATACTTGGTACCAAACCAGCCAACTAAACATTGGTATAATGAAAATTAACAGAAGAGGTTTATTTGGAACACTTTTTACGCACGGGCTTATTCTTGCCCTGCTGATATTGGGTGGATTAACCTTTCCTGACCCTCCTCCTGAAGAAGAAGGCATCCTGGTTAATTTTGGTACTGATGATACCGGATTCGGATTTATAGAACCCAAAGGAGACGAATCCAATGCTGGAGATCCTGAATTGGAAATTGCACAGGCAGTACCAGAACTTATTGAAGAAAGTGTAGCTGATCCTGCTCCCGCAGATCCTGTTTACGAGGAAGCAACTCCAGTTGACAATACACAGGATGTCGAAGAAACACCCATAAAAGAAGACCCAAAACCAACTGCCGAAGAGATTCGAAAGCAGCAGATAGAAACTGAGCGCATCCGTAAAGAGCAAGAAGATGAGCGTATCAGAATAGAGGAAGAGAACAGGATTCGACGTGAAGAAGAAGCAGAACGTATTCGTCTTGCAGAAATAGAACGTGTAAAACAGGAAAAGATCGACCGGCTTGACAATATGGGAAAAAATACTTTTGGCAGACAGGGTGTTGATGTGGATGATGGATCAGAAGGTATTAATCCGGGTACAGGTACAAATCAAGGGGTTACTACAGGTACACCAGATGCCACAAACTATGGTGATGGCAGCGGACTGGGAGATGGGATATCATTTGGACTGGGTAGCAGAAAGGTGGTTGGCACTGTTCCTATTCCAGACGTGGATAATTGTGAGGTCACAAGTAGAATAACTGTTAAAGTTGAGATTCAGGTCGACAGATCAGGAAATGTGATTGTAGCCACAGTTCTTACTTCAACCTTCAGTGACAAATGTATTTACGATGCTGTGGTTGCCGCTGCAAGAAAAACCAAATTCAATAATGATCCAAATGCTGCTTATAAGCAAACAGGCTGGATCAAGTATACTATTCAACCCTGATCCTAAGAGAATAATCCTTGAATTTGTGGAATTAATAGTTTTATGGAAGCTATCAGTATAGCTACCATTAACATATATCTCAGAAATTTAGCACCCCTCTTGACAGCCATATTTACACCTAGTATTGCACCCAGTATATTTCCTGCTGCGAGAAACAATCCTATCACTACAAATTCCCATGTCAACAAACCACTTACAATAAACATCGTAAGCGCTATCGGAGTGTACATGAGTATGATCAACACCTTCAGTCCGTTTGCTTTTACCAGATCAAAGCCACTGCCCAGGACCAGTCCCATGAGCAGAAAGAAACCAACTCCTGCCTGTAAAAATCCACCATACATACCAATAAAAAAGAAGACAATATATTGTAACCACAAAGGAATTGGGGGTCTGTTTTCTCTATTTTTTACCCAGCTATTTGGATTCAAAAGAATAAGTACAAACATCACTATCATCACCACACCAATCACAGTATCCATAGCTGGTGCTTCGATAATTGTAGCTATATAAGCTCCTGCAATCGATCCAATGACTGCCGGAATGCCTATCTTATAATCCTGTTTTAACTGAAGAACCTCCTTCTTTTGGAATTTCCTTACTGCAACAATATTCTGTAGAAGAATGGCTATCCTGTTAACTGCATTCGCATTGGTAGATGGAATACCGAGTGCAATCATTAAAGGCAATGTAAGCAGAGAACCACCTGCTGCCAACGTATTAATCAAGCCAGCTATGAATCCAACAGCAATTACAGCCAAATATAGATACCACTCCATCGTTTCCATTAGGCGAACATTGGATAATCCATCATCATTGCATTCACCTTCTTCTTCACACTGGCAATGACATCCTTTTCATCAATATTTGTTATCACCTCATCAATCAATGAAACAATTTCCGGAATCAAATCCTGTTTAACGCCACGGGTAGATATGGCAGGTGTTCCGACCCTGATTCCACTGGTTTGGAATGGAGATCTTGAATCGAATGGAACCATATTCTTATTCACGGTGATATCTGCCAGCACAAGTGTATTTTCGACCTGCTTGCCTGTAATATCAGGAACTTTTGATCTCAGATCAATTAGCATTGAATGGTTATCTGTACCTCCCGAAACAACCTGGTATCCCTTTTCAATAAATGATTTGGCCATCTCATTTGCATTTACCTTCACCTGCTCCTGATATGTCTTGAATTCCGGAGTGAGCGCCTCTCCAAAAGAAACTGCCTTAGCAGCAATAACATGTTCAAGAGGTCCACCCTGAATTCCCGGAAATACTGCAGAATTCAATAATGATGACATCTTCCTGACAACTCCTTTTTTTGTTGCTTTCCCCCAGGGATTCTCATAATCTTTTCCCATCAGAATAATTCCTCCACGAGGTCCCCGAAGTGTTTTATGTGTTGTGGATGTTACAATATGAGCATGCTTCAAAGGATTCTCAAGCAGGCCCGCTGCAATCAAACCAGCAGGATGAGCCATGTCCACCATAAATAGTGCACCAATTTTATCTGCGATGACACGCATCCTGGCATAGTCCCACTCACGTGAATAAGCCGATGCACCGCCAATAATCATTTTTGGTCTTTCTTTAAGAGCCTTCTCTTCCATAGCATCATAATCAACCTTACCTGTTTCCCTGTCCAGTCCGTAAGAGATAGCATTATACAATAACCCCGAACTGTTTACAGCAGAACCATGAGAAAGGTGACCTCCATGTGAAAGATCGAGGCCCATAAAGGTATCACCCGGTTTAAGCACTGCAAGAAATACAGCCATATTTGCCTGAGCGCCGGAATGAGGTTGAACATTGGCATATTCTGCACCATAGATTTCACACAACCTGTCTATTGCAAGCTGCTCAACTTCATCAACAACCTCACAACCTCCATAATATCTGTGACCAGGGTAGCCCTCTGCATATTTATTTGTCAGACAGGAGCCCATCGCCTCCATCACTTGCTTACTTACAAAATTTTCAGATGCAATCAGTTCAATACCATGCTTCTGGCGTTGATGTTCCATCTCAAGGAGATTAAATATGTCAATGTCTCTTTTCATAATTATAGTTTATTAAATAAGCCTTATGCCATCCGACATGCAAGCAGTATACAATTTTCACCAAAGTTAATCTTAAAATAGAAAAAAAAGAATGATAGAATTCCTGAATTTACAGTATAAATAAAAATCTGTTTACTTTTTCGTTGCACCGGAAGGAATCTGCAAATACTATCCAAATATTCCTTCATGAAGAAGAAACAGACCACCGGCAATGAGTGCGCCAATGATTGGTCCCACAACAGGTATCCAGGCATATTTCCAATCGCTGGTTCCCTTATTTTTCAAGGGAAGAATTGAATGCATAATACGCGGGGCCAAGTCTCTTGCAGGATTTATAGCATAACCGGTAGTTCCTCCCAACGAGAGTCCAATAGCGATAACCAGAAAAGCAACAGGAAGAGCTCCCAGGGTCCCGAGACCAATTTTGGGATTCTCTACTCCGGGCAAATCCAATGAAGCATCTCCTATATACAGAATCACAAATACCAATACAAATGTCCCGATAATCTCACTTAACATATTGCTGGAGGTTTTTCGAATCGCTGGTCCAGTAGAAAAACAAGCCAATTTTGCTCCTGCATCTTCAGTCTGCTTAAAATGATCCCGATAAAATAACCACACAACTAATGCACCTAAAGATGCCCCCAGAAGTTGAGATATAATAAACATAGCAACTTTTGCCCACGGAAACAGACCCGACATGGCAAGTCCAATAGTAACAGCAGGATTTATGTGCGCACCAGAAACAGGTCCGGCAACTGCAACACCAACAAAAACAGCAAGCCCCCAGCCGATTGATATAACAATCCAACCACTATTATGGCCTTTCGTTCCTGTTAACACAACATTTGCAACTACGCCATTTCCCAAAAGTATCAATAAGAATGTCCCAATTAGTTCGGCTATATATTCATTCATAGTACAAGAATTAGCTATGTTTTATTCCTCGTGATAAAACTATCGTAAAAAATCCAATAAAAAAAGCAGAAGATTTATGATGTAGCCACCCAAACTATTTTATCTAAAAATGCAGTAATTAATTAAAACTAATCTTGCATACATATTACTACACCAGCATAAGACAAATTTTATACATTTGTAATAATATTACTATTTCTAAATTTGTGTTACGATGACAGTTTCAAGAATTGGTGTATCATTAGAGCAAGATCTCTTAGAGATGTTGGATGAATATGTAAAAATCAATCACTTCTCAAATCGTTCACAAGCGATCCGACATTTGATCAATAAGAATATTGCTGAGGAAAAATGGCAATGCAATAACTACGTTGCAGGTTCGGTAACTTTACTATATGACCCGCATCGCCGTGAAATCCAAAACCGTATTGCAGAGATAGCAGAGAATTATCATCAAGAAATATTATCAGCCCAAAGATTTATACTCGACAAGTCAAAACACATGGAAATAATTGCTATTAAAGGTGTTGCAAGTCGATTAACTGAGCTATCAGATAAATTAATCTCCATTAAAGGGATACAAAATGGAAAGCTGACAATGACCAGGGCTGATTAGTTTTTTTGACGGTAATGTTATGTTTTTTATTATAGTAATATCAGGCATAAGCCGAAGCTATAATTGAAAACCAGGAGGACAAAAAGAATCGTCACCTGAGACATATAGAAGAATGAATGAATATCCCTATCTTTACATAAGATCTGTTAGTCAAATACAACCGAAACTTTATATTTAGCACTAATTACGTAACAAAGGTAACAATATGCCATATACCTCAGAAGATGCCATGTCATCTGAAATAATTTCAAGAATAGAGAATGCCGGCGTCATTGCTGTATTGGAAATTGATGAATTGAAACATGCGGTGCCAGTCGCCAGGGCCTTGCTTGCCGGAGGAGTTGACTCCATAGAGCTTACACTGCGAACACCTGTTGCCATGGATGCTGCAAAAGCAATCATCAATGAGGTTCCCGAAATAATGCTTGGATTAGGTACGGTTCTGAACACTGACCAGGTTAAGATAGCTGCTTCTTCTGGTGTTGCTTTCGCTGTAGCACCCGGATGTAATCCCAGGGTAATTGCAGCCGCTAAGGAGCATGGGCTTCCATTCGCACCAGGTATTGCAAGTCCTACTGATATTGAAATTGCCGTTGAATCAGGATGCAGGGTATTGAAATATTTTCCGGCTGAAGCATCCGGAGGATTAAATTACCTTAATACCATTGCCGGACCTTACAAATACCTGGGCCTAAAATTCATTCCCCTGGGAGGATTGAGCAGTGCAAATGCCAACTCTTACCTCGACTCCCCTATGGTAATCGCACTTGGTGGATCCTGGTTGGCAAAAAGAGAAATGATCCATTCTGAAAACTGGGATTTGATCACAAGCAATGCAATGGAAATCAGAAAAATTATAGATAAAACCCGAAAATAGTATATCCATATTATGAAGACAATAGTTACGTTTGGTGAGGTAATGGGCCGATTTTGCCCAGATGGTTTTCAACGATTCATTCAGAGTATGCCAGGAAGGCAAAATATGACATTTGGAGGTGCAGAAGCCAATGTGGCAGCATCTTTGGCTCTGTTGGGAGCAAAGGCAAGGTTTGTTACTGCATTGCCCGATAATGACATCTCAGAAGCCTGTATTTCCAAACTAAAAAGTCTTAATGTTGATATTTCAGGAATAAAAAAGGTCGATTATGGCCGATTGGGACTCTACTTCATGGAAAAAGGAGTCAACCAGCGTCCAAGTCGTGTAATATACGACAGGGAATACTCTTCAGTTTCCCTGACACCGGGTTCGGACTATAATTGGAGTGAATTATTAGCTGATGCTGGATGGTTTCATACCACAGGAATTACACCTGCACTCACTGAAATCTCAGCCGAAGCAACAGCTTTTGCTGTAAAAGAGGCAAAATCAGCAGGATTAACCGTTTCCTGTGACCTGAATTTCAGAAAGAAATTATGGAAATGGCAGCCGGGGACATCTCCGGGTGTGCTTGCACAAAAGGTTATGAGAGAAATACTGCCTTATGTGGATCTGGTTATTGCAAATGAAGAAGATGCACACGATGTCCTGGGAATTTCAGCTGAGAATACCGATATACACAACGGTAAACTGGATGTGGCTAAATACGAGGATGTTGCTAAAAAAATTATTGAGCAGTTTCCAAATGTAAAAAAGGTAGCTATCACCTTGCGGGAAAGTATCTCTGCCACACATAATAACTGGGGTGCGATGTTATACGATGCTGAAACAGATCAGTCATATTTTGCTCCTTTATCAGATAATAAATATTCTCCCTATGAAATCAAAGCCATAGTCGACCGTGTTGGAGGAGGAGATTCTTTTGGTTCAGGACTGATTTATGCACTAAATACACCAGAACTTTCCAAGCTGGAAGATGCAGTCAGATTTGCTGTTGCAGCATCCTGCCTTTGCCATTCAATTGATGGGGACTTTAACTTTGTGACCAGGGAAGAAGTGGAAAGTCTGATGGGTGGAAGTGCATCCGGACGTGTGATCAGGTAGTACAGCAACTCCTTAAAATCAAACATTTCCGAACTATCATCAGAATTTATCAATCCATTCTTTTTATCTTTACAGACATAATTGATAATCAAAATTTACGTTTATTTATTCAAGATAAATCTGATTATTGTTTTTTATGAAAAAAACCACTCTCATATTGGCAGTTCTAAGTGGAATATTCCTCAACATACATGGACAGCGAACCAATGTGTTTGCTGCCTTTCAACTGATTGAAAACGGAAAATATGTTGAAGCAAAAAAAGCCATCGAGGAGGCTTTGGAGGATAATAAAACCAAGGATTGGGCGAAAACCTGGTATGCCCGCGGTCTTTTGTGTCAGAAAGCATATCAGAAAGGCATAAAAGATGATGATAAAAAAATGTATGAGCTCTATCCTGATCAATTATTTGTCGCCTATGATTCTTTCGAAAAGTCTCTCACCTTGAAGAGAAATCAGAGAATTACAGATCAGCTGGAACCTATCTATGTTCTTTTAGCGAATGATTTTTTAACACTGGGTCTTAAAGAATATAAGGGAAAGAAGTATGATCGGGCTCTTAAAGCATATGAAAATGCACTGGAGATAAGCGAAAGTTACATAGTCTCGGTGGAACTTGACTCTAACCTTGTCTACAATACCGCTCTGGCCGCTTATAAAAGCGATGATTTAAAAAAGTCGATCAGCTATCTCAACAGGCTGAATGAAATGAACTACTCACCAAATGTTCCGCATTTGCTTTATGAAATTCACCTTGCATCCGGAGACACAAGCAATGCAGAATTGGTTTTGAGAGAGGGGATTGAACAATATCAGAAGAATGAAGACCTGGTGCTTGTTTTTGTGGATCTACTTTACGATTCAGATAATTGTGAAGCAGCGATAGTTATACTGGACAGCGCTTCGGTAAGAAATCCGGAAAAATATATTTATCCTTTTACCAGGGGACTGGTATACCAAAAGAATGAAAAGTATGAACAAGCCATTGAAGCATACAAACAGGCAATTGAAGTTGATCCTGAAAAGCTAAGCTCGTATAGCAACATCGGAACATGCTATTTTAATATTGGGGTGGAGAAAAAACAAAATGCTAGATTAATCAACGACAATAGCGTCTACAAGCAAGAGATTGCAAAGTCTGTTGAGGCTCGGAAAAATGCAATTTCATGGCTTGAGACAGCCTACAAAAAAGCTCCCGATGACCAGAATATTAAGGATCAGCTTATACAGCTTTACCGCTCACTTCAGATGACTGATAAAATTAAGTTGCTAAGTCCCTGATCCATTTAGAATTTAAAAGCAACGGAGACACCAACAAACTCCCGAAACTGCAGTCTGGGCTCCTTCAATTGCTTACCATCTGGCAGTAAAACGGGTTGATCCATGTCATCAGTGATTGAAAAGAGAATATCCTTGTCATATATCATATGAAAATTTGCTGATACTGCAAAAAACCATGTGAATTGCTTCTTGAGGTTAATCTCCCAATCGAAGTCAATATTCATTGGTCGTGCTGAATAGCTGGCAAACATCCTTAATGAATTATTTATCTCCAGGCCCTTCATGATTGTCAGCTTATTCTTCATCACCAGCTGTCCACCCAGCTCCTGCTTTGTGCGCCTGTCAGCTTGAATACCATGATGTGTCTGGTTAATGACAGCAGTGTCCAGAACAAATGTATTTTTGTAAGAAAGTAGTGAGAAGTTTATTTGAGTATGCTTAAAGGGCTTATACTCCACACCTATACCGATGGTAAATGTCCCAGGATTCAGAAATTTTGAGACCGCCACTGAATCGTTCGGATAGTTATACCCTTTAGATATCTGGTTCTTCATGTAAAATACAGTACTGAAATCAAATTTTCCCTGGATCACCTTGTTATATTGGGAGTTGATCTCAAAAATATCAGTATTCGTTCTCAATCCATAATCCCCCGAAAAGATAGAACCGTATTTCAGACGACCGCTGCTTATCCATTTTTGTTTCTTCCGGGTGTCGTTATATTTTGCTTCACCCTTTATATCAATCAAGGTTGATATTGAACTTTGCCCCCCCTTGGCCCAGTATTTGGAGAGCAGTGCCTGACTGAAAGCAAAAGAAGTAGCAAGATCATATTCCCAGAAGATCGGTACTTTTTTCAGGGTTTCAATTTCAGCCAGAGAAGTTTCAGCTTGTGCAAGCGTAAACGGTACATCATCGATCACTTTTTTAGTCATCCGGTTAATATTCACCTCATCCTCCAGGTAGAGTGAAAGATTATTGCGAGCAGGATTCCCCATCCATATAGTAATAGAGTCATTTCTATAATTCTTCACCCAGAAACGATACAAATCTTGTTTCCCTGCTCCAATCCAGAATGGAGTCTTGTGTCCGTTAATATCACTTATGAGTAGCTGCACTGAATCACGCTCTACAGTATAGTGAAGCAACTCTTCAACGGCAAACTTCAGCGAATCTGTCATTTTTTCATTCGGAAGAATATAAAAAGGAGAGTCTTCATTGGCCACCATTGCCCAAACGGTATCAGAAAAAATAATGCCAGACGAATCAGATAAAAAAGTGAAATGACTCATATCCTCCGGTAATGAAATTGGGGGAGTAAATTCTTGTCCGGAGATCGAATAAAGTTGAACATGCATAGAATCAAGGTAAAGGGAGTCTATGTAGACATTTAATATGGTATCCGGATTCTGAAATATAGAATCCAATAGTACAGCAATATCAGGCAAGGAATCAGCGAAAAGAAACTCAAGGTGATCCTCCTGCTCCACGATGATCTCCTCTGTTAAAAAAGGCTCTCTCTCCATATCTATAGTAGAGAATATAAAGCTAGAATCGTTCAGCCAGTTCAATCCCATTGTGTCGGCCCGTATAAAAGCTACCTCACTAAAATTCACTGAATCGAATTGAAAGGACATCAACCTGGGTGCAATGCTGTCGAATGATTCTTTGGCATAATCTACCAGTCGCTCGATGGAATATTTCATATCCTCATCGCTCCCCCTCCATAAATCATCAGTCTCCAGCAGGTTTTCCAGGAAGGCTGAGGCAGATTCAGGTGTGAACAGAATTGATTCAGAGCTTATTGTATCGCTTTCATTCACAGGCAACATTACTTCGCTCTGGGCAAAAATGCCTGACATAAAAAATAATCCAAATACAAATAAGAAAATGCGGTGCATATTGATTACTATGATAAGATATTCGGGAGCAAAGATACTCAGTCAAATGATAACGAAAACAGTGATCGAGTTATTTTATTCAATTGAATATACCTACATCAATACAAATTAAATAAAAAAAGCGAAAATGAATAAATCATTTTCGCTTTATGTGCCCAGAAAAGGACTCGAACCTTCACGTACTTGCGTACACTAGTCCCTGAAACTAGCGCGTCTACCAATTCCGCCATCTGGGCAAATCAATACCGATAAAAAAAGAACTCTTTCTTAAAAATGTGCCCAGAACAAGAATCGAACTTGCACGACCAAATAAGGTCACTAGGCCCTCAACCTAGCGCGTCTACCAGTTCCGCCACCTGGGCTTGAAATAAGGCTTGCAAAGATATTAAAATTTTTGTGATTGAGTTACACTGCTGTATGGATTATTTAAGCGGGATAAAAAGAAAATAACAATCTCAATCCTTGGGGTGATGAAGAAGCGTGATATCCCCTACCTGTCTGAAAACTTCACCATTGGCATAAGTACCGGAAACCTGCCAGATATATACAGCCTGTGAACAGAGAACACCTTTGGTATACCCATCCCAGCCAATATTCACATCATTACTTTCAAATAGCTTCTCGCCCCATCTGTTGTATATCTCAAGTTTGTACTCCCGAACACCCTCAAACAAAGGATGGAAAATATTATTTCTTTCGGGCGACATACTATCGAAATACCCTCCATTTGGACCAGTCATATCCGGTCTGAAAACTGTGGGGTAAACTATTACTCCTTCTCCCTTAACAAGAACAGCCGAATTTTTTACGAGTAGATCATAACATCCATCATAGGTCCACGCTTCGAGTGTAACCACATATTCTCCAACTTCAGAATAAAGATAATAAGGACTCTCATCAGAAGAGGTATTTCCATCTCCAAAATCCCACATGTAATAGTCTCCATAGCGAGTCAGATTAAAGAACCTGGCATCCTCATTCGGCAACATCACCATTTCAGGAACTACCTTAAAATCAACTATAGGCATCTTGTAAACTTCAATCTCCTTATACGAATAATCAATTCCGCCTTCTCCGCTTACAGTCAGCTTCACATTATATAAGCCTGCTTTTTCAAAAACATGAAATGGTTCAAACTTCGTTGAAGAGCTTCCATCATCAAACTCCCAAAGGTAATCTGCACCATAGAAAGAATTATTTATAAATTGTACATTCAGCGGTTCACAACCCGGATAAACAGTATCCAATTCAGCTATTGGAGGTGCCGGGAATATGCGTATACTATGCGAAATCTCATCTGAACAATATGCAGAAGAAACACTCATCGTGATAACATAATCTCCCCAGGTAGCATAAGTATGATCATCAGGATCTTCCAATGACGATGCTGCGCCATCTCCAAGATCCCATTGATAATCCCAATTTCCGGCATCAGTAAGATTCGTATAACTAACTGTTGCATTCGGATAATTCTGATGCGAAGGGCTTACCGTAAACTCTGCATCCGGCTGGGCGTAAACAAAAATTGTATCTGTTGTTGTATCAACACATCCGTAGTTAGAAATTGAGGTCAATAATACTTCGTAGAAAGTATCTTGTCCGGTAAGGTTGAAATAGATATTCGTTGGATCTGTAACAGATAAATTTGAACCATCTCCAAAGTCCCACAAAAAAATGTTCCCACGAACCGACTCGTTTATAAACTGAACCGCTAAAGGACTACATCCTTCCCTGTTGGAACTAAAATCTGCTATTGTTTTCGGGTAAACATATATTTCTTGTTCTTTCACGTCAACACAGCCATAGTTTGTCATGGCCGTTAGTGTCAGATTATTGCCTAGAATATCCGGTGTATCATTGTCATAAATATGATTAATAACTGCTGCACCACTTGGATCAAGTGCACTCCCATCGCCAAAATTCCAGGAGTAAGTATCGGCATTGAGACTGGTATTGGTCAATTGCATGTTGTATGGCGGACAATCAATTAAACGATCTGTCTCAAATCGGGCAACCGGTGTTGGATGAATTGTAATATTTGCCGTCATCTCATGTGGACAATTGTATTCTGAAGTGGCAATCAATTTAACCTGTCTGGTAATCGGAGCATCCGTAAAATTATTGAATATATGTCTTGGTGCTGTTTCATCACTTGATGATCCATCATCAAATTCCCATGTATAAGTGAAACCTCCCTTACTTATGTTTGTAAAGACAACATCAAGTGGGTGGCACCCTTCATAGGTAGAAGCAGTAAATATCGCTTCAATATCGGGATAAACCTCAATTATTTTGGTGACCTGATCGGAGCAGACACCATTTTGAGCAGTAAGTATTACATCGTATGATTCAATATTATCAAAACTTGTGTTTGTAAAAATATGCGTTACAGAACTCAGATCACTGGTTATTGTGGGAGGGTTGCCATCATCAAAATTCCAGCTAAAAGTTACTCCTCCAACTGATGAATTGTTTAACTGTACCGTAGATGGATTACAGTTGATATTATCCTGGAAGGTAAATTCAGCTTTGATATAAGGACGGACAACAATGTCGAGCGAAATTGAATCTTTACATTCATTATTTGCTGCCGTGACAAAGAGCCAGACATGATATGTGGTATCGCTTGCTCCAATATTTGTAAACACCTGGGTAGGATTTGGCAACTGCGATGTAGTACCATTCCCAAAATCCCAATGGTAATATTCCTCACCTTCAGAATTCTCAGTAAATCCAATTGTAAGCGGGTGACAACCCTGCACCTGATCTGCTGAAAAATCAGCATGTATATCCGGCTCGACTGTAATTGTTCGTTGTACTACTTCGGTACATCCAAATGCATTTTCAGCTTCCAGTGTAATCACATAGTCCCGCTGATTTACAAAATCTGCATTAGGATAAGTGTAGGTAAAAGAGTTGGTATTAAATGTGATTGAATCATTCCCATCTCCAAAATCCCAGTTAAACAGAGTTCCGTTTACCGAAGAATTTTCTATCACAACATCAAAGGGATTACAACCAAGATAGTCAGGCATTGTGAAACTCGCCTGCAAGAACGGATAAACCGTAATATCCATAAAGAAAGAATCCTGACATACATTATTTGAGGCAATAGACAAAAGTTTAACAGTATATGTTATTTCTGTAGCTCCTGTATTTGTAAAAATATGTGTTGGATTCTGAAGATTTGAAGTTGCCCCATCTCCAAAGTCCCAAACATAAATGGCATCACCCCCATCAGTCTGGTCTGTAAAAACAACTGTCAAAGGCTGACAACCTTCTGTAACAGATGCTCCAAAAGATGCCTGGATATCAGGATACACACTTATAACCTTTATCAGCTCATCAGAACAATTTGCATTTTCAGCAAAAAGGGAAACATTAAAGTCCTGAATATTTAAGAAATCATTATTCTCAAAAACATGCGTTTGAGGACCCGGATCTGCTGTTTCAATTATATCACCATCACCAAAATTCCAGGTATAATCAATTCCTCCGATTGTGAGATTCTCAAATGTCACTTCAAAAGGAGTACAATCCCTTGATTCTGAAAAAGTAAATTCAACCTCAACCAAAGGATGTACAACCATTGGAAAACTTGCTATCGCACCACATTCTCCATCGGGAGTAGATGTCTTAAGAACAACATTGTATATAGAGTCTGCAGTACCAAAATTTGTAAATGTATGTTTTGGACTCTCTTCAACTGATGCAGCTCCATCTCCAAAATCCCATAAGTAATTCCCGGGTTCAACATTAACGGATAGATTCTGTAGTGTTACCTCTAATGGATGACAACCACTGACAGGAGAAGGTAAGAAGTTTGCAGTAATAGAAGGATGAACCGTAATTGTTCTTGTTACAGTATCCACACAACCCTCATTATTCCTGACGGCCAATTGTAGTGTATAATACTCTGTAACTGGTCCATT
The DNA here is from genome assembly GCA_030589895.1 of Bacteroidales bacterium. Classification (GTDB taxonomy): domain Bacteria; phylum Bacteroidota; class Bacteroidia; order Bacteroidales; genus JAUUZQ01. Next base: position 36,010 of record JAUUZQ010000032.1, read on the forward strand.
GTTATTGTATATATGTGTGAACTCAGCTGCAGAAGTGTTATCTATTGCGGATCCGTCATCATAATCCCAGAAATGCTGTACAACCCCAAAGGACTCATTATTAATAGTAATAGTAAATGGATCACATCCTACAATATCCGGCACTGTGAATGCAGCCTCTATATATGGATGGATGGTCACATCAAAGGATATTGTATCCCTGCACAGTTCTGTTGAAGTGGCTACCAGTGTAACTGTAAATACCGTGTCATGATCGAGGTTGTTTCGCTCATAAAAATGTGTTGGTTTTGTTTCAGTTGAACTTCCTCCATCTCCAAAATCCCATAAATATAAAGCTGCCCCGGTAGAATTATTCTGAAATTCAATTTCCCCCGGAGAACAAATATCTACCGGTAAAGGAGTAAAATCTGCAGTAACCTCAGGATAAATAGTCACGTCCCGTTGAATAGAATCAAAGCAACCCTCATTATTATCGACTCTTAGTATGATCGTATATGTTTTCGGATCGTCTGTTAAATTACTATAGGGATGGGAAATAATTGGTCCGAATGAATCTGAAGTTGATCCGTCTCCAAAATCCCATAAATAAATATCTGCCCCGATAGACTGATCTGTAAGAACAATATCATGAGGAGAACATGCAACAACAGTATCATAGGTAAATTTCGCTTCTATATATGGGCTTACCGTAATTGGCCAGGATGAAGTGTCTCTACAGTTAAATGGTGATATAGCTATTAGCTCAGCATCAAAATTATAATTCCCGGGACCAAAAAGGTTGCGGTATAAATGAAGAGGATTTTCCTCTGTTGAAGAGCCTCCATCACCGAATTCCCACAACCATCTGTCTGTATTTCCTGTTGATCCATTTGAGAATTGCACAGCCAAAGGATCACAGCCATTATCTGCACCCACCAGAGAAAAGCTTGAACCAATCTCCGGGAATACGACTATTGTCCTGGTAAGAATATCAGAACATCCA
>JAUUZQ010000082.1 GCA_030589895.1 Bacteroidales bacterium
CAAGAGAAGGAAGAGAGACAAGAGAAGGAAGAGAAAGAAGAGAAAGAAGAGGAAGTGCAGAAAAAGAGTAGTCCACAAGAGGTCGTTGCTCCGGTATATAATGAAATTCCCGTGGGTATTGATGCTGAAATCAAACCACAAGAGTCACCTAACCTCATTGAAAGATTCATTAGCAATGAGCCCGGTGTAATTCAAGCTGATAAAACCACCTGGTTAAAAGGTGATGTGGCGGCAGGATCTGTGAAAGAGAGTGATAGCTTTATAACCGATACCCTGGCGCAGATATATATCAAGCAGGGATTGTTTGCAAAGGCTATATATGCCTATGAGAGATTAAGTTTGAAATATCCGGAAAAAAGTGCTTACTTTGCAGCTCAAATTGAGAAAATTAAAGATAAGTCAAATTTATAATAGCTAAGAAAATGTTTATTGTATTTACGGTTTTAATAAGTATAACTTGTGTTTTAACCATTCTGGTTGTGCTTGTACAGAATTCAAAAGGTGGTGGACTGGCTGCTAATTTTAGCTCATCTAACCAAATCATGGGAGTGAGAAGAACAACAGATTTTCTGGAGAAAGCTACCTGGATACTTGGAGCGGCGTTGATTGTTTTCAGTCTTCTGGCAGGAGTCACAATTCCTTCATCAGATGTAAATAACAATTCAAGGCTTCAGGGTCAGTTCGATCAGTCTGTATTGGATAATACTTCAATGCAACCCATAACCCTTCCCGAGTCATTTGGCGGTGAAGAAGGAAACAGCGAAGGAGACGGCAAATAGATCGCTGAGAATATAAGAAATTGAAGTGTCAGTATGTCATACATACTGACACTTTTTTTTTATGGTAAACCCTCGTTTATTTCAGGTAAAATATGGATAATCAGTAGTTTAGTGCTTGTTTCAACTTGTTTGTTGAAATCGTAGTTCATTCTTGCAGGTGCAATTTTGTCGGAAAGAATTGAGAATTGAAGGCTAGAATCGCTTTGGCACAAAATATGATAACAAAATAGCGATTTTGATAATGTTGAACTACAATAAAAAAATTTAAAATGGCAGAACTTAAAGGTCGTATTCTTGCAGGGAAAATTCTGGTCAAGCCTTCAGAGGCTGAAGAGAAAACGTCAGGTGGTATTATTATTCCTGAATCAGCAAAGGAGAAACCTCAGCAAGGAACAGTGATTATGGTTGGAGCCGATAAGAGCGACGAGCCCATGGAGATCAAAGTGGGTGATATTGTTCTTTACGGGAAATATGGCGGTCAGGAATTGACAATCGATGGAGATGATTATCTTCTGATGTCGCAATCCGACGTTTTATTTATTTCATAAAAGCAAAACAAACAATTAAAAATAAGAATTATGGCAAAAGAGCTGAAATTTGATATTGAAGCCCGTGACAACCTTAAAAAAGGGGTTGATGCATTGGCAAACGCTGTGAAAGTAACCTTGGGTCCTAAAGGACGCAATGTTGTTATTGAGAAAAAATTTGGTGGACCACAGATAACCAAGGATGGTGTAACTGTTGCGAGAGAGATTGAACTTTCTGATCCTTTTGAAAATGTAGGTGCGCAAATGCTGAAGGAAGTAGCTTCCAAGACAAATGATGATGCTGGTGATGGTACAACAACTGCAACTGTGCTCGCTCAGTCAATTATTAATGTAGGACTAAAAAATGTTACTGCAGGAGCAAATCCAATGGACCTGAAAAGAGGTATCGACAAAGCTGTTGTTGCAATCGTTAAGAATTTGATTAGCCAAACTAAATCTGTTGGTGACGATACTGAAAAAGTCAGGCAGGTAGCTTCTATTTCAGCCAACAACGATAACTCTATCGGGGACCTTATTGCTGAAGCAATGGATAAGGTGAAAAAAGAAGGTGTGATTACTATTGAAGAGTCAAAATCTTCAGATACATATGTTGACCTGGTAGAAGGAATGCAATTCGATCGCGGTTACATCTCTCCTTACTTTGTTACTGACACAGAGAAGATGGAAGCAGTGCTGGAGAATCCATATATTCTTATTTATGATAAGAAGATTTCAACAGTAAATGATATCCTTCCTGTTTTGGAAGCAACTGCAAAAGAGGGCAGACCTCTGCTGATTATTGCTGAAGATATTGATGGACAGGCCTTGACCGCATTGGTTGTAAACAAACTTCAGGGTTCATTGAAAATCGCAGCTGTAAAAGCTCCGGGTTTTGGTGACAGAAGAAAAGAAATGCTCGAGGATATTGCAATTCTTACAGGTGGTACAGTAGTTTCTGATGAAAAAGGTCTTACACTGGAAGGTGTAACACTGGAAATGCTGGGACAAGCTGAGAAAGTAACTATCGATAAAGAGAATACAACTGTTGTTAACGGTTTAGGCGATAAGTCAATGATCGATGCAAGGGTTAACCAGATCCGTAAGCAGATTGAAACTACCAGTTCAGATTATGATCGTGAGAAACTTCAGGAACGTTTGGCAAAACTGGCCGGCGGAGTTGCAGTTATTTATGTAGGTGCTGCATCTGAGGTTGAAATGAAAGAGAAAAAGGATCGTTTTGATGATGCGTTGAGTGCTACTCGTGCAGCAGTTGAAGAGGGAATTATTCCAGGTGGTGGAGTTGCCTACATCAGGGCGGTAAGTTCTTTGGATAAACTTAAAGGGGACAATGACGACGAAACTACAGGTATTGCAATTATTCGTCGTGCAGTTGAAGAACCTCTTCGTCTTATCGTTGAGAATGCTGGTCTTGAAGGCTCTGTTGTAGCACAAAAGATAAAAGCAGCTGAGGGAGACTTTGGATACAATGCACGCACTGATAAGTATGAGAATTTGTATGAAGCAGGTGTTATTGATCCTACAAAAGTTGTTCGCGTTGCACTGGAAAATGCTGCATCAATTGCAGGTATGTTCCTGACAACTGAATGTGTGCTTGTTGACCAGCCTGAAGAAGAGATGCCAATGCCGGGTGGAGCACCAGGTGGTATGGGTGGCATGGGTGGTATGGGCGGAATGATGTAAGAAACATTTATCAACCCAATATATTTCAAGAGGGTGTCTGGTTTTCCAGACACCCTTTTTATTCAGGAGAGAAATTGAATTTATTCCACAATACCCGGTATCTTTTTCAAGGCATTCATCATACTATTCATTACCAGTTCGTAATCAACTCTTAGCGTGTCGTGAACCGGTTCAACGGGAGGTGCTTTAACTTTTAGAGGATTAATAGCTTGCCCGTTCTTGTAAAACCTGAAATCCAGGTGAGCTCCGGTGGATAATCCTGTACTTCCCACATAACCGATAATATCTCCTTGCTTAACGTAAGTCCCCACTGCAATCCCTTTCCCGAATCTACTCAGATGCATATAGGTGGTTGAATAGACACTGTTGTGTTTGATCTTTACATAGTTGCCGCCTCCACGCTGGTAGGCCCGTGCAAATACCTGTCCGTCGCCAATGGCATGAACAGGCGTTCCTAAAGGTGCTACATAATCAACTCCATGATGCGGCCGGCGAATCTTTAAAATAGGATGCATCCTGGAATTTGAAAAACCCGAACTGATTCTGGAGAAACGAAGTGGTGCTTTTAAAAATGCCTTTCGAAGACTATTTCCCTCTTCATCAAAATAGCTTCTCACACTGTCCTGTACAAATGGTATGGCCCAGAATTCATGACCGGAATGAAAAAACCATGCTGCATGTATAGTAGAAATTCCTATTGAATTGCTATCCACATACGATTCATCATAGATCACTTTGAAGCGATCTCCCTCCTGTACACCAAAAAAATCGATCGACCAGGCAAAGATTTCACTTAGCTCTACAGCCAGAAATGGGTTTACGTTAATGTCCATAAATGATTCCCACAGACTCGAATGAATCTCCCCCGATACCTCTTCTGTTCTTACAATTACGGGTTTGGCTTTTTGCTCTACATGAATGCTGTCTTCAAAATGAATGACAGCATAGTTAACCAGGTCTTTCTCATATACAAAATAGGCAACATTCTGCAGACTGTCCTTTTCAATAAAGAGCGCATACTTATTACCTGCTTTAATTCTCCTGACGTTTAATGTTTCCGATGGAAGATTTGAGATATCGTATAGCTGTCTGTTTGTGACCCCATGTGGCGTAAGAATATTTCCCAGCATCTGGTTTCTTCCCACTATACCTTTAATTACTTCAAAAGAGTCTAGCGGTATCTCGTAGATATACTCAATATGCTTCTCCATGTTCTCATGATCAGCTATTTCCATATCTTCGATTGTAGATGGATCACTACTCCAGCCGAACATTAACCATGCAAAAACTGAAATTAGCACTACTGCTGCTCCGATAATAAATGGGATCTTTTTCATAAAGTATCTATAATACTATGTTGATGATTTTCTTTGGAACCACAATAACCTTCCGTGGAGCTTTGTCCTCCAGCCATTTCAGTGCTGTTTCATGTGTGAGGGCCATCTTTTCTAATTCATCAGCGGGCGTGTCGAGACTAACCTTTAGTTTGAATCTCAATTTACCGTTGATCATGACAGGATACTCGATGGAATCCTCTTTCAGATATTCCTCATTTACTGCCGGCCATTCCGATAGTGAGACAGATAGTGTTTTGCCCAGAAGCATCCATATTTCTTCAGCTAAATGGGGCGCAAATGGTGCAAGTACCTGCATAAATTTCAAGGTACTTTCCTTCGTAACTTTCCCCTTTTTTATACATAAATTAGTGAAGATCATCATTTGGGAGATGGCTGTATTGAAGTGGAGATTGTTAACATCCTCACCTACCTTTTTAATGGTATAATGCAGACTCTTTAATATTGCAGGATCCTCTTTACCTTCAAAATAATGCTCCGGTTCTGAGAAGAATTTGTAGGTTTTATTAAGGAAGTTATACACTCCTTTGACTCCGTTTTCCACCCAGGGTTTCACTGCATCCAGTGGCCCAAGGAACATCTCATAAAGACGCAGGGAATCAGCACCAAATATATCTATAACATCATCGGGATTCACCACGTTCTTCAATGATTTAGACATCTTGGCAACGATCTGTTTCAGCTCTTCTCCTGTTTTTAAATGGAAGAATTTCCCATCCCTTTCCTCTACCTCATCGCTTGCTACTTTTGCTCCGGCTTTGGTTTCATAAGCAAAAGCCAGGATCATTCCCTGATTATAGAGCTTTTTGTATGGTTCATCTGTGGATACAATTCCCAGATCGAACAAGACCTTGTGCCAGAATCGGCTATAGAGCAAATGAAGGACTGCATGTTCAGCACCTCCAATATAGAGATCTACCGGCATCCAGTAATTCTCTTTTGCAGAAGAGAATGGCTCCTTGTCATTTTTTGGATCAATATATCTTAAATAGTACCAGCATGATCCGGCCCATTGGGGCATGGTGTTGGTTTCCCTTCTACCTTTTCGTCCATTCTCATCTACCACATTCAGCCAGTCACCTGAATTGGCAAGTGGTGACTCTCCATTGGCACCTGGTTCATATTTTTCAAGATCGGGAAGTAGCAATGGAAGTTTATCATCTTCCAATACGGTAATTTCACCATCTTCCCAGTGAATCACAGGAAATGGTTCACCCCAATATCTCTGGCGACTGAATAACCAGTCGCGAATCTTATAATTCACAGTCGGTTTGCCCAGGTCATTTTCTTTTAACCACGCATTGATGGTTTTTATGCCATCTTTTTTCTTCATTCCGTTAATGCTGATTCCCTTGTCGTCATTTGCGGAATCGATATATAGACCATCTTCAGTCCAGCAAGCATCACTTGCCAGCACTTCTTGTCTTAATTCATCTTCAGCACCAGCAGGATCCATGATACACTTGATGGGAAGTTTGAATTTTTTTGCAAATTCAAAGTCGCGTATATCGTGAGCCGGAACTGCCATGATGGCACCTGTTCCATATCCCATGAGTACATAATCAGCTACCCAGACCGGAATTTTCTCTCCCGACACGGGATTAATGGCATATCTTCCTGTAAAAACACCGGTTTTCTCTTTGGAGAGGTCTGAGCGGTCAATCTCAGATTTCAATGCAGCAGCTTTCACATAAGCATTAACCACTTCTACATTATCGCCTGATTTGATATCGTCCAGCAGAGGATGTTCCGGTGCAACAACCATATAGGTAGCACCAAAAAGTGTATCAGGTCTTGTTGTGAATACGCGCAAGGAGTCATCCAGACCATCGAGCTGGAAGTCAACTTCAGCACCAAAGGATTTTCCAATCCAGTTCTTCTGCATATCCTTCACCCCTTCAGGCCAGTCGAGATCGTTTAATCCTTTTAACAACCTGTCGGCATAATGTGGAATACGCAACATCCACTGTTTGAGGTTCTTTCTTGCAACAGTATGACCACATTTTTCGTGTGTGCCATCTGTCAGCACCTCTTCGTTTGCGCAAACAATTCTACAATTTGGACACCACCAGACCTTTGCATTTTCGTAATAGGCCAGTCGTTTGGATGTGATATGCGCTTTTACGGCTGCATCTCCCTCATTTTTCACATCCCCGGGAATCTCCAGTTCTGCGATAGGCCGTCCTTTTTGAATCTTCTCATCAAACCAGGTATTGTACAGTCGGGTGAATATCCACTGGGTCCATTTAAAATACCCCGGATCAGTCGTATTGATCTCCCTGTCCCAGTCATATCCCAGTCCGAGACTCTTTATCTGTCTGCGGAAATTATTACAGTTTGTTTCGGTGGTTATCGATGGATGTGTTCCTGTCTGAATAGCGTACTGCTCTGCCGGAAGTCCAAAAGCATCCCAACCCATAGGATGAAGCACGTTAAATCCATTCATCTTTTTGTATCGGGCTACAATATCTGTAGCGGTATATCCCTCCGGGTGACCAACATGCAAGCCTGCACCCGAAGGATAAGGAAACATGTCCAATATATAAAATTTGGGTTTGGAAAAATCATCTTCGGTCTTAAAAGTCTTGTTCTTTTCCCAATAATCCTGCCACTTTTTCTCTATTTCTGAAAATTTATATTCCATTGCTTATGTGCTGATTTACAGTGTGCGAAAATAGGAAAAGTTTGGGACAAATTTTTAGTATTTTTTTTTGACTTTAAGATGTGCCAAAAATCAAAAGTTACTTTTTGTAATGTTTTTGGAAAATAGTCGATGTTTGTGCTTGATATCCTGTTTATTTGGAAGGACTTTATATAGTTATTATCACAAGGATTAATTGAGTTTCAGATTGAAGATTTCTCTTTCAGAAAGAAGATATAATTCGGGCAATTGAAGAAAAATTGTACTGTATAATTGATAAATCAAGAGATTTATACTATTCTTGTGGGTCATTTTCCCATATATTCGATAAAATTATTTGAGTATTAAGGAGAAAGATTAAGTATTCACTAAACAAAAATTATGAAAAAACTATTGACTTTCGTGACTGTCACTCTTTTTACTGCAACATTATTTGCAGGAGGCCTCGTTACAAATACAAATCAGAGTGCAACCTGGGTTCGACTACCAGCCAGAGATGCTTCAACCTCTATTGATGCGGTCTATTTTAATCCGGCAGGATTGATGAAAATGGAAAATGGATTTCATTTTTCAGTGTCAAATCAGTCAATAATGCAAACCAAGGAAGTGTCCAGCAATTATCCTAACCTTAATCAGGCGCTCTATACTGGTGATGTATCTGTTCCTCTCTTTCCGACTGTTTTTGCAGTTTATAAAATGGAAAAGCTAGCCTTCTCATTTGGTTTTAATCCAGTTGGCGGCGGTGGAAGTGCTATTTTTGAAAATGGTTTACCTTCATTTGAGATGGGACCATCTGATCTTGTTCCTGTATTTGCATCTCAGGGAGCAACGGGATATCGTCTTAACACGAATTTCGAAGGATCATCCACATTCTTTGGATATCAGGCAGGAGTTTCTTACAAGATCAATGATATGATCTCTGTATATGCAGGAGCTCGTTATGTTACTGCAAAAAATACTTATGACGGTTATCTCACTGATATTGAACTTGAAATGGGTGGAAACTGGTTGCGTGCAGATGATATCTTTACAGGTTTGGCAGGACAGGCAGCAGGAGCTGCTACTGGTATGCAGCCTTTAATTGATGGTGGTGTTGGTGGTCTTACATTTGCTCAGGCAGAAGCTGCTACAGCTATTGATGCTCCAACACGGGCAGCATTAGAAGGTGGACTTCTTGCTTTTGGAGTTCCACAGGCATCTGTTGATGGAATGACACTTGCTGTGGCACAGGGAACGTATACCAGTATTGCAGGAAAGAACACTGCTACTGCAATGTTGTTGGGAGATCAAACAGCCGAGACGGAGCAAACAGCTACCGGAATTACCCCTATCGTGGGTATAAATATTTCTCCCAGTGATAATCTGAATATTGGTATTAAGTATGAATTTGCAACTGAGCTTGAATTCACAAACAACACAACTCAGGAAATTATTACAGCTTTTGAAGCTGATGGAACTCCTGTATATTTATTTGCTGACGGAGCAACTTTCAGAGGCGATATGCCGGCAATGTTATCAGTTGGTGTAGATTACCAGGTTGCTGAAGCTTTATCTGTTTCTCTGGGAACACATTATTATTTCGACAAAGCGGCCAATTATGGTAAAAAGATTAATGATGTATATGTCGACAACAGTGAGGTTATTGATAATAACTTTTTTGAACTTGCACTTGGTCTTGAATATGGAGTGAGTGAGAAAATTCTTGTAAGTACAGGATTTCTTTATGCACAAACAGGTGTTAACAATGATTACCAGAGCGATCTTTCCTATAGCTTGACTTCAAGTACTATTGGAGTAGGTGGTGCATATATTATTACTGATAACATTATGTTGAATCTTGGATTTGGTTATACCATGTATGCTGATGGCGAAGCAAATATAGATCACGTTTTTGCTGCTACCGGAACTGTAATTCCTGTAGTTGAAACATATACCAAGACTAATATGTTTGTTGCTGTGGGTCTTGATTTTAGTTTCTAAACCAGGACTAAATTTTATTGAAAGCCGTATCGGAATTTCCGATGCGGCTTTTTTAATTGCTTAACTTATCCCGAACCCACTGACTTTCTTCAGGATTTTGTAGCTCAAATTGTTCGAGCCACTCTCTTGCTTCATCATCATTGCCCATCTCTCTAAGAATTGTAACAATATAAAAATAGAAGAGACCCTCTAAGGCAGGTTCCTGGTTCTTATATTTTTCGAGTAGTTTTTTATATGATAACAAACCTTCAGACAATAGTCCGGATTCAAAATACTCGAATGCAAGATTCATCTCTACATTGAGTTTTGCATCGATAATCAATCCTGTGAATTGAAAACAGTTGTCGTCACAGTTCTCAACAATATCAATAATATTTATTTCATTGGGAACAGGAGGGAAATGCAGGTAGAATATGAGCTTTTCACCGACGTATTCAAATTTATGAACCTTGGGACATTTTGGTATATTCTCAATTCTTTGAACGCTGTAGGATATACTATTTGCAATAATTTCTGTATTCTTGTTAATACAAAAGCTGCCACCTTCATTTCTTTCATTTGTTATTAGCATCTGCAATGTAATGCCCTCTTCATACCGTATAACTTTTAATACTTCAAGTGTTTCATGAGATTTCAGAATGAAATTAGGAGCAATAATAGTTTGTGAAAACACTGGTAATCCCTGTATAAGCAAGAGAACAAGGAGAAAGGTATATTTATTCATTAGATTTTATTTTTATTGCCGTGAAAGATAAACCTTAAATTGGCAAATGAGTGTTCGGTCCTGACACAGGTATCCAAGTTAGCGAAATTTCCCAAGATAAAAGTTTCAAAACATTCCACTAAGGCGTATGCTGAAGTTTCTGTGCGGCATAATATCTCCGGGCCGTCCCATATATTCTTTATTAAACAGATTTTTTATGGCAATTGATAATTTAATTTGTTCTGATTTTCTATATCCGAAAGTAAGATCTGATAGTATATAAGCGCTATTATTCTCTGTCCAGTAATCATAGAATCCTGGCAATATTCCTTCTCGTGTTACTTCATTGACAAAAACATTATCAATTTCCAGTATCCTGGACTTAGCATATATATTTAATCCCAACTCAAATTTTCTGATCCTTGTATTCCATCCCAAACTGACTGAATGTTTCCGTCTGTATTTTAAGAAATCATCACTGTTTTTATTTGTAACACTGTTATATTCAACAGGATATAAAAATACATATCCCCCACTAAGACTATTGTTCAGGAATCCTGATGATTGATTCAGCCTGAATTCCAGTTCTGTTCCGTATACTCTTGAATTCTCAATATTCGCAGCTTTAAATCCTACATCAAAAATTCCGGAAACCGGGTCGGGATATAAACCAAATACATATTCAATCATATCACGATTTTGCGAATAAAAAACAGCGAGGTCCACCATGCCATTGATGTTCCCAAACAATAAGCCCTGCTTAATTCCGATTTCAGAATTCCATCCCGACTCGGGTAGTATTTCATTATTGGGAAATACTTTTACTGAGCCCAAACTTGTGGATGCATACTTCTCCGCAATTGAAGGATAACGGTAACCCTGTCCGAATGAAGTTCTCAAAAATGTATAATCAGCCAGCTTATAATTTAATCCTGTTCTAAGAATTGGCACGAACTTATCTGGATTTCCATCCTGAATATTCTGTTCCACCCGTACCCCTGCAATAATTTTGACTCTTTTAAGGCTTTCTATATCGATCTGGCTGTATCCTGCTACATTTAAAGTATTGTGGTCTCCATAAAAATTTGAAAATACTTTACTGAAATTTTCAGACAATCCAAGATGCAACTTTACAAATTTGCTTAGATTTTTTTGATATTGGTATTCAGTGTAAAATGAAATTGCATCACTATTGGTTTGCTCTCCATCTGGAAATTTATTTGATGTGGACTGAATGCGCATGCGCAGATCATGGTCTGCCTTGTCCTTAGCTCTGAAAATTATAAAAGGATCGATAGCGAGAAAGGAACCATTGAGCCTGGTGGCTGTTGATTCAATCTGCTTCAATGCTCCTGTATTTGCATCTTCCCAGAGTACAAAGCCAGTCTTTTTGGTCATTCCGCTATTCAGGTTGATGCCATATTTTAATCCTTCAACCTTCTGACTATGGTGCTTGAGACGAATGCTAAAACGTCCGAGTTTTTCGTCGTTTAGTTTCCTGTATCCATTGTCCAGTAGCACACTTCCGGCAATCCCAATATCTGTATTCCCAAATTTCTGAAGATGTGATAGAGAAGCATTTGTAAACATCCGTGGGGAATCCCACCACATCCATTCTTTTCTGGCTGGTTGGCCAAAAATGCCGGTTTCGGCAACAAACTTTGTTCTTGGTTCGCTTCCAGCCTCAGCTGTCCTGAAGTTAATGATACCGTTTAATGCTGACGAACCATATATAACGGATGAAGCTCCTTTAATGATTTCAATCTGTGATAAATTCTCGAGAGGTAAAAACTGCCATTTAATATTTCCGGCATCCGCTGAAAGAACGGGTAGTCCGTCTATAAGAGCCATCACTCTGCTTCCTGCACCATAGCTAAATCCGCTTCCCCCGCGAATGGAAGCCTGCCCGTCGAGGACTTCAATTCCCGGAGTTTTATTTATGAGTTCCTGAGGATCTGAAATGTGATTGTTACTCAGAAAATGAGCCTTAATCAAGGTCATCGAGACTGTTAAATCGGATAACTTTTGTTCAACCTTATTGGCACTGATAACTATCTGGTCAATTTCATTTAGGGCGGCAATCAGGCCCACATCCAGAATAAGTGTATCACCCGCAGCCAGATTAACGGATCTTACAGTTGTAATATATCCTACATATTGGAAGGAGATTTCCCACCTACCCGGTCTGAGATTCAGCTTGTAAAACCCCTTGTCATCACTTATGGTTCCAAGATTGTTCCCATAGATAATATTTGCACCTGTCAGGGCCTCTTTAGTCTCACCGTCATAAATATTTCCATGAATAAAGGCTGAATTATCCTCTCCGGAAACAATGATGAAAGAGCAGAGAAAGAATAGTGACAGTAAAACCCGCATTACTGTGCCTTAAAAGTCATGCGAATATTGGTGGGATCCTCAGGATTAACAAAATTTGGAAAGACAGTTGTCATTTTTAAAGAGCTATTTGTAAGTTCTTCAATTAAGGTTGTAAGAGGCATTATGAGAGAATCAGATGAGATAACAATATTTGTCTCATCATTCGCAAAGTACCATGTCCCTTCATACTCTCCGAAAGTACCTGATCCATCCTCATTAAAAAGAATAATTCCGTTAAATTTCTCGAGTATTTGTCCGGGACCACCCGCATCTTCACCATTTGCCAAAAGACTATCGGCATCCCATATATTGGAGGTCAGATTATCGAAGTCGACAGAGTGTTCATTAGTATCACACGAAAATGCAATGATACCTGCGATAAAAAGTATTGATATTAATATATTCTTCATAGTTGTTGTTTTGAAAGCCAAATGTATTTTACATATAAAATATGACATTTATTGAACACAAGATATCATTTATTATGGACTTGAGAAAAAGGTCCATGATCAGAGACAATGACTTTTAATTTCAAAAAGACCGGAATAACTATTTGGCATACAATTTTTCGCTGCTCACCCGATTCGCAGCAGGGGGATGTAAGGCTCAATTCTATATTTATTGAAATTGCGAAATCAGGCGTTTGAGATATTAGATTCGATTTTTGCAAATACTTCACAAATTCATACATTTAGCTATTTGATATTGGGAGAGCTTCAAATTGAATTGTATTAGCCAGAAGCTGTAATGTTAAATTTAATTTTTCAGTAATGACAAGATCACTTGCTATTGTTTCGGGATTTCTTTTTCTTTTATTTTCATGCGGCGATGAAATTTCTCATTGGAGGGGTCCGGACAGGGATGGGGTTTATCCTGACTCAGGATTACTGAAAGTATGGCCAGAGAGTGGTCCGGAACTTATATTAAAGATCGAAGATATTGGCAAGGGATTATCACAAGCTTTGGTCTATAAAGATGTGATTTATGTGACTGGCCTTAAGTCAGATTCCCTGGATGTTATCTCTGCATTTGATATGCAGGGTAATTTGTTGTGGGAGAAGTCATACAGTGTTTCATGGAGAGGCAGCTATCCGGAATCCCGGGGCACTCCAACTATTGAAAATAACCGGATCTACCTGATTGGTGGAATGGGTGATTTGGTTTGTCTGAATGCGAAAAATGGCAAACTAATCTGGAAGCAAAAACCTTTGGACGATTTCAATGGAGTGATAATGCATTGGGGTAATGTAGAGTCGGTTTTGCTTACTGATGAATCTGCATTATATATTACCGGCGGAATGGAGACCACAATGGTAGCCTATAGTAAAAAGACAGGTAAACTACAATGGAAAACTGAAAGCCTTGAAGGGAAAAAATCTTATGCTTCCTCATCCATTATTGAATGGAAAGGTAAGAAAATTGCGCTTATTCAAACCTCTAAGGATTTGATCGGTGTCGATGTTAAAGATGGTCAGATATTATGGAGTTATAATACAATTCAGTATCATGTGGAGAAAGGGAAAGGCGAAGCTACCAATACCCCGCTTTTTTATAAGGGAGATATTTTTATAAGCTATGGGAATAATCAGCCTGGAATGATGTTCAGACTATCTGAAGATGGAAAATCTATTCGTTTGAAGTGGAAAAATGATGTCCTGGATACGCATCATGGTGGATTGGTTCTGCTCAATGGAACTATATATGGTTCAACCATGGTAGATAACACCAGGGGCAGATGGGCGGCTGTTGACTGGGAAACAGGAGAAACACTCTGGGAAAAGGAATGGTATACGAAAGGATCCATCATAGCGGCAGATGACATGTTATATCTCTATGAAGAGAGAAGTGGAAACGTAGCTTTGGTAAAACCTGATCGGGAAGACCTGAATATAATCAGTAGTTTTAAGATAAATGATGGTAGAGGTCCTCATTGGGTACATCCTTCCATATATAATGGTATGTTATTTATACGACATGGAAGTTACCTGATGATCTACGATATTAAGGAGTGATGGCAAAAATGTATGCACTTGCATATACATTAAAGTAAAAAACCTTACAAGTTATTAGCTAGTAAGGTTTTAGTATCTGTATCTGTGACCCCACCGGGAATCGAACCCAGATCTCAAGAACCGGAATCTTGTATTGTATCCATTCAACTATGGGGCCGGAACGCGCAAATTTAATCAAAAAGATCGAACTGCAATTTTATTGGGTTTCAA
>JAUUZQ010000129.1 GCA_030589895.1 Bacteroidales bacterium
TTAATTGCATCAGGCATAAAGAGCATAGGCAGTTTTGTATTTTCGCTAAGGAATGATTCATATTTACCTTTTCGAATTGCTTCATAGTAAATTTCAACAGCGTAATCGGTAGTGCCTCCACCTGCTTCAGTTTTATAGCTGATCAAGCCGGGGTAGCGTAGACTACGAACGTCCACGTCATATTTATTATAGTAGTAATCACACCATCTTTCACCGGCAAGTTTTGAAATCCCATAGACAGTGATCGGCTCTGTAACTGTTAGTTGAGGAGTATCCATCCTTGGCGTTGTTGGCCCAAAGACAGCAATGGAACTGGGCCAAAAGATCTTTTTTACATCATCAACCATTTTTGCAACTTCCAGAATATTCATAAGACTGTCCATATTTATCTTCCATGCCTGAAGAGGAAGTTTTTCCGCATTGCCGGATAGCACAGCTGCAAGGTGATATATTTGGTTGATTTTATATCTGATAATGAAGTGTATTAACTGTTTATCGTCCATTACATCTAATATCTGAAATGGGCCCCCCTCCATTATGTCTGCGGGAGCTTGTTTAATATCTGTTGCAAAAACGTTGTTATTACCATATACCTTTCTAAGCTCGAGAACCAATTCTGAACCTATTTGTCCGGCAGCTCCAATAACCAATATATTTTCCATTTAAATGTTGAATTAAAATCTTTACGAAAATAGAACAATCTCTTGCCTTAAAAGATGATTTGAAACATATTTGACAAGGAAAAAGGTAAAAGGAAAAAGTGTTTAGATAACAGTTTCTCTACAAAACTATTCACTTTAGTTTTAAATTTAGAGGGTAATTTCGTTTTTAAAAGGAGTTATCAACATTTCTCTGGTAGCAGATGTCTTACAGATTTCATAAATTGTATGCGTGAAATTAAATATTGTCATCATCGGTTCGGGAATTGGAGGACTTGCAGCTGCAATCAGGTTGGCTGTCAGAGGACATGATGTGACTGTATTTGAGAAGGCTGATACCCCCGGAGGAATGATTAAGCAGCTTGAATGGGAAGGGTACAGATGGGATATGGGACCTTCCAGTTTTATACTTTCTGAGCAGATAGAGGATTTGTATCTTCTTGCCGGTAAAGAAATGAAGATATCAATCCGAAATTTTCAGCTAGATCCGGTTTCCAGAAATTTTTTCCATAACGGTCTGGTGATGGATGCTTTTAGTGATATGGATGCTTTCATTAAGGAGGCAAACAATAAGACTGGCGAATCGCCTAAGTCTATTAAGCGATATCTTAATAAACTCAGTAGAAGGTATAAAATTACCCGTGGAGTTTTGGTGCAAAATACGTTTAGCACAATAGAATCAATATTTATCCCCAGAATTTTTCGGGCGTTTGTGATTTCCCGTTATCGCGATCTGTTTCATACTGTGAATGGGATGAACCGACGTTCTTTCAGATCTGATTATATGGTGCAATTTTTTGATCGGCAGGCGAGCGGTTTTGGAGGAAATCCATATAAAGCTCCGGGCACATTGAATTTATATTCACATTTAATGCATAACCTGGGTGTTTATTATCCGGAAAAAGGGATGTATGCATTGGCAGATGAACTCTGGAGGCTGGCAGATCACTTAGGAGTGAATTTCAGGTTTAGTTCTAAAATACAGCGTATTAATTTGAAGAATGGAATCGTAAAAGGTGTTTCAACAGAAAAAGAATTTATAAAATCAGATATTGTTGTGAGTGACATTGATATCCGGTATCTCTATAAGGAGCTCCTAAGGGATTACCATAATCCTCAAAAGTATTTTAATGACGAGCCGGCTACATCAGTAATGGTTTTTTACTGGGCTGTTGACCGGGAGTATTCTGAACTTAGCTTTCAGAATATTCTGTTTTCAGGAAAGCAAAGGGAGGAGTATGATAGTCTCTATAAAAAAGAGGATGTCTGTACAGATCCAACTATTAAACTTCATATAAGCTCAAAACAGGTAATTTATGATGCTCCCGAGGGTTGCGAGAACTGGGTAGTTTCAGTTTCTGTTCCGGGAAACAAGGGACAAGACTGGGGTGTGACAGGTGATTCGCTTAGAAAAACAATTATTAAAAAAATTAACAAAGTCCTTGATACAAATATTGAGATCCATATTAAAAAAGAGTTTCGACTGGATCCTGGAACTATTGAAGAAAAATTCGGATCATTTCAGGGAAGCATATATGGTAGTAGTTATAATCATAAGCTGTCTGTTTATAGAAATCACCCAAATTTTCATAAGCAGATTCATGGTCTTTACTTTGTCGGGAGATCGGTTTTCCCTGGTGGTGGAATTCCCATGTGTCTTACTTCGGCGATGAATGTAGACCAGTATATTTCTAAACACTATTCATTGGGGAATTGAGAGGATTGTTACTTTTGTCTTTTCATTAAGAAATTTCATGCGAAAAATTTTACTTATACAGTTTTTCCTGTGCACTGTCTTTACCATGACCCATGCTCAGAATAGCGAGTTCTATGCTGCCTATATATCCGGAGAGATGGAACACTGGAAACAGAATATGGATGACATGGAGGAGAGATATTATTCCAGCAGGAGCAATGAACTGCTTTATGATCTGACCATTGCGCAATATGGATATATCGCTTATTGTATGTCCACAAAAAAGAAGCAGCAAGCAAAGGAATATGTGCACAAAGCAGAGAAAAATGCAGATAAAATGCTCAGCTACAACAATGACTGGGCCAGGGCACATGCTCTGAAAGGTGCGATTTATGGATTTAAAGCCGGACAGACACCATATATGGCTCCAATATTTGGATCCAGAGCCATTAGAGAGATTGCCATTGCATTTGAACTTGATCCGGGTGATCCGCATATATGGATGGAAAAAGGGAATATCGATCTTTATAAACCAGCAATATTTGGTGGCGATAAAAAGGATGCTATTAAGTATTACCTGAAAGCCATTGAATTATATGAAATGGACTCTGTTAAGCTGGAAAATAACTGGCTGTATCTTAATACCTTATCAGGTCTTGCTTCAGCCTATATCAAAACGAAGCAGATCAAAAAGGCAAATAGAACGTATCAAAAGATATTAGGGCTTGAACCAAATTTTGAATGGATAAGGGATGAAGTATATCCCGAATTTAAAAGGAAATATGGAATTTAAAACTTCGTATCTTTGCGCAAAATAATAAACAAAACATGAGAGATATCAGAGTAAGGTTTGCCCCAAGTCCAACGGGGCCCCTGCATATTGGTGGATTGAGAACAGCACTGTTCAATTACTTATTTGCAAAAAGCAGAGGTGGAAAATTTATTTTGAGGATTGAAGATACAGATCAAAACAGGTTTGTACCGGGTGCCGAGGAGTATATTGTGGAAGCTTTGCACTGGTGCGGACTGGTGCCAGATGAGGGGGTTGGGAAGCCTTCCTACGCTGAAGCTTCGGAGCATGAAATGGGAGAATACGGACCATACCGGCAATCAGAAAGAAAGGAGATATATCGTGACTTTGCTGAAAAATTAGTTGAAACGGGGCATGCCTATTATGCATTTGACAGTGCTGAGGATCTGGATATGATAAGGAAGGAGTATGAAGCAAGAAAAGAGACTTTCACTTATGATGTTTCAACAAGGGGAACCTTGAATAATTCAATAGCCTTGTCTCAAGAGGAGACAGCCCTTCGTCTTTCATCCGGTAAGCCTTATGTTGTTCGATTTAAGTTTGATGAGAACGAGCTTATTGAAATGAAGGATATTATCAGGGGAGATATTAAGGTAAATTCATCGTCGCTGGATGATAAGATTCTGTTTAAGTCAGACGGTATGCCGACTTATCATCTTGCGAATGTTGTGGATGATTATCAAATGAAAATTTCCCATGTGATACGGGGAGAGGAGTGGTTGCCATCATTGCCATTACACGTCTCCATGTATAGGGCATTTGGATGGGAGGATCAAATGCCGGAATTTGCGCATCTACCATTGATTTTGAAACCGGATGGGAAAGGAAAACTTAGCAAACGTGATGGTGACAAAGGTGGATTCCCTGTTTTTCCACTTGCATGGAAAGATCCAAAATCCGGGGAAGTGTCGAATAGCTACAAAGAATCAGGATATTTTCCTGAAGCCTGCGTAAATATTTTGGCATTTCTTGGTTGGAACCCGGGGTCGGAGAAAGAGTTATATACACTGGAGGAATTGATCTCAGACTTTGATCTGTCAAAAGTTGGAAAGGCAGGAGCTAAGTTTGATCCTGATAAAGCCCGCTGGTTCAATCATCAATTTTTACAATTGAAGAATGATGAAGATCTGATTGCTGATTTTAACTTGCTACTGGAGCAAAAAGGATTTTCTGCAGATTTTCAAAAGAATAAATCAATCATCAACCTGGTAAAGCAGCGTGTTAATTTCGTTTCAGAAATCTGGGATCAATCGTTCTTCTTTTATGAAGCACCCATGACCTATGATGAAAAAGTTGTAAAAAAGAGATGGAAAGAAGATTCTTCTTCACTTATGGAATCGCTAATGGATATACTGAGTGCATGTGAGCCTTTTAATGCTGAAACGATAGAAACGAAAGTGAAAAGTGAAATTGAATCACGTGAATGGGGAATGGGAGCCATTATGAATGCCTGGCGTTTGCTATTGGTAGGAACATCTATGGGTCCCGGTTTATTTGATATTGCAGAGATACTTGGCAAGGAAGAGGTGTTACACCGAATGAAAAGAGGTATAGAAGTTCTTCAATAGTTAAGAATGTTTCCGAAAGCCCATCAATATGTAAATATTCACGCTCATCGCCTGGCGATAAGTCAGGACGAATGGGTCCTTACCAATTTGTTTGCTGGTGATGATTTTCCGGGTGCAAATGAGACGGCATATTATTCGACAGGACTTCATCCCTGGCATATTAAAGATGCAGATTCCGAACAACTTATAAAGAAGGTGGAGTTGGCTGCGGAGAATTTAAAGGTGCTGGCAATTGGGGAGACGGGACTTGACAAGCTTATTCAAACGCCCCTCGATTTGCAGCTGCAGGTTTTTGGAGCACAGGTTGAAATTGCTGAACGCAGAGGCTTAGCCGTGATTATTCATGCAGTAAGGTCATACAATGAATTGATAGAATTTGCGAAAGTTCATCAGCCTGCAGCAGCAATGATCATTCATGGATTTAATGGAAGTTTTCAGATTGCAGAGGATCTTATGAAGGCCGGGTATTATCTGTCCTTTGGTCACCGGCTATTAATTTCAGACAAGTTAAAGGATGTTGTTACACATATTCCGGCAGAGAAGATTTTTCTGGAAACGGATGAGTCTGAACATGGTATAAGGGAATTGTATAAGGTCGTTTCAGAACTGAGGAATATTTCCCTTGAAAGTCTGAAAGTTATGATTGGTGAAAATGTGAAGCAGGTATTAAGAATCAGATAAATGATGACGCAGAAGAAAATTCCTATATGGATGGAGAGAACAGAGCAATTGCTTGGTTCAGAAAAAGTCAGGAAGCTGATCGATTCACATGTTTTAATAGCCGGAATGGGAGGTGTGGGTTCCATGGCTGCAGAAAGCCTGGTGAGAGCAGGAGTTGGCGAACTTACCATTGTGGATAGCGATGTGATACAAGCTTCTAATATTAACAGGCAGGTCCCTGCACTTCAATCTACTATTGGCAAAACAAAGACTTCAATTATGGAGGAGAGGTTGAAGAGCATTAATCCTGAATTGATTGTGCATACACATGAGTTCTACATTAATGAAGAGACAATGGAGGGATTGCTGTCAGTCCCTTATGATCATGTAGTGGATGCAATAGACACACTTGCTCCAAAGATATTTTTTATTGAGAAAGTAAGAAAACTTGGTATGAAACTGGCAAGTTCCATGGGATCTGCCGGAAAGCTTGATCCTTCACAAATCAAAATCGATGATTTTAGTAAGAGTTACAATTGCAAGTTGGCTTATCTGTTGCGGAAAAAGCTTAGATTGCTTGGTATAACAAGTGGCTTCAGGGTAGTATTTTCCACTGAGATGGTGGATAAATCTCTTATTCTTCCTGCTGAGAATGAGAGGAATAAAAAATCCACATTGGGAACAATCCCCTATATTCCCTCCATCTTTGGAAACATGCTTGCCTCTATCGTTGTGGAGGATATTACTTCAGTATAATTAAAAGCTGCTTAGTTAGTTTTTAGTGAAATTATCTTTTGTATTGCTTGCGATAAGCGGGTTGCAGCTAGCAAGTTATTAGCTTTAAACCCACCCCCTTCTTCCTTAAAACTGGTAATTAATGCAACTATTCATTGAATTTTCACGTTTAATAGTTGTAAATTTAACGCACAACCAAAATCTAAGAATTATGAAGAAGCTATTTTTTGTTACAATAATCACAATGTTCCTGTTTGTTTCAGCTAATGCGCAGCTATTTCAATATGGACTGAAAGCCGGAGTGAATTTTTCCACTATTTCTATGGCCGATATAACCGGAATCAATACAGGACTTGAAGTATATGATCTGGTGACAGGAGAATCAGCCACAGGTTACCAGGTAGGAATAATGACCAGGATTAACGTGGCCATGCTTTTCGTTCAACCAGAAGTTTATTATAGTCTTGCAGCGGGAAGTGTTGAAAAGGTTGTAGAAGGAGGAGCTACAACATTGCTGGATGTTCAGTTCAACAGGATTGACATTCCTCTTCTTGTAGGAGTAAAACTTGGTCCTGCAAGGATCAATGTTGGGCCTGTTGGCTCCATTGTATTAAGCTCAACGAATGAACTGGTAGATCTTGTAAGTGATGGTGCTGAATCATTAAGCGATGATTTTACCTGGGGATTTCAAGCTGGAATTGGACTTGACCTGTTCAAAAAGCTTTCCGTTGATGCTCGTTATGAAGGCTCTCTCTCCAGATTCGGAGAAGCTATAACTATTGCAGGAGCCGATTATGATCTTGATGCAAGACCAACATCCTGGATTATTTCCTTAGGATACTGGTTCTAGAATTTTAATAAAGAAAATTGAAAACCGCCTTATTTATTTAGGGCGGTTTTTTTATGGGGATAATTTTCCGGCTTGCATATTATCCTAACCATTGCTTTTCATGTGAGGTATAATCCAATACTCTGATTCCAAGCAATCGGCCAATTATAAGAGCCTCTTCAATTAGTTTTTCTCTGTTTCCTCTTGTTAGCGGAATAAATCTAAGTTTCCCTTCCACAACAAGATTCATTTTATAAGATTGAGCCGCTTTCCCACTTTGAGGAGAGATAATAGCAAGCGGAAGATTTCGTTTCACTCCAAGTTTTATACTTGTAACTGTTACATATTGAGGTTTGGGATATTCAATCCATTTTCCAAAATAGAACCACAGGAAACGGTCGTAATGCTTGATTCTCTTATTTTTCGGATCAATTTTAAAACCTCTAAAAGAGACAGCAAACAGTCCACCCGGTGTGCCAAAGAGTGCTGCCTGAATGTACATTCCCTGAATGCTCAAGTATAAACTTATAATCAGGAGAAACCAGGGAAAAAGGCGAAGATTGAATTTTTCGTAGGTGTACATATTGCAAGATAGGGAATAATGTGTAAAGGGAGAGAATGGGAAGAGTAAGAGGAAGTCCCGATAGCTATCGGGAGGGAGCGGAAGCGTGAAAATGCATTGAAGGTGTATTTGTTTCGAATCAGTTTTATACATTTACAGTGCTCATGTCTCAAATCGAAAAATATGAAACGGATCGTTTTATTGGTCTTGTTGTCTATTGCAGGAGTTGGCGCAATGTTGGCTTAGGAGAGTATAAATGTTATTTTTACATGTCATTAATTATTTAACAACAATATTATGGAAAAATCCCGGCGCGAATTCATCAGAAAAACATCTATTGCAACAGGCATCTTGGCCACAACTCCGCTTATTTCTTTCGGACGAAGTAGCATTTTAGGAGCCAATGAAAGGGTGAATTTCGCTATTCTGGGTCTGCATGGAAGGGGAAATGACCTCAGAAATTCAATTGCACAAAACAAAAATACTATGGTGAAAACCATATGTGATGTAGATGACAGGCAGTTTCCAGCCTTCTCGGAAAAGGTTGTTGAGCAATTTGGCAAAAAGCCGATTTGGGAGAAGGATTTTCGAAAGGTATTGGAAGATAAGGATATTGATGTAGTTGTAATTGCCACACCGGAGCATTGGCATGCTCCAATGGCGATAGCAGCATTGCAAGCGGGAAAACATGTGTATGTTGAAAAGCCCTGCGCACATAACCCTGCAGAGAGTGAAATGTTGGTTGAAGCGCAGAAAAAGTATGGAAAATTAGTACAGATGGGTAACCAGCAGCGTTCTTCTGAACATTCGGGATATATCATTAAGAAGATTCATGAGGGATTAATTGGGAAAACATACTATGGTAAGGCGTGGTATAGCAATACCAGGGGGCCAATTGGTATTGGGAAAGAGGTAGCCGTGCCGGATTATCTTGATTGGGAGCTGTGGCAGGGGCCTGCACCCAGAGAAGCTTATAGAGACAATGTTCACCCCTATAACTGGCATTGGTTTTGGAATTGGGGTACCGGTGAAACTTTAAATAATGGTGCGCATGAAGTAGATATTTGTCGTTGGGCGCTGGATGTTAAATTCCCTAACAGGATATCTGCCACAGGGGGAAGATATCATCACGCACCGGATGACTGGGAATTTTATGATACCCTGATCACAAACTTTGAATATGATAATAAAATGATCTCATGGGAAGGGAAGAGTTGTAATGGAGCAAAATTCTACGGAAGGGGAAGGGGTTCAATGATTGTTGGATCTGAGGGATCAGTGGTGATGGATCGAGATGGATATATTGTCATGGATAAAGGGGGTAAAGTGATTGATGAATATAAATCGGGACAGGTAAATATTGCAATGGGGATTGGCGGAGGAGGTCCGATGACTGATATTCATTTTGGCAATTTGCTCAATGGTATTCGCAAAGGAGAAAAATTAA
>JAUUZQ010000044.1 GCA_030589895.1 Bacteroidales bacterium
AGAAGCCTTGATGATTATAACAATATTGGTCATATCGATGGAGCCCATCAAGTTGATGCAGGAAGTGTTATTGCACACCTGGATGCTATGGATGTTTCTGGATATGATAAGATTGTAATAACTTGTTATACAGGTCAGACTGCTGGCTTTGTTACTTCGTTGGCCCGCATGGCTGGATATGATGCATTCTCTCTGAAATGGGGAATGAGTTCATGGAATGCTGCTTGTGCCAGCTCTTTGAATACCAATAGCAAGAGTACGTATTCCACTCAATTAGAAACTACTGATAATCCAAAAGCCGAGGAGGGTGCATTGCCTTTATTGGAAACTGGTTTTGAAACCGGGGAGGATATCCTTGATGCAAGTGTTTCTGAAGTATTGGCAGCAGGTTTTGCTGATGCTGCAATTACTGCTGAGGTAGTATGGGGTGCTCGTGATGATTATTATATTGTGAATTACTGGAAGAATGATCATTATGTTCTAGGTCATGTTCCCGGAGCTATTCAATATACTCCTGATGCAGACCTTATGTCTGATGCCTTTCTGAACACTTTACCAACTGACAAAACTATTGTTGTTTATTGCTATACTGGTCAAACCAGTGCATTTATGACAGCCTATCTTAAGGTCTTGGGATATGATGCAAAATCGCTTAAATTTGGAATGAATGGAATGGCACATAGCTGGACAATTGAACAAGGACTTACCCATTGGGATCAAAGTTATATTTCAGGATATGACCTGGTGACTTCTAAGTAAGAAACTGCATTTTATATAGTTTAAAAGGCTACTGTTCACAGCAGTAGCCTTTTTGTTTTTATCCAGTAATAGTAGAGATCTGGAAATGGTATTAATTCCTCTCCGGAATTCCAGAATAGTATCGTGATTGTATGGGTGTCGGGATGAAGTATTCTAATGGCAGTTTAAGGGTTTATTTTCCATTTCTTATCGGATAGGATGATGTGTGTATGTAAACAATCTCCCATGAATCTGCATTATTCTGAAAGACAACTGTGAGAACACCCTTCGAATGATGCAAAATATTGCTTTTACCTACTAATTCTTCGTTGTAATTAGCTTTATACATGGCAGCAGTTTCGGAGAGAATGATGTATTTCTCATCAAAGCAGGAAATCGTATAGCTCTCCATTTGTCCATACATATATTTAAGTATACTATAAGTTTCCTCATAGCTATTCAAAGCCATTCCGTTACCTGTAAATCCTACGAAATTTTCCCTGCTTATATTTTTAAATATTGAATCTATTTCTAAGATATTCATTCCCTCAATGGTAGTATGAATTGTCTTTGCCAGCAGCATGGAGATTTGCCTGTTCTGCTCTTGTTCCATTACCTCCTGAGACGGAGCTTCAACTCTCTTGTTACAACTTATAATAGCTATAGCAAGAAACAACAGAGTGATATGATTTATCTTCAAAAGCATAATTGAAATTAAGGTTTCAAGTTATGGTATATTTCCTAATTCCACTTCGTAATATGTGTATTTGTGATGAAATAATCAATTTCATCTAAGGTCTAAAGAGGAGATTTATGAAAAAATAGTATGCTTAAAATTGATAAAATCGAACTTGCTTAATATGGCGGGATATTTATTATTATATAAGCCTCCATTTCACGACTCCCCTTCTCCCTCCCGATAGTATTGGGACCCTGCCTTCTCACTTTTTCCTTAAAATCAGCAACTTGACTTATAGCCTTCAATATTGTAACTTGCTTTAAATCCATAATTCTAAAACCATGAAAGCATTACTTCAATTTTCTATTATCGGACTATTTTTTCTGGGTTTTATAACTCAGAATGTTTTTGCTCAATCGCCTGAATATTTTAATTACCAGGCTGTCTTGCGGGATGCTGATAGTCAGCTTTTGACAGACCAGACTATCTCCATGAAATTTACTTTATTGGAAGACAATGAATCGGGATCAACTAGATTCTCAGAGACTCATTCTATTACATCCAACGCATTTGGACTTATAAATCTTATGGTCGGAGAGGGTGATCTCTATTCCGGAGCATTTGCTGATATTGACTGGGGGAATCACATCTATTATTTAAAGGTTGAAATAGATCCGGATAATGGCTCAAATTATACTCTGATGAGCAATTCCCAACTGGTATCTGTTCCGTATGCAATGCATGCCGGTAGTGTTGATATGCCTCTTAAAAATCTGGAAATAGTGGAGTCTGGAGCACAACTTCCTGATGAAGCATTGTTTGAAGTGAAGCGAATTGATGGTTCAACTGTGTTTGCTGTCTACAATGAAGGAGTAAGGATATATGTGGATGATGATGACACAAAAGGAATTAAAGGTGGGTTTGCAGTGGGTGGATATAACTCAGCGACTAAGGGTTATACCAATGAATATATGAGGGTTACGCCTGATAGTGTCAGAATTTATATCAATGAGGACTCAACAAACAGAGTAAAAGGTGGTTTTGCCGTTGGTGGATACAATAGCACAAAATCAGAACCTTCTCCATTTCTACAGCTGGATCCTCTAAATTATTTTATCGGGCATGAGGCTGGTATTTCTAATAAGACAGGAATGTATAACTCCTTTATTGGATACAAGGCAGGGCGCTCAAATACTTCAGGTGAGAAGAATATATTCCTGGGCTACCTTGCAGGATATTCAAATGAGGACGGGTACAATAATATTTTTATCGGAGACTCATCAGGATATTATAATACAATTGGAAAGTATAATATTTACATAGGAAACCTGACAGGTGAAAAGAGTGCCGATGGCTTTCAGAATGTATTTATTGGGGAAAGCAGCGGACAATTCAATACAACAGGTAACAGGAATGTGTTTTTGGGGACTGTAGCCGGGTTGTATAATACGACAGGCATAAGGAATGTATTTATTGGAAACTGGGCAGGGGGTCATAATGAGAATGGGAATTCAAATGTAATGATTGGGAATGCTGCCGGTATTAGTAGCACGGAAGGATCAGAGAATGTGTTTCTTGGGTCAGGTGCAGGCGCACATAATAGTACAGGGAGTGATAATATTTTTATTGGAAGATCGGCCGGGTCAAATAACGATAGCTGTTCATCTAATATTTTCATTGGAAATCAGAGTGGATTTAATAATAATGGAGGCATGGAAAATCTTTTCCTTGGTAACAGGTCTGGGACCGATAATACTACAGGATGGTCGAATACCTTAATAGGGCATGAAGCGGGACATTTCCTGACTGTAGGGAATAGTAATACTTTTCTTGGAGCTTATGCTGGTCATGAAGGAACTGAGGGATCAAACAATGTTATAATTGGTCGTGGGAGTGGCAACCACAATAATGCTGACGATAATGTTTTTATTGGTACAGATGCTGGTTGGACTAACGATACAGGATATAACAATGTTTTCATGGGAAGCAGGGCTGGTTTCAGTAACATTAATGGTAGTGAGAATCTGTTTTTTGGCACGGCAGCAGGCTCCTCGAATATCAGTGGTTCAAGGAATGTTTTTATAGGTGATCATGCCGGACTTAATTATAAGGGAGGTAATGGAAATGTATTCATTGGACACAATACAGGTATAAATACAGATTCCAGTGAATGGAATGTTTTCATTGGAATTGAATCGGGAATGAATAATACCAAGGGTATTTTAAATCTATTCGCAGGTGCATGGGCAGGTAATGAAAATACCCTGGGAAAGAATAATGTGTTTCTTGGGCGGACCTCCGGTTTATACAATAAGGAAGGCTCTGACAATACATTTATTGGTGCCAGTGCCGGGTATAGAAATATTTCAGGTACTTCAAATGTAGCCATTGGTCGAAAAGCAGGCCTTTCCAATGAGACCGGGATTGGAAATGTGTTTATTGGTAACAATGCAGGATTATGGTCGGTCGATTCGGATCGACTCTATATTGAAAACACTGATGCTGACCAAGATGGAGCTTTGATTTATGGTGAGTTCGATAACGATGTGGTAAAGCTTAATGCAGTGGCACATATACGAGATGCAATGGTTCTCCAGCCCAGGTTTGATGTTCCGGCTGAACCTGTTCCAGGAATGATCTATTTTGACGGGAATGACAATACGCTTAAAGCATATGATGGAGTAATATGGCGTGCGTTGTGGTAAGCCGGAGGTGATTGAATCCCGGATCTATCTTCAGATCTGCTATAGCTTCTACCGGATATTCCATTTCAGATCGCGAAATATGCGTTTTAAAATGTTTTTCTGATTGAAGATGTTAGCGTCTTTGTTTGATAATTTTTTTTAAATTGTTGGCCACATTATTAAGTTCTATACATGAAACTTCCAACTTCATTTTATAATCCAATATCAATTATTGGCAGTGTTATAGCAGGAGTGAATATTTTAATTATTCTCTTTTTTGTAATTGCATCAACAATGTTTAATGTGGGTGGGTCATATCTGGGTATTTATATCTATATGATACTTCCGGTATTTCTAATTGGAGGCCTGATCCTCATTCCAATAGGAATGCTTAGAAGATCGAAGAAGATAAAAATGAGTGGTACAAAAGGCTTAACAAAAGGATTAAAACTGGACCTGAGTGATAAGAAACAGTGGAACGCTGTTGTCTTGTTCTTTATTATTACATCAATTTTTGTTTTATTGACCGGCATTGGTAGTTATAAGGCCTTTCATTATACTGAGTCAAATGAGTTTTGTGGATTGTTGTGTCATAAGGTGATGGAGCCTGAATATGTGGCTTATCAGGAATCTGCGCATTCGAGAGTGGCTTGCGTTGAGTGTCATGTTGGAGAAGGTGCTGACTGGTATGTTAAGAGTAAGCTCTCAGGATTATATCAGGTATATTCGGTGTTGGCGAAAAAATATCCCACTCCTATTGAAACTCCCATTCATAGCTTGCGGCCTGCTCGTGAGACATGTGAAAAATGTCATTGGCCGGAAAAGTTTTATTCCTATCGATTGCGAAATGAGAAACATTTTCTTACAGATTCAGCTAGTACAGAATGGAATATTCAGCTTAAAATGAAAATTGGTTCGGCCCATAGTGCGCTGGGACTTTCTGAAGGAATACACTGGCATATCAATAAGGATGTTAAGATAGAGTATATCGCTTCATCTGAGAAAAGGGAAACTCTACCCTGGGTGAGATATATCAATTCAACAAGCGGGGATACGGTTGTTTACCGGGATATATATGAAACGTTGGATCCTGAAGCAAAAGATACCCTTGAACTCAGAGAGATGGACTGCATGGATTGTCATAACAGGCCCTCACATCATTATCTGCCGCCACAGGAATTTACGGATCATCTTCTGGCTTCTGGAGAGATTCCTCTTGCGTTGCCTGAAATAAAAATGCTTGCAATGCAATTGTTAAATACTACTTATCCTGACAGGGATACTGCGCGGATGATGATTGAAGAGGGAGTAAGGGATTTCTATCGATCAAATTATTCTGCTGTGATGGATGAATCTCCTGAATTGCTTGAAAAAGCCATTGAAGGTCTGATGGAGGGGTATTCAGAAAATATATTCCCGGAAATGAAAGCCAGCTGGGATGTTTATCCAAACCACATTGGTCATATTGAGTTTAATGGTTGCTTTAGATGTCACAACGGCAACCATGTGAGTACCGATAATAAGGTTATATCACGAGATTGTGATTTGTGTCATTCTATTTTAGCTCAGGGAACTGCAGAAAATTATGAAACCACTACCATCGAAAAATCACTTACATTTAAACACCCGGAGGATATAGGTGAAGCATGGAAAGAGTTTGCCTGTTCCGAATGTCACAGATATCTATACTAATATCGATAGAACTATACTACCGTTATTCCGGAAAAACCAGGTCTATAATTTTATAGAAAATTGCAGTATTTTCAAATATTCCGGTAAAAGTTTCTGCCCCGGGACCATAGGCCAGCAATGGGACAAGTGAGGCAGAATGATTTGTAGAGGCAAATGTAGGAGTGATGGTAGAGTAGTCAGAACCATATTTATTACTTCCGGAAGCACCCAGGGTGAAGCCTCCGGTTTCATGGTCGGAGGTGACGATCACCAGCGTATTTCCATCTTTAACAGCAAAGTCATAGGCTACCCTGACAGCTTTTTCGAAATCATTCATTTCAGTGATCAGATAATCTTCATTATTTGCGTGTGCTGCCCAATCGATCTGAGAACCTTCAACCATGAGTATAAAACTCTTGTCACTACCGGAGAGAAAGTCCAGTGATATTTCAGTGGCCTTAGGTAGATAATCACCACGGCCATCAAGCATTGGTTTCATACCATTTAGTGCCAGTATAAATCCATATCGCTTCCCTTGCTCGGGTTTCCTTATTTTTTTTAGTTTGGAGAAGTTAACCTCTATGTTGTTTTCCCTGAAGAGGTCTCTTCCACTGGTATCAATGAAGTAGGATAGTCCGCCACCTGCAAAAAAATCGATATCTGAGTTTATCAGGTCCAGGGCAATTTCGCGATGGTAAGTCCTGCTACTTTCATGGGCGTAAAATCCTGCAGGTGTTGCGTCAGTAACTGAAGAAGTTGAGACCACACCACTCAGGTACTGGTTTGAAGAGAGAAGCTCTACCAGGTTTTTCTGAGGGATAGTATCTGAATCAACACCAAGGGCGCTATTATAGGTTTTTCTTCCGGTAAACATGGCTGTTGCTGCAGCAGCTGATTCTGTAATAGAATGAGTTGCAGAGGATGTCCTTACCAGTCCAATATGTTTGAATTTGCTAAATACCGGTTCTTTTTTCTGGTAATAATAGGGTACTGAAAATTGAGACAAGCCCATCCCGTCACCAATCAGAATGATAACATTTACAGGTTTTTTCTCAGGTGATTGTCCCTCACAGATATTGTTGCCTGACAATATCAGTACGAATAGCAGAGCTGTTATTAATTTAAGCATAATCTCCGGTAAATAGTGTTATCTCTTCTCCTATTACTTTATAACCAATTTAGTTACAGTTTGTTGTATAAGCTAAATGTTCATCGACACGTTCCTTTGAGGTTTCGTGAAATAAACCATTTAGTTGATGCCTCGGTGTAGTAGCTTTCAATATAGTTTAAAGTCTCCATCTTCTGTTTTAATGATATGTATTCAAATTGCTGCAAGAGGTTTAGGAATTCACGTTTATTGTCATTCATCTCCTGAATTACCAACTCATATATATAATCTCCCCGGCACGCTCCCAGAAAATATCTATCTGTAACAGAATTGATTCCTAAATTTTCACCTGGAACAGCGTAAGTCGTATTTACGAATCCGGTATAGTCAAAGTCGTAGGGAATTGGAATATTTCCTATTGGGCCGGAGCCATAGAGGGAAATTATTTTGAGATTATGTCGCCCCGTTACCGAATAATCACTATTTCCTATCATATACTGAAAAATTGCCAGCCTGTCAATGATATCCCTGTTAACCGTTGCCATGGCCAGTCGGTCATTCTTAATAAAGTGTGCATCCAGTCGTTTTTCCATCAGATCTTCAGGCTCTAAAATAAATCCCCAATTCTCAGTGATCTTGTTATCGCGACCCGTGTCGATATATTGAATTTTCACCAATCGCACCCTGAAGCTATAGGGTGATATGATATTGTATAATTTATAAGCAAGGTACTCCTTCAGTACATAGTCATTGTATATATCAGCTTTTTTGCAATGCGCAACCACCTTTATTTTAACCACATCTTCAAGGTCTTTAAAACCAAGTTCTGCATTTTTGATATTTAACCAAAACGGAGGTAGGGAACAGTATTTCTTTCTGAAATCGCCTCTTGATCGAAGCTTGATATTGTGCGAAATACTTGTTGAGTCATCAAAATGAATTATGAGTTCAGCAGCCTGGTACTCCTCTTTTGATTTTGTTTTCCGAAAAGTTTTAATATCAAATTTCAGTGTAAATGATAAGGGTTCATCATTACCAAAAAACTCCCTATTCAGCTCAGTTGCGTCATTAATCATTTCGCTATCATGCACAAGCTGAGGAAAGCCTAATTGGGCTATTAGTAAAAATAAGCAAAGAGAAATAAGCCTTTTTAGTTTTAATTTTTTGAGCATTTAATCTTGAGATTAAGAGGATAATAATTACATTTTCACATCATTGACAAGCTACTTAACCCTGTCCCAAATATAAGAATTCATTTATTGATTGTTACCGGATAAACTTATCATGTTCGTTTCATTATACTTATTTATTGTATCTTGATTCACCAACTATAGTTCTTATTTCATTTTTACTGCTAATAATCATTAAAAACGGAGCTTACATATGACTTTTAACAGACATTCTCAGAAACAGCTTATCAGGGGCCTGAAGCCAATTGGTTTTATTTTAACAAGCCTGATCTTCATTTTATTTTTTAGCGCTTCAGTAAATGCCGAAGGATCCGGAGAAATGCTCTATAAACAGCTCTCAGCTATTGCCAATAACGGAGAAAACATTATCATAGAAGATTTGAATGTGGCTCCCCGGGCTCTCGATTGGAGTAGTGCTGAGCAACTTGATTTTACTGGACACTTAAGGTTTTTGAACTCTTCAAAAGAGGGCAGTATTGATCAGACCAGGCTGTTTTTTATCAGAAGTGCAGCCGAGGGAAATATCTATATTCTTAGCATTCCCTCCAGAGACAATCCGGACTATGCTGATCTTGAGGATTTGATTGAAAGCAAACTGATTTTTAGTATCAAGGTGCTGGAATCTAAAGTCGGAGATGAAACTTACCAATTCGCACAGTTTATTACTGTTCCGGTTCAACCGGCTTTCGATAAGATATTCAGATTGATGATCATCCTTATGCTTTTTCTCGTGATGATTGGGATGGGACTCACATTAACCGGCAAGGACTTCGCTTTACTGGTGTCAAAGCCGAAGGCGATAATAATTGGCGAATTATTGCAGTTTGGGGTGATGCCACTTATTGCAGCGGGACTTGGTTATTTACTGGGATTTCATGAACACTATCCATACATCTATGTGGGAATGATCCTTATTACGGCCACACCTGGCGGTGTTACCTCAAATTTAATGACACATTATGCCAAGGGCGATGTGGCTCTTTCAGTCTCTGTTACGACCATTTCCACCATTTTGGCCATATTTTTTGTACCCCTGTTATTAAATGTATACTGCTCAAATATTCCGGATGTCAAAGTGCCAACAGGAACGATTGCTGTTACCATTATGGTACTTGTAATTATACCTCTTTCTATTGGTATGTTGTTCAGGAAGCTCAATGAGAAACTGGCCAAAAAACTTATTCCGGTGTTCAGTATACTTGGAATTGTTGCATTGCTATTTCTTATTATTGCTGGTATATTCAATAATCTTGAAGGATTTGCAGATACAGATCGTCATGGTTTCCTATTTTATTCAATGATCCTGTTGCTTACGTTTATCGGTATGCTGGTGGGTGGATTGGTTCCCAGGTTATTCAAGATATCCAACTATCAGATCAGGGCCATATCTCTTGAAACAGGTCTAAGGAATGCATCGCTTGCCATGACTATTGCCTTGCTGATCCAGGATTCAATGGGAGACTTTCACTCATCCATGTTCTGGGTATCCGGGATGTTTGGATTAACAATGTATATTGCAGGGATTGTGGCAATTAAGGTCTATCCGAAAATCTTCCCTATTAAAGAGGAGGAGTAGGGGAAGCATGTGGAACTGAGCTTTTATAAGAGTGGAAACCGAGAGGTTTCTACTCTGAATAATACTCTATTACCTTGATCATTGCATCCTGACAAACCGGGCAAAAGTAATCGGCCCTGGTGGAGAACATGATGCAATTGAGAGAAGGACGATATAGGCCTGTTGAGGCATATCCTGCTCCTTCAAAGGCTCCTACTTTCCCGAGTAATTCACTATTTTCAATATAGCCGGTGATTGCTGCACTACGTTGAGAACTTTCTTCGTTAAACCGGACCCTGACTACCTCTATCTCTTCCTCTGGGGCTTCATTTTTTCTCAGTGTTGCAATTTCATTATTCATTTTTGTTCTCTCAGTCTGCCGGGCCATTTCCAAACTGTCATAAGCTGTTTTTCCCCAGGGTGTGGGTATGCTTAAGCCTTCACTTACCAGATGTTTCCACTTGATATTTTCCGGATCTAATAATGCGGTAATATTTGCTTCATTTGGCTCAAATCCGGCAGGATAAAAGTCTGTGTAGGCTGTTGAGGAAGCGTAATATTCATCAGCGAGTCCAAAAAATGAGTGTCCAAATTCATGAACCATTAAATAGTCGCTGGCACTATTATCGGAGGTGAAAACACAATAGAAATTATAGATACCACCTCCGCCATAGCGGCTGGAATTTACCATGATATATAATGCATCATAGGAAACATGTCCTGCTATATCACGAAGTGACTTATTATCTTCGGTCAGCAGATAGCGTGCAGATCCCAATGCATTGAATGAAGCATTTACGGCAGTATTTTTATCAATTCCAATTCTTGGCTCATCTACTCCACTATCTATTGATGGTTTGAGGACCCCTCGAATATTGAAACTTTTTTTGTGGGATTTGCATGGTTCCGCCTGGAAAAACACCTCAGTAAAATGAGCAAGATCATCCTGAAATTTCTGATCTTCTTCTGCAGTATACCCTTCACCTATAATCACAACATCGGCTTTGATTTTTGGATCTCCGTTTTCAAGACTTGTATAGATTCTGACATCTGAATCAGAAGGACCAGGCTGTGCAGATTCCGGATCAATTTCTGACCTGAAAACCTCGTGAAACTGACCGGATTTATCTCTTTTTTCCAGTGAAAAAACGATAGTTGACCTGGGGAAGGGGATGATGGCAGACTCATGATACTCTTTGGGCACTCCATTGATCGCAGGTGTTGTTACCTGGTATTCCTTAAAATAGCTGTCGAAGCCCCTGGAGTATATGAGTGTTTCTGTTGCCTTGTCATATATCTTGTAATAGTAAGTACCCAGATACAATGAATCCAATAGGTTTACTAAACTTCCTCCCCAGGAATCGTATTGGTACACCTTGTCAATCTCCACGATTTCAGAAGTAGCATCACCGGTGTGGAAATAGTCAATCCGCATGGTACCGTTTGTAAAATAAGTATCAAAAATTGTATCAGTCTGTGAATTGCAGGAAGACAATATCAATAGAAATCCGGGAAGTATTAGGTGAAGGTTTTTCATGAGAGAATAATTAATCTGGTCACAGATGGCCCCGAATTTATTAAAGCTTTGCTGTGTTCAGCAATGCCTCGGTTCATGACAAAGAGTGACAATGAAACTTGCTTCAAGGTCGGAACTTTAATGCAGATTTCCAAGGTCTGCTTTAGCTTTGCTTAGACTAAATCTCTCTACCTTCCTTCCAGTTCCTGAATGCGTTGTTTTAGTATCTCAATCTCCTCTTGCTGCTCTTGCATACCCTTGAGAAGGATGGGGATCATTTCTATATACTTAACTCCCTTGTAGGTTTGAATCTCTTGTTTTCCTTTCTCATTGCTCTTGGGATCACTGTTTCCGGGATGAACAACTTCAACTACCAGTTCAGGAAAAATCTGTTCCAATTCCTGGGCTACGAAACCATATTGTGATCTGCTTTGTAATCCAAACGCTTTTGTCTCCTCAGTTCCAATCACATTATAGCTTCTTGCCTGCACTTTCATTAAATTCTTCATAACTGAATTGATGGATTTAATATCTTCTTTAAATTTTTGATCCGAGGCCGATACCAGACTGCCGGTGTAAGCAAGATTTCCTGAAGCATAAACTGCATATGCTGTTCCTCCCCAGGCATATCCAAATACTCCATAATTATATTCACCACCGCTGGCATATCCGTACAAGCCATTGCGATAACCGCTTCCTGAAATATTGGAATTTCCCCTGACTCCTACCCAACCTCCCGTTCCTTCAACTCCAATGCCTGTACCATTGTTATTGGATTCATTCAGACCAGATATTGCGGCAGGCCAATGAGAAACTCTGGTTTCAACTACTTTTAAGCGATTATCACCAGGAATTGTGTTGATCCCGACTTCA
This sequence comes from Bacteroidales bacterium, assembly GCA_030589895.1. GTDB lineage: Bacteria > Bacteroidota > Bacteroidia > Bacteroidales > JAUUZQ01. The sequence goes on from JAUUZQ010000044.1 coordinate 12,015, forward strand.
GCATTGAAGCGCAACAGATCATTGCTAAAATCTCCATAGATCAAAGGAGTCGAAGAACTGGAATTTTCGATATATAATTTATCACTGCCATCTTCATTATTACCGGCATAATTCCCAATAAATACATTTCTGTCTCCATAAGAATTTGTCCCGGCATACGGGCCAAGAATAACGTTTCCAAATCCATTGGTATTATTCGAGCCGGCCCACTCTCCAATGATTACATTGTTTGAACTCTGAAGTTGCTGACCTGCATAGTTTCCGATGGCGATATTTCCATTTCCACCTTCAGTTTGACTACCGGCATATTCCCCAATAAATATATTGTTGAATGATGAAGATGCATCACTACCCGCAAAACTACCAAGAAAAATATTTGTGTGGCCATCGCTAAGACTGCGACCTGAGGCCGGTCCGATAAATACATTGTGTGCACTGTTAAAATCATCAAGACTGTCGCCAACCATTTGTAGTCCTGATTGATAGCCCATAAAGACATTGTGGTGTCCGTATTTGTTACTTTGTCCGGATTTATAACCTAAAAACAGATTCATTGAACCCTGACTGGCGTTCCATGCATCAGGATCATTCCTTGTATTGACTCCACTTTCAAATCCCACAAAGGTATTTACCGGAGTTACCTGCATATAGGTTGATGCCCAACCTTCCCCCTGACTTCCAATAGCAAACCCCTGTTTATTATCGGCTGTATTAAATCTCGTAATCCCCCGGTTCATTCCCATGATATACTCCCGTGGCTGTGGTTCAACAGCATTTGGATCAAAAGTCTCTATAGCAAAACCACCCTGAAGTCCGACATGTCCAGGATCATTTTCCTTATTCGGAACATACATTCTGATACTATCAGGGGTTATGAATAGCAGATCATGAGAAATACCTTTTGAAGTCTTGTTGTATCCACCTACAGCAAAACCTCCTTTGGCTCCTTTTGTCTGTGTCTGCTCAGGAACATATATTCGTACGCTGTCAGGAGTAACCCTGAGGTATTCATTTGTATAACCTTTTGTTGCTGTATTGTAACCTCCTACTGCAAAACCACCCTTGCTTCCTTTTTGTGCTTCATCCACATACACCATGACCCCATCATTAAACACGGCAAAAACAGGTACACCGTCTTCACGACGGACTTCAAACAGCGGTATTTCAGGCTCGTTATTAAGTCCCTGAACAGCCAGAGAGGTGCGATTTGCATTATCGGTCCCTATCCCTACGAAATTAAAGGTTGAGATGGAATCCTGATTCTTGTTCCAGCCCGATCCTGAACTTATTAAACCACCCAGGTCAATTCCTTCAGGAGTTGGATCATCAGAAAGAGTCAGTATGCTTCCGCTTACGGATAGATCCTGATCTATTCCACCTGGACCATTGGCAGCAAATAGTGCATACGGAACAGATTGAAAAGGAGTCATACCCATATCAATAAATCCAGCACCATTATCAACTTCAATTCCAATGGCCATGAGGCCTGATCCCCATTCGATTTGATCAAATGATCCTGCTGATCCGGAACCTGATATATCAGAATCGCCAATGACGAGGGCAAATAATCCCATGTTATTGCTTGTGACAAGGTGATTTTCCGACCAAACCGGACTATCATCACTATAAATTGTAATTCGTATGTCAAGATCTTGATCTTGCAGGAGATTTCCCTGAGAATCCCTGGCAATTGCTTGGTAATTAAAGCCTTGTGGAGCTTGAGAATAAACGGTAGTTAAAAATAAAAATGAAACAAAAAATGCTGTTAATCTTTTCATTAATTCCAGTTATTGATAATTGTCTAAACAATTTACCACTGAAATCTAAAAAAGTTGAGATGAAATATGCTTTTAACACTTTTTTGTGACTTGAGTAAATGGCATTTTGCATGCAATGAACTAAGCATATCCTATTGCTCATTACGCACAGAAATTCACATCATTGACTGGTATATAGATCCTGCATTACTGCTCCTCCTTCATCTGCTTGATCATTTCGTATAATTCTTCAATTTGTTCTTTTTGTTTTTGGTTTTCCAGGATAAGTTCCTGAACGGCTTTAATTGAATAAATCTGAGCATTATATGAATCCATCTGGAGTATTTCATCCTGTGCTGACTCGAGAATCTCACCACTTGATTGTACTGCTTCCGGGAACACCTCTTTATACTCCTGAGCAATGAAATTGTAATAGTACTTATCCTTTACACTGGGATGAGCTGCTTTATATTCATCAGTATACCTGAATTTTACAGGATGAAGATTCAGCATCACATCGAATGCATTTTCAATATCCTGTATATCAGTTTTTATACGCATATCTGAATTTGCCAGCCAGGAACCCGCTTCAGTTTTAGAGGCTGATCCTTCTACTTCAAACCTGTTGGCAGTTGGAGTTCTCCAAATACCAACACGAGCAGTAAGTTTTATTTCCCTGATACCATCAAGCTTGCCATAGATCAGAGCATCTTCAGGTGCAATGCCAAAATTATTATCGATAACCAGGGTATTTGATATTGAATCTACTTGTCCGCCTGCTCCAGCTCCAATAAATATATTATTGCTACCTCTGTTTTTCCTTCCGGTTTTTGAGCCTATATATACATTCTCAGATCCATTGCTGGTGTATCCTGCCTCAAACCCCATAAAAGTATTGTAGCCTCCAGCCAATAGATAATATCCCGATTGATACCCAATAATTGTATTTTGAAATCCGATGGTATTTCGATACCCTGCCTGATCACCAATGAATATATTTCTATGTCCGGAAGTGTTACTCCCTCCCGTAGTAGTTCCTATGAAAATATTATAACCTCCATCTGTATTAGAAGCTCCGGCACTCTGTCCAAAGAAGAGATTAGAAGATCCTGATTTATTATAATAGCCGGACATACCACCAATAAATATATTTCTGTCTCCATCCTCATTCCCGAATCCTGCTCCCGGGCCGACAAACAAGTTCCTGCTTCCTGTATTATTCAATCTTCCTGCATGATATCCAATAAACATGTTAGACTGACCGCTTGTATTCAGAGTACCTGATCGGTAGCCAAGGAACATGTTAAAATTCCCTGTTGTATTGCTGTATCCTGTCTCATAACCCAGGAATAAATTATTATGGCCTACCGTATTGGCATATCCGGCTCTATATCCGAGAAAGGAATTTTGAAAACCTGAAGTATTTTGAAAACCTGACTGATAGCCTAAAAATGTATTCTGATAACCATTGCTATTATTATAGCCGCTTTGATACCCAATGAAAATGTTTTCGCTACCAGTATTTAATTCAGTTCCGGCTTGGTAGCCCAGGGTTGAATTATAGGTTCCACTTGTGATTTTCCCTCCGCTTTGATGACCAATAAAATAGTTGTCAGGGGTCAAACGCATGAAGTCTGTCGTTGTTCCTTTTGTAGAATTATAACCACCGACAGCAAATCCACCTTTAATTCCTTTAGCGGGGTTTTCATTTACATAAATCTCTGCTCCGTCATTATAAACTGCAAATACGGTTTGCCCGTCAGACTTCTTTACTTCAAAGAGAGGCTCATCCGCAAGCTCTGATCCGTCACCCATAACAATCAGTTTTCCTTTTGGAGAAGAAGTTCCAATACCAACATTTCTATTGGTAATTGAAATGGAATCACCACTTAAGACCCATTGGCTATCTCCACCTCCGCTTGCTATAGTGATAGGGGTAGCATCCGGATTTCCAGTAATGGTAAGTACATTATCCACAAGCTGCAAATCTTGCAGCTCATTGGTAGGGTCTGCGTCAGCATCATCCTTATTTGCTACTTCAGCAGCAGCAAGGGCATAGGGTACTGCCAGAATAGGACTTGATCCCATGATATTTCCATCTACAAGCACTTCAAAGCTATATGTTCCGTCAGTCCATGAGAAGTCAATCTCATTTTGAGCACCAATAACTGCATTTATTAGACCAAATTCATTTGTACTTAGGAATAGGGTCTCTTCAAAAACCGAAATTCCTCCAGCTTCCATGTCTATTATTCTAAACTCCATTGTAACAGCAGCATTGCTTTTGACAGTGCCATCTGCATTTCGGATTACCGCCTGATAATTGAATTTATTCGGGACCTGTCCTTCTGCCATGCTTACCAGAAAGATCGTGATGAGTGTAAAAAGTATCTTCTTCATTTCATGGTTGTTTTTAGATTCAAGCAAAATTTAATTTGAGTATAGCGCTTTAATATACAAAAACTTATGCTTTAAATAATGAATAGAGTCTTTTTTAAAACATGGGTAGTATATGGTGGAAAAATATGGATTATGTATGCTAATGGAAAAGTATTTCCCGATGGAAAATGTTTCATTGTCTTCCATATCAACGGAGCAGGTTCAGAACCGCCTTCAAATTAAGTTCGTATTGCGAAATATGTAATTGCACTCTGTTTCAATCCAGAAACAATTTACCTGTACTTTAGGGATGATTTATTTCTTGATGATTGTTTTCGTCAGGAAGTATTTATTGTCAATAACAAGGGTTAACAGCAGTGCTTGTGCAGGAATATCAGGTTCTACATTTATTACATAATGGACGGGGCCAGTATAATTCTTTTCAATTTCTCCTTTACTAATTAATTGTCCACTGGCTGATGTTAAATAGTAATATATTTCGGCAGTCTGTTCTATTGGGATAAATATCCTGAATTCCGATTCGAATGGGTTTGGAGATATTTTGAGACTAAATGGATTTGAACCTTTAATTTGCTCTGATGAATTGAAATCTCCTTTAAGTAGCACCACAGAATATATGCTATTATTCGCTGATGTTGTTTCAGTTACATTATCGGTGAAAGGATTTAAGGAAGGACTGTCTATTCCTCCATATATATGACCTATTAATATAGTATCTGATTGTATTTCACTCAGTTTAATTATTTCTGAATGACAATGAGGCAAGTTAACATTCAGGATAAATTCCGCACTTGAACCATGTAGGCCCGGCATCTCTTCAGGAAGTTGGTATTCCTTCAATGTTCCGTCTGCACTTCTTGTCAGACGACTTATAGTATTTACAAATGGTACATTAACGTCTTGTATAAGGATTCCATCCTGGTAATAATATTGACTCATTCCGCCAAAGAACAGTGAATGCATACTATTTGAAATACTATCATATAAAAATGTTTTTGCACTGTGGTAATGAGACAGGTACTGGTTGAATCCTGAAACCGGATCATATCCTTCCGATGTAATATCAACAGGGTATAAAAATGGCAGATCAACATTTTCCTGGAAAACACCGGATGATATTGTAAATCCTTCTTCACCATCCGGAAAGATTTGATATAGAAGGTTATAATCCCGTCTTCTCAGGTGTACAGGATCAGTGCTTGCTGAATAGTTATTATAGCTTAATTGATCTTCAGTATTGTCAATGGTAAATTTCCTGATTTGGTTTGTGTAGGTTTGGGTATATGTAGGATTTCCCATTGGATTATAGAGACCATCGAAACGTTGACCTCCAACAAGATAAAATGTGTTGTCAATTTCCCCCATTTGTCCGCCTGCAACTGCAAAAATATCATCAGCTATCTGCTTAAAATAAGGTTCAATTGTTTCCTGATTAATGATGGCATCTATGAGAGAAGAGACCTGTATTGAAGTTAACTTGTCGTAGGTGACATGGTCATCAACAGATGTTGAATATCCATAACCACCAATAATATAGAGTGTATCACCATGCTGGGTGAAATTCATATTTGTAGACTGAAGCTGTTCAAAGATTCCTGTTGGAAGTGAATTCATAGAGGCGGACCAAAATTGTTTTCCGATAACATCTATCACATATATATCAGTATTATTCTCAGCATCAGGAAAAGAGGTAAAAGGTGTTCTGGCATGCATTCCATCCTTTCTGCCTCCGATAATCAGCCATTTATTATCATGTTGTGCCAAAGCATATGAATGCAGCCCAGGCAGACCGGTGATGGAAATAGCTTCCATTTTTAAAGAGTAATTAAACATATCCTGCGCGTATGCATTATAGGAAAGTAATGTAGACAGGAATATTATTTGTAGATATTTCATAGTACTTTGGTGTTACAGCCTCTTTATTTTACAAATGCTTCGTATGGAATAAAATCGATATCAGAAGCTACTGCATTTTCTTGCACCTGATTTTGGGTTTTTCCTCCGGGAATTACAACATGAGATGCCGGATGCGAAATGCAAAATCTAAGACTAAGCTGAGCCATGCTAAACCTGGGGTATTTATCAAACACTGATTGGTAACTGGTAATGTTTTCCAGATAAGCACTTAGTTTTTCGGGAGAAAGATTAAGTTTCCGGTGGTCATTTTTCCCGAAAGTGCTTGTTATATTAAATTTCCCGGAGAGAAATCCAAAAAGCAAGGGAATACGAACAATAACCCCAGTACCATACTTAAGCGCCATAGGGAACAAAACATCTTCGGCCTCACGCTCCAGAAGATTGTATCTCACCTGGATAACATCAATTAGATCATGATGTCTTTCCAGAATATGAGCTTGTGCTGTTTCTTGAAAGGATTGGACGCTCCATCCGGCATGTTTAATTTTCCCTGAATTTTTTAATCGTTCAAGGGCCTGCCATGCTTCGTCCTGTTCCAAAATCTCAAGTCCTGGACTATGAAGCTGAAGTATATCCAGTCTCTCAATATTCAGGCGTTTTAAACTTTCCTCTACCGCAAATTCCAGATGTTTTACGGAATAGTCATTGTTCCCGGGAGTGATATCGCAATCCTGACCAATGAAGGGATAAAAATTATTCCCTGCCTTTGAGGCTATAACTATTTTATCTTTGTCTGACCTTTCATCCAATACCTGCCTGATTAGCTCTTCAGAGTGACCAAAGCCATATACATCAGCTGTATCAATAAAATTTACTCCTGCATCGAGGGCTGCATGAATGGCATTTTTCGAGCTTTTATCATCTGTATTTCCCCAATCGCGCCCACTGATCCCCCAGGCACCAAAACCAACTGTTGATATTTCTGGTCCTTTCAAACCTAATTTTCTGTATTTCATTAATTTGAGTTTCGAGTATAAGTATTAGTTTATCAGTCAGGCTTAATTGTGCGGGAGGTTCATTTTTTTGCATAATTCAATATACCGAGGTTCTGATCGTATGGTATCAAAAACAGGGTTTAGCAAAAATAGTATGTTAGGATTATGCAATTCATAGCAGCGTTCTAAGCACTTCAGTGTCTTTTCGTTTTCCCCCGCACCGGCATAAAGCAGTGCAATAATGAAAATATCAAAATAATTGCTTTCTAAATGTTCAAGCAGATTATCTGCCAGGATGTTCATCGTTCTTTTATAATCCTTCTCTGTATATTTTGCGTCAAAAATTTTGTCAAGGTCAAGTTCGCTATTTTCATAATGGGTATTCATATATGACTTCCATGATTTTAGTTCATCTTTGTAATTACCTGTCATATGGAAGCTCATGGGTAGCATTTGCATCGCCAAAAAATTATGGGGTTCCATTTTTAAAATATTCTGAAAAGTTGTGATAGCTATATCATACCTTCGGGCGAAAAACATGGTGGCTCCATACAGATCTTGTGTGAAGATATTATTTGGGTCCAGGTTAACAGCTTTATTAATCATATCTATAGACTCATCTACACGTCCCAAAGCCATAAGTGAATTTGAATATGCTGCATACACATTAGCATAATTTGGATTTATTGAAAGCGCTATATCATATTCCTTCATGCAAGCATCCCAATCCCATTCAACACTTGCCTTCAAATTTCCTAAACTTAAATGAACCTCTGCAAGAGAATTATCTAATGCCAAAGCTTTGTTGAGAGCAGTATATATTTCCTTCAATGGCGCAGGATCTGAAGGTGGGTACACACCTAACTGGTAAAGACCATACCATGAATCGCTAATTCCAATATACGCAAGTGCAAAACCTTCATCTTTTTCAACAGCAAGTTTAAAATATTTTAAAGCATTTTCCAGATCATGTGGAGTGAAATTACTCAAATAATTTCTGCCAAGAACATATGTTTCGTAAGCTTCCATATCTGTAGTTGGCACTTTTTCTATTAGTTCTTTTTCCCGAGGTGTTATCGCCGCATTTAATTCTTCAGCTATTGCCTCTGCAATCTGGTTTTGTATACTGAATATATCTGTGACATCCAGTATTTCCTGTTGATAAGATTTTGCCCATAGATGATTCTCTTTTGCAGCCATTATTAACTGCACTCTCATACGAAACATATTGGCATATTTTTGTGCGCTTCCTTCAACAATATAACTCACCCCCAGCTCTTTGGCAATTTCAGGAATTGATTTTGATTGATGTCTGTATTGTTCAACAGAAGTACGTGACAGAACTCTGAATTCTCTTATTTTTTGCAGATTGGTAAGCAGCTCCTCCATTATACCATTGATAAAGTATGTGTTTTCTTCATCAGGGCTGTCATTTTTGAAAGGTAAGATTGCAATTGATTTTTCTACATTGGAAATATCCAACTGTTCACTTGCGTGACTTTCTTTTTTTGATTTAACTACAGGGACAGGATCTTTAAATTTCAGATACCACTTGGTTACAATGGCAAGATTATTAAGAACTGGCTTTACCTGTTCGGGATCAAATTCTTTTGGATGGGCGCCATAATTCGATAAACTATTTACCCCAAGCATTGAGGCTATTATATGTGAGGGGATTTTTTCTTCTTTGTTAAGTTTATCAATGATTCCTTTCAGAGGTTCGGTTTTTCGGGGTCTTTTTAATTCAGTTTCGCAAAGATCTGATACAATAACCTCAAGACATCTTCGTGAATAGAGCATAACAACATTTGGATCTCCTGTCTTTATCAGTTGCTCCAGTTCCTTATCAATATCAGGGTGTTGTCCTTTAGATGAATCATAAATCTTATCCAGCTCATTTGCCTCATTAGTCCAGATTGTCATCTTTTTGTTTTATAAGTGTTTTGGTCAGGGTCTGATTTTTAAATCACAGGGTTCTGTAATTATTAATCGGTTCCCAGTTATCCCTATTGTATTCAGAAACCTACATCCTCCAAGGTCACGCATTATATTCTTTTAAACCACTGTATCATTGGAATTGGAACCGGTAAGAATTCACCATCGAAATGAACTCCGGTAAACCCAAATTGGAGTGAACTTCTTGGTGAAACCTGAAAGCGAATCCCCGGAACTAAAACAAGTAATGCATTTGTTTCCCGAGTTACATTTCTTACAGAATAGGTATCTTTTTCGGCTACTGGATCGTAATTGACTACAAGTTCCTCCGTTGAATAATCTTCCCCGGGTAGCATGAAAAAGGAATCAAAAACAAAACTATACTTGCTATTTATCCTGAACATTCCTGCAATGGAGAATAGAAATCGCCCCTCAGCCTCATTTGTATCAGTGGACCGATAGTCATAACTATTTGTAGAGTACTCTGTTGGTGTTTGAGTTATAGTGATGTCGGAGGTACTTCTTGGATAGAACAAAGCACCATATCCTGTTGTGAAATTAATGTTATTTGCACGATCCCCTGCAGAAAGAAATCCAAATGGAAGTAATAAGCCATATTCAGGAGAGGCCCATGAGCCGGTTCCGCCAAGAAATCCAAGTCCTCCATATAACTTATCAGCTATCTTACCGCTGTATTTTGCTGTCCCAACAATGGGCATTCCCACCCATGAAGTCATTATCCCAAGTGTGAAATTATCAGCTACTCCAAATTGAAAATCAGGACCAAATATATTCCATTGTACATAGTTATCGCCCTTATCAATGCTAAACCCATTGGTTGTCAGAAAGTACCGGGTAGCAAACAATCCACCTGTAACTATTTCATTGGACTCATTGATTTCACTGATTTTCTCAATTTCATGTTTTGGAATGTATACAAGCCCTACATCCTCTGTTTGCAGCAATACTTCCCTTGCATCCTGAGAAATAATGATTCCGACAAAGGTTTTTCCATTTTGCTTGACAATTTTATGATTCACCTGGGTCGAATCTTGTTCTGTCTGGGCAAATGAACCTATTGTTGTCAGAAGAAGAAGCGATTGGATAATTACAATTTGATATAATAATTTCATAGGTATAAGAATTTAAAATTGAATGCGCGCAATATCTCTTATTACAGATTTCTAAGGTATGGTAAAAATGCAGAAATAAAATATAGTTAAAAATTATTCGTCAAGAATTAGTGAAGTATAGTATATAAATGACACAGGAGCAAAAAGAAAAACCCAATTGAATGAGGCATCAATTTTGTATGAAACTAATGCGATTCAATTACTCACCTACTTCATCGTAACTGTTCGATTTTCAGTTTGTTCTTCTTATGATAGCCCATCATCTTCTGGTGTAGTTTCCCTTTAAAATGAATATCCCACGCTTACTCCTCCCCAAATTGCCGAACTCCAGTATTTCGGGATATGGACCATGGGAGCCACTCGTATTAATAGACCTTTTTTGGAATAGCGATAGCCAGCTCTTAACACGAAATATGAACCCACCCACTTGTCAGGTTCAAGTTCATCAAACCAGTTAGCCGTACCCAAAGTTAGCCCTGCTCCAAGTTCAAAAGCATGCTTTTGTCCCCAAATGTATTTCAGTTCAATTGGGATCTTGGTTTGAAATATTGAAAAGGAAAAATTGAGACCTACACTGAGAGCAAGATTCTCAGTGTGATCCTGTTTTATATAGAGTGTTCGTTCATAGTTAATGGAATACAAACCATTGTTTCCCATTAGCTCAAGGTAAATGACATTTTTATTTTGATCTGTAATGGGACCAAGTTCATTTGATGTGTTTTGGGAATAAATGGATGGTATGAATGCAAGCAGAATACTTATCAGAATGATGACTTTTTTCATGATTTCTCTTGCTACCATCTTCGGACTTAATTTCGCCAAATTTAGTTTATTCTTCTTATCCCCTATCATATTTTTAGTTAAATTTTCCGACTTCTCCACAGCTTCAAGCTTCTTGATATTTTCCCTAAAGATATTGTTTCCATTGTAGTCCAAGATGGTATTAGACTATCTTGGGAATAATCAGTCTTAAATTTTTTCATAAATTCAGATTGCTCAATCTTATCTACAGAATTTAGAATTTCTTTTATTAGGGTTGGGAGAGGTACTGGGATAAGTGAGGAAAGATTTGTATACATCGAATATAGTCTGATGAGTAATATAATTGCAGAACATCAGATAAATAGACTATTCTTGATAATAGAAATGGCTAAGCTTCAAACTGTGGATGTTTATTTTAGTATTCGTTGGTTCAATTCCTTCCGGCCGGATTATGTTTTATGGTTTTAACGGTTTCGGCAGTGCATTCAGCCAGCCCAGCTTCACAAAGAATTTATCCAACATTGATACAGTGCTGACATATGGTCCATTATCCTTTTTTCCATAATTAAAAAAACCATGTCCTTCATTTTCATAGGCTGCCAGGATGCATTTATTTCCTGCTTCCTTCATTTGCTTGGTAAATTCTTTAGCAGTAATGAAGGGAACCGTTTCATCACTCGTTCCATGAAAAATGATAGTAGGAGCAATTCCCGGGGTGATATTATGATATGGGGACATATCCACTGGTTTAGCTCCCAGTCGAATTTCCAGATTTTCCAGTTTCTTTTTTTGTTCTGGTGTTTCATCTCCAAGGGGAGCCAGTACCAGCGCGGGATTGAAAAGTGCCAGTGCATTGGGCTGGGAACTTATTTTCAGGTTCTCACCAGGTTCATCAAATTTTGTCAAGGTAGCAGTTGCTGCAGCAAGATGTCCGCCAGCTGAGCCTCCCCCGGCAGCGATCCTGTCCGGGTCCACACCCAGTTCTCCGGCATGTTCCCGTATCCAGCGGACTGCAGATTTAGCATCAGAAACACAGGTTTTGGCTCTTACATCATTCCTGCTCGCCACACGATAGTCTGCCACCATCGCTACCATTCCCCTAGCTGAAAGGTATTCGCATTGTTTCACAAACTGCATAGGCGAACCTCCATTCCAGCCTCCCCCGAAATAAAACACAATAGCGGGTGACTGGGCATCAGGGCTGTGTTTTGCAGGGTTGAATATCCACAATTTCAGATTGATATTGTCTGGAGATTTATAAATTACAATTTTATCACATGTGATGTCGGGTGGATAATTATTCTGGCCAGTTAGGTGGGCAGTAATCAGAATCATGATTATTACCGAAAACAATACTTTCTTTGATGGGGGGAGCTTAATAGTTTTCATAAACTGTATTTTTTTTCCAGGAAGTACAATTGTTTCAAAAGACAGCGAATTACCGTTGTAAGACAAACTACTGGACGACCAGAATTTTAATATTTACGCCATTACCCAGGGATACCGGATTGCCTCCGGGATTGAAGATTACAACCCTGGCATGAGCCGTTCCATCGTTAACATCTGTCAGGTAAACATTCATAAGGCATCCCTGCAAATTAATATCCGCTGACGCGATTAGAATATCTCCCATCTGAACAGGAGGAAGACCTGTTGGTTGCTGCAATACAAATGTGGGTGAAATCCATTGATCCCCTGAAGTAAGGGTGCCGGGATTTACAGAAGTGTTAGAGTTCGACTGTACACCTCCTGTAACGGTATTAGTTATCCTGATCCCCCCCGGAGAATTAGTAACGGCTATCCCAAATCCTGCTGCAATTGTGTTCAGTACAGGTTTGCCTCCGCTTGCACCTATGGGAATCTGTCCGTTTATTGCCACACCCAGTGTGTCGATGCCATTGGTTCCATTTCCAAGGAGTAAACTGTTGTCCTCAAAATATCCCCTGCCGGTTCCACCGTTTACAACAGCGAGTGTATCGATTACTTTTGTTTTCAGATTTATCGTAGCATTGGAAATATCATTATTCACAATTGTCAGATCACGGATTTCGGAACTTGTAACTGCACCTGCAGCGATATCTTCATCGAGAATGGTTTCATTCAGGATTTCAGATGTTGCAACAGATCCTGCAGCGATGTCTTCAGCAAGAATGGTCTCATTCAGGATTTCAGATGTTGCAACAGATCCTGTAGCGATATCTTCAGCGAGAATGGTCTCGTTTAGAATTTCCGAGGTTTCCACGGATCCGGGACCTATATCTTCAGCTAAAATTGTTTCATTGAGTATCTCTGAAGTTTCCACGGATCCAGTAGCAATATCCTCAGCAAGGATCGTTTCATCGAGTATTTCAGAAGTTTCTACGGAACCTGTACCGATATCTTCAGCAAGGATGGTTTCATCGAGTATTTCAGAAGTTTCTACTGAACCTGTACCGATATCCTCAGCAAGGATCGTTTCATCCAAAATTTCAGAAGTCTCCACGGAACCTGTACCGATATCCTCAGCAAGGATCGTTTCATCGAGTATTTCAGAAGTTTCCACAGAACCTGTACCGATATCCTCAGCAAGAATTGTTTCATTCAGGATCTTTTCAGTTGTAATAGCGTCATCAGCAATATCGTCAGTATAAAAAGCGTATGGCACAGACATAAACTGCTGATTACTCACCATTTTATAAACACCATCGTTCCGGGTTGAAATCTCAACCATCAAAAACTGGTCGGCATCGATCCAGGGTATATCGAGCATTCTGGAGTATGCAGTCTGACCTGTTTCTGTGCCGTGTCCTATTATCAGAGAGAACAGACCATATTCATCCGTCAGGGACGTATGCGATTCCTGCCATTGAATTTCTCCATTTAATCCTTTTGTAATGGTGAATTTCACAGAGATCTCTTTGTTGTACAGGGGTTTTCCTTCAATATCGATCCCTACGATTTCCTTTCCGTACTCATCAATAGCAACTGCCTGGTAGAATATGCCATCCAGATTTCCTATTCGCTGGGAGTAGGTATTTTGGCTTAGCAGGATTAGCGCAAGTATTACGGATACTGTATATATTTTCTTCATGATAATAGAAATTATTGATTCATACTATTTGGTAATAGAAGTTATAGTGAAGGAGAGTCCCAATGTCAGGCACATTCCAAAGTTGCTGGCATTTTGTCCTTCATCTATTTCGATATTCTTCAATCCCCATAAGTAAGAGAATTCTCCATAAGCTGAAATAAAGTCCGATAATTTTAACTCGCAGCCGGGTGTGAATATGATGCCTATATCAACAGGATTAAGGATGCCAGATTCTGTGATATTTAATTCTTCGTTATTCAGAGTCTGTGTGCCCCGAAGAAGATAGCCAAAGTATCCGGAGACGAGGAAGTAGGGATTAAATCTCCCAAAGTTGTGAATATACCCGGCTCCGGCTGTCAGATCACCGTATTGCAGATTCCAGGAATAGTTCATGTCGTCGTAAACCATACTGGCTCCAGCATTCCGTATTCCCAGGTTTGCTTTAACGATAAGGGGAAAATCAAAACTATGTTTATATCCGATGCCATATGCTCCTGTGAATAATCCCTGGTATTCAGAGTTTAGTTTAATGCTTTGGGTATCCAGGAATTTAAACGAGGCATAATACTGGGATGCTTCCAGGGTTAATGCCGGCTGAGCCTTTGCTCCGGATATAAAAATTACCAATCCGATTAGAATAAGTATAGCTCGATGCTTGAACTGTTTAAAAGACATAGCACAATTATTTAGTGATTATTAGTTTCATTTTCTTGTTTTTACCAGCAGAATCAATGGCCTGGATCACATATATTCCATTGGGCCATTTATCACAACTGATCGTATGATTCAGGAATTCGTTTACTTTGTTTATATAAAGGACTTTGCCTGTCATGTCGTAGATTCTGATTCCAAGTTCCTCAATCACTGAGGCACTTTCAATAGTAACTGAAAAGCTGGCCGGATTAGGATAAAGTGAAAGCTGAGGCAACTCATCCTCAAGTTTTTCATCCGGTATTATGGCTAAAGTTACCGGTTGCTGAAAGCCTTTAAGGACCGCCAGTCCATCACCGGAATTGGAATTCGTATTAAAACATTGTCCAACTGTATGAGATATTGTTATTCCGTTAATAATGGCACTACCTCCGTAGCTTGATATGGCCTGGCGTTTTATGGATTGACCATGGATTTCAGCCGGAGCAGTAATGATTACAAGAACTACCAATAGCTTAAGTAAGCCTATTTTTTCTGAAGTTTTCATTCTTTAAGGGATAAATGGAATCATACTTCTCATTGAGAAACTGAAAGATACAGTAAATTAGTCCCCTTGATTAGAATTGTTATTAACAGGAGCCGGACGAATCGGATTAGAACCTGATGCAATATAATCGTTAAGAACGCCAGCAGCAGATGCACCGGCAGCAAAACGATGTCCGAGTTGAATGAGAAGTCTATACGTCATCGTCCCACCTTGTGAGTATCCACAAGAATATACACGCGCCAGATCAATATCATAATGTGACTCCAGTGTATCTATCAAGGCTGAAATGAATCTATCCAACATCATTCACATCTCCACTTAAATAAGTACCACCATCATTAAATCCGGGATAAACAGCATCAGGGTAGACAGCAATGAATCCGGCAGTATCTGCCATACTATTCATATCTGTATATTCTTCAAATTCAAAGCTGCCGGACTGAATTTGAGCAAAAGAAATATTTTGAAAAATGAATAGAGCAACTCCCATTAATACTATGTGTGTAGTTGTTTTCATGACGTTTGGGTATAGGAATGCAAACAATTTACAATCTCAAAATCCTAAAGTCAAGAAAGCTTTGATAAACAATTAATTACGAGATTTTAATAAGGGACAACCAAATGACGAAAAAAGCGCATGAACTTAATCATAGGCTTAGTGTAATTCTTAATTGGTTCTCAGTTATCCCTTTCCCAACCATCCAGTTACCACCTCCGGACTCAGCCCAGGCAGGTCAAGCTTATTCTTCTTCCT
>JAUUZQ010000034.1 GCA_030589895.1 Bacteroidales bacterium
AAAGAGAGTATGAAATTTTTACAAACTGCAATTCACGAAATCGAGACCGGAGCTGAATTAGAGAAGATCATTAACGAAAATGAGAATGTAATGGTATGCTGTGGCCGTATGGGTCCCATGTGTATTCCTGTATATGATGATATGGAAGAGTTGGAAGAAGAAAGAACAAATGTGAAATTTTATAGCATGTCATTTGATACTCCTGAGGCAGTAGTTATTAGAAATGCGCCTGAATGTCGCGGTTTCATGGGTCTCCCATTTACCATGTATTATAAAAACGGACAAGTTGCAAAAGCTACTTCCAGCATTCAAAACAAACAACAGATTACATCGATACTTGACGAAGAATTTGGAGCATAGGAAGCAAGATAATAGTAAAAAGACGAAAGTAGGAAAAGTAAATTTTGCTGAAAAGAAAAGCTAATTAAACAAGCAGATGGAAGAGAAATTTGATGTGATAATTATAGGTGCAGGTGCAGCCGGACTATCGGCTGGCATCTACACTTCACGTGCCAAGCTAAGTACAGTTATACTGAATGAAGGAGTTGTTGGCGGACAGATGATCCTCACAGAAGAGGTGGCCAACTATCCAGGTGTTGAAAGTACAAAGGGATATTCACTGGCAAATACCATGAAGGTACAGGCTAAAAGTTTTGGTTGTAAGATAAAATCTAACATCAAAATTGTAGAATATAACTTAGAAGGAGATGAGAAATCTGTCACATTGGAAGATGGAAGGAAGTTTCAGGCAAAAGCAGTTATACTGGCACCAGGCGGAAGACCACGACCTCTGAATATTCCTGGAGAAGATAAATTCAAAGGGAGTGGCATATCATATTGCGCTACATGTGATGGAGATTTCTTTGAAGGAAAAGAGATTATCGTTGTGGGTGGTGGAAACTCTGCGCTGGAAGAAGCTGTAACACTTACAAATTTTGCCAGCAAAGTGACTATTGTTCATCAATTTGACCATTTTCAAGCCTTCGAACACGCAGTTGAGCAAGCAAAGAAGAATCCGAAAATTGAGTTTCTGCTGGAATCAGAATTGAGAGAATTCATTGGTGATGAAAACTTGAAGAAAGTGACCATTGAAAATATGGCTACTGGAGAGATGTCGGAAATGAATATTGATGGAGTATTCATCTTTGCCGGCTACCTTCCAAATACAGAACCACTTACTGAATTTATTCAACTCAGTGACCGCAAAGAGATCGTAACGGATTCTGATATGCTTACCAATATTCCGGGAGTTTTTGCAGCAGGCGACTGTGTGGTGAAAAAATACCGGCAGGTAACTACTGCTGTAGCTGATGGAACCATAGCAGCGCTTAGTGCGGCCGAGAGTATTCGAAGTTAGGAAGTGGAGGATGAAAGAATAAATAAAAAACCAAATTAACGAAAACTCCAGGAGGTCAAAATTAAATGAAACGAGCATGTAAATTTATCATTCTAATTTCCACACGAGGGAATGATTAAATTTCATGAGAGTTCCATGTGGCAACTAAAATCAGTTATAAACACATGAAAGATAAAATTAAATATTTCCCCATAACAGCATTTTCAATCGTTATGGGATTAAGCGGGCTTGCCATTGTATTCAGTAAGTTTTATCACATGCAATGGTTGCCAAAATTTTTATATGATGGCCTATTGTTTTTTACATTCGGTCTTTTTTTACTCTTTACATTCTTGTACGGATTGAAAGCAATCAGGCATTTCGATGAAGTAAAGGCAGATTTTAACCATCGGATAAAGATCAACTTTTTCTCAGCTATCTCTATCTCATTCTTATTAATGTCTCTTGCTTTTTCAGCATTTTGGCCATTTCTTTCCATGCTATTCTGGTGGGTTGGGGTTATTTCTCATACAATATTAATGCTCCATACAATCAAATTCTGGATACAGCATAATTTTGAAATTCATTTTATGAACCCGGCCTGGTTTATTCCTGTTGTGGGGAATATGCTGGTACCTGTTGCAGGTGTAGACTTTATGCCAAATGCTTTTTCATTTGCATATTTTGCCATTGGATTCTTTTTCTGGATTATTCTATTTGTAATTTTCCTTAACAGAGCCATATTTCATCACCAGTTACCACAGCGATTTATTCCAACACTTTTTATTTTAATAGCTCCTCCGGCAATTGGATTTATAGCATATATGCGTATAGCACAAAGCTGGGATGCGTTTGCCTTATTCTTGCTATTTGTAGCATATTTCTTTGTTGCCCTGCTGCTATTCTTATATAAAAGTTTTAAGAAACTGGAGTTTTTTATTTCATGGTGGGCATTCACATTCCCATTAACAGCCATCACTGTAGCCTCTGTCGTGGCATACCAAATTTCCCATGAAATGATATATAAATACCTGGCATTTATACTATTAACAATGACCATCATTACATTCTTCATAGTAAGTTGGAAAACAGTTGGTAAAATACGAGATGGAGAGATTTGCATTGAGGAAGAGTAGGTGACGGGTCCCGATAGCTATCGGGAGTAAAACGATTAATTAGAAAAACGAAATAAAATGAAAAATAAAATTACAGCAACTGTATCAATCATATTTGGTATTATTATTGGAATCGTTTTTTCCGGTATAGTTATTAGTATCTCATCAGGTGAGATGATGGTAAAGGAGTTCAAGAGTCCTTACGATTTTGATAAAACAGTTGAGGTTATGGCGGCTCAAATAAACGGAAAACCAGGATGGCATGTCACAGACATCATTGACCAAAATAAAGAAGTAAGTGAAAACGGTGGATCCCCCATTGGAAATTACAAAATTATTAAATACTGCCATGGTGCATATTCTTCTCAGGTGCTTATCAAAGATGATCTGAAGCAAATGGGAAACATGATGCCAAAGACTTTTGCGGTATACGAAAAGACGAATGGCCAGGTATTTGTATCCACAATGAACGGAGCAGTAATGGGTAAAATATTTGGTGGTGAATTCGAAAAGATTATCGAAGAAGTATCTCTTGAAGTAGAAGATATGATGCGTTTCATAAATCTGAAATATACTTTGTTTTAGGAAGAATTCAGAGCTCAGAAGATCGAGCGAAGTCTGAGAGAAGCGCAAAGCACAGAGCAGTAATAAATATCGTAACTTCGAAGAGAGATCTGTTGGATTTATTAAAAACAATCAAATGATGAAAGCAAAAAAATATTCCTTAAAAGCAGCCGCACTTATTCTGGTGATATGGTTCTCTTTTGCTTGTGAGGGTTTGGATAAACTAACACAGTTTCATCTTAATTACAATGAAACAATTACCATTCCTGCGGTAATTGGATTAAATCTCCCCTTTAACATATTAACTCCTGCCATAAAAACGGATACTGAGGAGGTTCTTGAGCTTAATGATACACATAAGAATCTCATTGAAGAGGTGAACCTGGTGGAATTGAATCTGGATATCATTGATCCGTCTGATTCTGATTTTGGTTTCCTGAAATCAATAGAGATTTATATTGAATCCGACAATGAAGCTGAAGTTCTTATAGCCTGGAAAGATGATATTGACAATACCATCGGTTCAACATTGGTCCTCGAAGTTTCAGATGAAGACCTGACTCGTTTTATCATTGAGGATAGTTTTTCTCTCAAAGTCACTACAGTTACAGATGAAATCCCACTTACTGATCACGAAATTGAGATCCAATCACGATTTTTTGTGAATGCCAGTATTTTGGGGATTTAAACAGAATTCTGAAGCGCAGATCCCACACGATCCATGATATTATCAACTTGAGATTTACTCTCAAAACCGATAATCATCATATCAACACTTCCCAGTCCGAGCTCAGAATAAAAGAGCATAAACTGTACCTGAGATCCGATCGTTCTTCGTGTACTAGTTTTAAGACCAATCAGTTCCGATTGTTCCTGCACTCAATGGCATATATAATACTACATACATTTCAAAAGGAAACCTTAAGGGGAACCGAATTTGCCAATGCAAATTTTGATACCATACAAAAGAAGATTATCAAGACAGCAGCATGGGTGAGAGAGTTGAAAATCCCTGATTTTGAAATTTATGAATTAATCAGGCTAGAAAAGAAATCCATGTTTCTTTGATACATATTCTTCTTCATACGCCTCTTTGTCCCCAAAAGGTACAAATTCAGCATGGTGTTCCTGATCTTTGAAAGTATCACTATTTTCATGTTTAATGCCGCACCAGAACGCCTCCGTTTCAGCAAAAATTTCCACCCAATATTTTACTATTCCATTGGCATAACCACAAAATACACAATAGTATTTTTGGAGCCAGCTGAGGTAGGGAAGCTTATGTCGGTCAATTTTAATGTATTCTTTTCTCTTAATAATTGGTATTCTGTATAAAGGGAAAGCGATTCTATGATAAAGCTCTATCCAAATATCAAGAATGATAATTGGAATAACAGCCAGGGTAATAAAGGGCATTGCAGGCATGTGTCTCAGGAACCTGTTTTTTCGGGTCATGTATTTCATTGCAGAGAGATTAAATTAGAATGTGAAAATAGTAAAATTTCTGAAAAGGAGGATATGTTGTTAAAACAATAATTGAAGCGATTTAAAACCAACGCATCTCGCTTCACTCGATGCTGGTTTTTCATTTTTACTTTGACAATATGAGGCTTTACAATACACCTTTTTAGAGGAATATTCAGATTATAAGTAAATCATGCTTATCATGATGATTGTGCTAAATCCCCCATGATATATTCCACCAGATTCCTATCATTCATCAACTTTTTCCAGTATCCGATAAACGAGTTGAACTCAGTTTCACCGGTGACCAGATCAGCAGCGATGGCGGCCTGTTATTACTTCGGGAAGTTGGGCAAAACCAGAAAAGGTGGTTGTAAAGATTAAAGTCTCTGACCAGGGAACCAATATCCGCTACATTGTTACCAACATGGTAAAATTTAAGGCAAGAGCATTATATGAAAAGAATTACTGTGCAAGGTGTGCCATGGAGCTCAGAATAAAAGAGCATAAACTGTACCTGAGATCAGATTGTTCTTCGTGTACTAGTTTTAAGGCCAATCAGTTCCGATTGTTCCTGCACTCAATGGCATATATAATACTACATACATTTCAAAAGGAAACCTTAAGGGGAACCGAATTTGCCAATGCAAGTTTTGATACCATACAAAATTTTAGTCTTCTGAAAGATCTGCACAGACCAACTCCTTATCACTTCTCACATATACATGTCCATTTGCAAAAGCAGGATGCGTCCATGTCACCCCAATTCCCCTTCGGTTTAACTGAGCGGTTGTTGGCTCTATTAGTTTTGTCCGGCTGATTTCCTGAAATCCCTCAGGTGATAATTTTGAGATAATCAATTGTCCGTGTTCATTGAACATCCAGGTATGTTCCCCATTCTGTATAAAATGAATATTTGCCCAGCGGTCTTTTTTCACAGCAGTAAGATCTTCCCACACCCTGTCGCCTGTCGCAAATTCAAGACAACGCAACTCCCCATAGCTGTCAACTCCATAAATATAATCATCCATTATCACGGGAGTATTCATACAACAGTGCAGGGCATCTGTATTCCTTTCATTTTCTCCTGATCGCTGCCATACTTTTTCTGCTTCAAGAGTATTTTGATTCAGCTCAATTAATAAGGAACCATTAAAAAAACTACTCAAAAAAATATGATTCTTGTATAGAACTGGTGTTGCAATCGCCATCTGACTTCTCTGCACGAAAGGAATAGTCCAAAATACTTTTCCTGTTTCAATATCCAAACCAGCAATATTGTTACCAGTCCAGGCAACTACTACCTGTTTTCCAGCCTGTTGAATCAAAATTGGAGATGAATATGTAGCCCTGTCATTCATGCTTCTCCATATTTCTTCTCCACTTAGTTTATCAAGAGCTACAATACAAGCATTATCACTAGCTCCTATCTGTAGGATAATTTTCTCATCAACGATTAATGGTGATGCAGCAATTCCCCAGATCGGCATATGGATGTTAAAATCAGCATTTAGATTCCGTTTCCATATTACCTTGCCTGAAGCAGCATCAAAACAATGCAAATACCCCATGGCACCCAGAGAATAAGCTTTCGAATTATCTATGATAACAGACGCCCTCGGACCAGCAGGATATCCAATATTATACTCACAAGCATAAGAAAACGACCAGATTGAGTCACCTGTCATATCATCAAAACAGAGAACCCTCTCCATTTGAATTGGCTTCTCTTGTCGATCCGTTACATATACTCTTCCATTTGAAACAGTTGGACCAGAATATCCCGGACCAATAGGAACCCGCCATTTTATCTCAATCTGCTCACTTTCAAAAAGCTGAACTACTGTTGAATCATTCCATATTCCATCTCGATTTATCCCACGCCAATCCGGCCAATCCTGACTAAAAACCAGCGTAAACTCGACTAATAAAATAATACTAACTAAAATTAATCGCCTCATAAATTATTTATTTTTTTCTATCCAACTGACTATCAGGAATAACCAACTTGGCCTTATGCTGCTCCATAACTATCATAATTTCTGCTATTACATCAGGATGATCTTCGGCGATATTGTATTTTTCTGAAGGGTCATGGCCAAGATGGAATAGTAAAGGAGTCTCGTGCTCGGTTCTGATATGATCTTTGGTATAAACATTCTCAGTAATGAAGTGTGCTTTATACATACCACTGCGCACAGCATAAATCTCTCTTCCCCGATAATAGAATATTGTATTCCTCGGACTTGGTTTTTCATCAAGTAGTGTTTGTGTCAAATCCACTCCATCCATTATACGGTCTGAAGGAAATTCAGCCCCTGTTAGTTTGCACACAGTAGGAAAGATGTCCATAGTGGCCCCCATATCCGTGATAACACCCGGTTGAATCTTTTCAGGCCACCAGAATATTGTTGGTTCACGCATCCCACCTTCCCAGGTAGTTCCTTTCCCATCTCTGAGTAGTCCTGCTGATCCACCATCCTGCTCAAAAACCAACCACGGACCATTATCCGATGTAAATACTACCATTGTGTTCTCAGCCAAGCCCTCACTACGCAAAGTTTTAATAATCTGTCCAACACTCCAGTCAATCTCCTCAATTACATCTCCATACAAACCCCTGATACTGGTATCCACAAATTCTTCTGAAGTGAATAGCGGAATATGTGGAAGGTTATGTGCCAGGTAGAGAAAAAATGCTTGGTCCTTATTCTCTTTGATAAATTGAATGGATTCTTCAGTATATCGCTTGGTAATTGTTGTCTGAACAGCCGGACGTTCAATGATCTCTTCGTTGCGCATTAAAGGAACATTAAAACTCAAATATTCAGGATCTTTCAGATCTCCTTTTACCCTGTCCATGTCATTACTGTAGGGAATACCAAAATAAGAATCAAATCCATGGTTGGTTGGCAGGTACTCAGGCAGGTGTCCAAGATGCCACTTTCCAACGCAAGCCGTAGCATAGCCTACTTCTTTTACCGCCTCAGCAATGGTAATCTCACTATCCTGCAAGCCTCCAATTGAATTAGGAAACAGGACACGTCTGTTGCCATTCATTCCATTTCGAATAGGCAAACGTCCGGTAATAAGTGCAGCTCTGCTTGGTGTACAAACGCTTGCTCCTACATAAAAATTGGTCCACTTCTGTCCCTCCTCTGCCATTTGATCAAGATTAGGAGTTCGGATAGTAGGATGACCAAAGGTCCCCAAATCGCCATAGCCCAGATCATCACAAAAAATGACTACAATATTTGGTTTTGTATCTTCTTCCTGATTAGCAGTACAGGAAGCCAACATAAGAACCGGGAGAAGTGCCATTGGCAGAGATAAAAATCTTCTGAAATTTTTTCTGATTGGAATAATCCGCTGATTTTTCATATTCTTGTTTCAAATTCTTAAATATTTAATGTGCTACCACTTCTCCTGCTATAAATAATCAATAAGCTACAATCCTCTCAGTAGTTCTTTTTATCCCTTGCTTAAAAGGAATGATCACATTAAAATCAGGAACAAATGCTTCCTGTTCCTCCAATAAATAATACTCTCATAATCAGCTTATCAATTCTATCTCATCGGATTAAGATTCTCCTTCTTGATTTTCAACTCCTCTTTTGATAACAGATCAGGAAATGGGTTATGCGGTTCCTGCTGGTACCAATATGCAACAGATGCCATATCATCCTGTAATGGCAAGTATCGTCCGCCGCTTTGCCATCCTAAACTCTGAATAGTTACTTTCAGGTCGGTTTCGAAACGGATCGGATCAAGAATATGCCAGCGATATTGTCCAATTTTTGTTTCATAGGATATATCAGGATCACTGGTAAAATAATGAAATCCTGTATATGGACTATCAAACTCATCATACTGATTAACTCCCTCTTTATCCTGGCGCATACTGTAACCATATGATCCACAGAAATAGTCCTCTTCACCGGTACCGCAGATAGTAGGAAATTCAGCATCCCCATCCATGAAAAATTTTATTTCGCCTTCTCCCCACCATCCTTTGTCATATGTTCCCCTGGCCAGGTATGTCCCAACATACTGACCCTTTCCCATGATGTTATCAACTATAGTATATACTTCCCCCTTTGGAAATGGGTGTAGCCTGTTAAATTGAGCGTGAAAATACGCAGCATCGTCAGGTATATCAGTTAATGTATAATCTATCTGATAATATAATACGGCCCTTTTATCATCAATATTTTCCATCGTTATTTTGCACTTTTCACGAAAAGGCATCTGCCAATAACTGTTCAAGCCGCTTCCCGGATTTACACAAACTGCAAGTGAGTTAATTTGTGGTAAAAATGAGTTGCCCCATCCTGATGCAAAGAAATCTCCAACTGGAACCTCAACCGAGGGCTCTGTTTCATCACATTATTATTTATTAGTACTTAGTTTCTTCGGCTAATAATTTATTTTAACTCACAAGGATAAATTAATCATAGGTTCAACTATGGATGAATCCGAGTAAAAACAAACCTTACTACCCCTACCCAAACCTTGCAATATGCTCCAATTGCTTTTTATTCAAAACCTCTATCTTCCGCCCCTTGATCTTAATAATATCCTGTTCCTTGAACTGTCCCAAAATACGACTGGCACTTTCACGCGACATTCCGGATAAATCAGCAAGGTCGGTTCTGTTAATGGTTAATGTAAAATCGCGACTGAAATAGATCTCATTAACCAGGTATAGTAGTGAATCAGCAATCCGCGCCTCCATATTCTTATAAATCACATTTGTGAGGCGAGTTGAGTATCTTTTCTGTGTGTGATTGTAATGCTTGATCAAGCGGGGAACGTTTTTCTTATCGCCAAGAATAATTGATTTAAAAGCCTTCAAATCTACCAAACACGCTTTAGAGTCTACTATGGCTGCACTTGAGCGATGTAACATATCATCTTCAAAAATTGAAGGAATATCAAGGAATTGAAATGGCTTGATCAATTCCAGAATAAATAGCTTTCCGTTATCACCCTCCACATATACCTTGGCCATCCCTGAAAGTAGAAAAATAAGATATTTCGATTCAGTACCTTGCTTATAAATAGTCTCTCCAGCTTTAAAGTTCACCTCCTTTTTATTAGCCCCTAAAAAGTCATACTCCTTCTCAGTCAGACTATTAAAAAAACACTGAGTTCGATGAATACAAATCGGACAATTAAGCTTTTGCATGTAATTGTGCATACCCTAATCTAATTCAAATGTGAGATATCTCAATTTATTTATGTAAACATATCATTTCACTTTGGTAGCAAATTGCTATGGCAGGAACTAATTTTAGCCCTCGAATCGTAAAGCTAAATAAATTGAGTGATTTAATGTTTAAATTTGGAACTATTCTAAAGCGGGAGACTCTTTCAAATGCTCCCCTTCCCTTCAAATCCAAATTCCTGATATTACATTCCAGTGACCCATATCCCGGGTATTATTGCTCTGAGGCTTACCCTACCGACAACAGTTGTAAAGAGTTTTCATATTATATTCCATTTAGTAATAATTACTTCGGTGATGAAGAATTACTATGCCGAATCAGTTTGGAAATCCAATCTGAAATATCCATAAAAATCTGTCCCTCAGTAATCCGAACAAAGGATGAAAATTTACGTGCTTTTCGGGTAAAAGAGATCGATCCTGAGCAACTTCCTGCAATTTTTGAATTGCTCAATAAAAAAGGCATTACACTGCTCAAAAACAAAATCACTAAAAGTTTTCTGGGTCACATCCATCTTAAAGGATTTTTTGAGATTCGTCAAATTAGTGAAGGTATATTTGAAAATACTGAATCGAATGGACTCTATTACCTGCAAATTCCAGCGTCACTGGATTGGAAAATTTTTGAAAACCTGATAACCTACCAAAAATCAAATAGCAAATTCCGCAACTTCGATGCTGCTATAGGGTACTGGGTAGAAAAGCCATCTTTCCATGATTTCCTCAGGATTTATGGGACAAATCTGGAACTCAAACAATTGATTGAAATTCATAAAGAATTTCTCAAGAATCTTAAAAAGCACCATAAACAAGGGATTTTGATATAAATCAAATCATATGAAAATAAAAGCAATAAGCATCATATTTGTAATTCTGTTTGCAGTCTGGTTGATCCTCAACAATTCTGTATCAATAGAATACCTGATATCCGGAGCCGCAATAGCACTCCTCATATCATTTGGATTTTGCAAGGAGTGTGCCGTATTCAATGATCTTAGAATTACACCAAAAGCATTCATTTACACATTTATTTTCCTGAGCGTTTTCCTTTGGGAATTAATAAAGGCAAACTTTGTGATGGCTAAAACAGTTTTAAGTCCATCACTTCCTATTAATCCCGGGATCGTCAGAGCTGATACTACCCTGAAATCAAAAATGGCACGTCTGATTCTTGCCAATGCCATTACCCTCACTCCCGGAACATTCACGATAGATATTATCGGTGATACACTTTATATCCATTGTGTAAACGTAAATATTGATGATACAGAGGAATATGGAAAACAAGCAGTACGAAAATTTGAAAAATATCTGGAGGTAATATATGGCTAATACACTATTTACAATCGCTATGTTAATCGTCGGTTTATCATTTCTACTGGTAACCGTTCGCTTTCTTTTAGGTCCAAGTGTTGTCGACAGAGTGGTAGCACTCGATGTCCTCACCATCAGCAGTATCGGACTCATTGTCCTTCTTGCACATTTCCTCGATAGAGTAATATATGTGGATGTCTCCATTGTATACGCAATACTAAGTTTCATTGGAGTAATTGTCATTGCAAAATATCTTGAAAGAAGTTTATAACTATGGAACATTTAAAAATAGCCGGGGCCATCATTACCCTGATCGGTTCACTCTTCGTTCTCTTTGCAGCCATAGGACTGCTCAGGATGCCTGATATATATAACCGTATCCAGGCCGGAACGAAAGCTTCAACGCTGGGATCAATTCTCACGCTTCTTGGTATTGGACTTTACCATCCCGATTGGCTGCTGAAGATTATGTTGCTTATCGTATTTATTGTAATCTCTAACCCGGTTTCATCTCATGTCCTGGGAAGGGCAGCTCACTTTGCAGGTATTCTGCCTTCAGAAAAAACACATACCAACAAATTGAAAGAAGATACCCTGGAAACCCCAACCACTAAAGAAGAGAAGAAATGATACATGTAATAATTATAATACTGCTGTCAGTAGTAATGATCGTTATGGCCTTTGTTGCCATACATCATAAAAACCTTCAGGTTGCTGTCATAGCTTCCGGAATCATTAGTCTGTTTGCATCTGTAATCTATATTTTTTTGGCGGCACCTGATGTGGCCATCACAGAAGCATCGATTGGAAGTGTAATCACAGTTAGTATTTTCTTTTATGTCTTAAATAAAATTCGTCATGAAGATATTAAGAAGTAGCGCTCTGCTCATAGTCGTCGGGTTCATGGCCTGGATGATGTTCAATCTTTACGTAACATATGATAGCCGGACTGAATTAAACGATGTGGCAGCATATTACGCAGAAGAAGGACTTAGCGAAGTTGGTGCCGCCAACCTGGTTACATCGATTGTAGTTACATACAGGGGACTTGATACGCTTGGTGAAGTAACCATACTTTTCCTCACCGCTGCAATTATTGGTCTGCTGCTGAAAACAGAAAAAGGGACAAGGACAACACCTGTCAGAGAATCCAGTGAGTTTCTAATGACCGGGGCCAGAATATTAATTCCGGTGATCACCATGATTGGTGTATACATCTTTATCAACGGACACTTAAGCCCCGGAGGTGGTTTTCAGGGAGGTGCCATACTGGCTTCAACATTCATTCTCTTGCTGATGTCTATTTCCAATAAAAAAATCGGACATCGTCTCCTGGATTATACAGAAGCAATATCAGGATTATCGTTTATCCTGATTGGTGTGCTGGGGATAATTCTTGCTGCAGGCTTCCTCGATAATAAAATATTTTCACTGGGAACCTTTGGGACACTGTTAAGCGCCGGTACCATACCGATTATTTATAGTCTGGTTGGCCTGAAAGTAGGTGCTGAATTATCGAATATAATTCTGGAATTTAATCAGATTCAGGGAGACGAAGACCACTAAAAATAAACTATAGACAGATGAAACTATTTGAAATAGAATATATCAGTTTAATTGCCGGCTTCATACTGCTGATCGTCGGATTGTGGGGGATCATCTCCCAGAGGAACATTATCAAAATGATCATCAGTTTCAGTATCCTGGATACAAGTGTACACCTGCTTCTTGTAGCTGTCGGGTATATCAGAAACCGAACTGCACCAATTATTGACTCCTCAGTAAACAAGCTAAATGCCGCAAATGAGATTACAGACCCACTGCCACAAGCACTGGTCCTTACTGCAATTGTTATTGGAGTTGGAATTACAGCTCTCTTGCTCACATATGCACTCAAACTGTTCAGGCAGAATAGCTCATTAGAAATTAACCAATATAAATCACTAAAATGGTAAACCCCATATATATTGTTGCCGTACTGTTGGGAACAGCATTCTTGCTGGGATTATTCAGAAAAAAGGGAACTGGTATCATTGCCTTAGTGGCTCTCGCATTTCCGGTTTTTGTCTCAGCCAGCTGGTTTTTCCATTTTTTATCAGGAAATACAGAGGTACTGAATTTCTTCACAGCCGGAGCAAAACCACCCTTCTCCATTAACCTGCAACTGGGAATTGAAGAAGCACTGTTTACCATGGTCATTAATGTTCTTGGTTTTCTGGGCTACACCTACCTCTACCGCGATTTCAAAGAACAGGGAATAAAAAGTACTGTACTATTCCTGATCCTGATAATGGGACTGAATGTCCTCATCATGTCGAGAGATATTTTCAACCTTTTTGTATTTCTGGAGATTGTCTCTATCGCCATAGCAGGTCTGATCTATCTTAAAAGAGGAGCCGACACTGCTATCGCCGGATTCAAATATCTTATTGCCCTGGGTGTTATTTCAACATTCCTGCTTATCGGAATCGCCTTCTTCTATCTCTTTAGCGGCACACTGAATATCGATGATTTTCTCAATAGCAATCTGCCTGCTGTAAAGGGAATGTCAATGGCTGTATTTCTGATATTAATGGCCATTCTGCTCGAATTGAAACCTTTTCCAGCTAATGGATGGGCGCTTGATGTCTACCAGGCTGCACACCCTGGTATTAGTGCAATGATCTCTTCAGGAACAGCTACTGCATCTATCTTTTTGCTATATAAGCTTTTACCATTGAGTTCAATCGACTGGCTACCATATATTTCTATCATTGGTGCGATTACATTTATAGGATCTAACCTGCTGGGAATTGCGCAAAAAGACAGCAATAGATTACTGGGATACTCATCCGTTGGACAAATCGGACTTATGCTGATCATTATCGGAATGGCGCCACAACTGGGAGAACATTTTAACCTTATCTTCCTCACAGTATTTATCAGTCATTTTCTTGCAAAAGCAGGTCTTTTCTGGATCTCCGGCATCATTAAAAAGGATAATATTCGTCAGTGGTCAGTGCTGAGAAAAAACAAATTGCTGCTTTTCATGTTCGGATTCTTTCTGCTCACACTACTTGGATTTCCTCCATTCCCATCCTTCTATGGAAAATGGCAACTTATCATGGAACTTGCACATGGGAGTCAATTCATCTGGCTGGCACTGATACTTGCAGGTTCATTCTTTGAAGGCATGTACCTCATCAGATGGTTTGGTTTCGCAATGAAAGAAAAAGATGAGAGTGAAGAAAAACTAACTATTCATTGGGAAAAAATGATTCCTCCGGTAATCTTTACAGTATTTGTGATGGGGGCTTCATATTTCGCCAATAATTCATCAGATTATGGTCACACGCTAAACCTTATTCCAATCTATTTTGTTATCGCCCTTTTCTTGCTCGACTTCCTTCCTGCATTTGTAAAAAATAGCCTGGTGATAGCCAGTATGATAATATATTCCATTCTGCTTTATCCTGATATATCAGACGATACACTGCGATTGGTATTTGCCGGTATCTTTATGATTGGTGGTGTTCTTACACTCTTTGCCGGATACTCGGTCAAAGGAAAACGGGAAGGATTTTTCCCATTCGTTGTAATGATGTATGCCGGTCTTATCGGCCTTATTGAAGCAGAAAATCTATTCCAGTTTTTCTTCGCCTGGGAAATCATGACACTGGGATCCTATTTCCTCATTCTTAGAGGAAAGAAAAGTATAAAACATGCATTCAACTACATGTTGTTTTCACTGGGAGGTGCTTATCTTATCTTCATTGGATTTGCCCTCTCCTATTTCGGACAGGACTCACTTGATCTCAGCATCATCTCAGCTACAACGCTACCTGGATGGACTTACACACTGCTGGCCATTGGATTCCTGACGAAAACTGCAGCTATCGGACTACATATCTGGCTACCGGGAGCACATGCTGAAGCTGAATCTGATGTCTCCCCAATGGTATCTGGTATACTGCTGAAAGCCGGTGCATTCGGACTGATATTGCTATTCCTTTTAATGGGAGCTGAACAATCTGAACAACATTCATTGTTATATATACTGGGTTGGCTAGGTGCAATTACCGCTGTGGGTGGAAACCTGCTTGCCGTATTCCAGGAAGATGCCAAACGCTTACTGGCATATTCCAGTGTTGGAAACCTTGGGTATATTTTGTTTGCACTTGCCTTCATGACCAACGTAGGTTGGCTGACTGCAATAACCTATTCCATTAACCACTTCTTATTTAAAACACTGCTCTTCCTTGCAATTGGAGGTGTGGTTATGCGTGTAAAAACACATAATATGTATGAAATGGGAGGCCTGATCAAGAAAATGCCATGGAGTTTCATTGCAGTTCTGATCGGTATCATAACCCTTGCGGGTATACCTCCATTAGCTGGTTATGGTGGAAAATGGTTGTTCTATAATGCAGTATTGACAAAAGGATGGTACTTCCAGGGAGCTTTGATCTTCTTCTCCGGAACCATTGCTTTCCTCTATGCTTTTAAACTAATATATTCAGTATTTCTCGGTCAGCCAAAGGATAAATTCCGTAATGTAAAAGAGGCTCCAATCTGGTACCTCATCCCACAATTTATCCTGATGATCGGTATTATGGTCTTCTCAGCGCGTCCTGATCTGATCCTGAAACCAATTGGCACCATGCTGTCACAAAGTAACTATTTCCCTACTGATCCGCTAAACTGGGAAGATGTTACAGCTACTACAAATCTGGGTTACTGGAGTGGATATAAAATTATGATTGTCATTGGTGTGATGTTCGTCGTGCTATTGGGCTGGCTGATGATTATGAGTCGCAAAGCTCAGAAAATTAAACAATTCAACATTGTATATGCTGGTGAAAGACCATTCACTCCCGGGACAACACACTTTTCACACAATATGTTTTCCAATTATTATAAAGCAATTGGATTCCTCTCATGGCCTGTTGCAACTGGTTTCTGGAATGGGGTGAATTTATTTACTCATAATGTGGCTGATAACATACGAAGAATATACTCCGGTAACGGACAAACATATATTGTACACATCATGATTTATACGATTGTTATTTACCTGCTAATGTTTTAATTATGAGCCTATTTACTAGAATACTTTTTGTACTGCTGGGTCTCTTTATAACTCTGAACTGGGGACTTATAATGTCAGGTATTATCAGGAAGATAATTGCCAGATTAAGCATGCGACGTGGAATTAAAGTCGTTCAGCCCTATATCAACCTGATCAAAAACTTTAGCATCCGCTCACAGTTAACACACGGTGTTATGTTTTACCTCGGACCTGTATTCAGGTTGTCAGGTGGCGTAGGAGTCTTTCTTTTTATGCCCATGATCTATGGGTCAATTTACTGGACTAACTTCTCATTCACGGGTGACCTTATCCTCATCTCCTATTTCTTGTTCTTTGGAATGCTGGGAATGGCACTTGGTGCAGGAGAAGGCGGACACCCCTATTCAGCCATTGGAATTGGACGTGGGCTGGCGCAGTTTACCGCAATAGAAGTACCTATGACACTGGCAATTATATCCATTGCAATTCAGTACAATTCCTTATCAATTACTGAAATTGTTGCAGCCCAACAAGGTGGAATTATGAACTGGACCATGGTTACCAATCCATTTGCTACAATTGCTGCTATGCTCGCTTTTCTGGGAATGATGGGACATTCTCCTTTCAACGTAGTCATGGCTCCTCAAGAGAATCCAATCGGACCACCAACAGAATACCACGGTACATTCCTGGGTGTTCTCCAGACAAACAGAGCTATTCTGCACGTAGTAGAGGCTGTTCTTTTTATGAACCTGTTTTTTGGAGGAGCAACAAACTGGGGAATCCTGATTCTGAAAACCTTCCTCATCTACTTTTATACAGTATTTGTTGGAATGGTATTTCCAAGATTCAGGGTCGACCAATCCATACCATGGTTTTTCAAAATTCCATTGGTCTTTGGAATACTAGCTATCGTATTACTTATCATATAAGAAAAAAAAATGTCGGATAAAAAAGATATACACGAAGATAAGTTTCTGGCACCGGAGAACAGAAAACATGTAGTTATTGGTCCGGATGGTGAAGAAATCCATGTCGATCCTCTAAATGACTATTTCTGTACAGATATGCCTAAGGTGGAGAAGCCATACAAAGGAGTGATGGAGAAATTTCTGAACTGGGCCAGAGCAGAATCTCTGTGGGTGCTGGCATTTGGAACTGGATGTGGAAGTATTGAATTACCACCACTGTTCTCTCCCCGCTTTGATGCATACAGATTTGGAGTGGCGATGCGTCCAACCCCCAGACAATCCGGAGTATTGATTATTTCAGGTTACCTGGCCGTAAAAACATTGAAAAGAGCCATCCGAAGCTACGAGCAGATGCAGAATCCTAAGTATGTTATTGCACTGGGAAGTTGTACAATTAATGGAGGTATGTACTGGGACAGTTACAACACAATCAACAGGCTCGACCACTATCTGCCCGTTGATGTATATATCGCAGGATGTATGCCAAGACCTGAAGCAGTACTTGCTGGCTTTATGAAACTGAAGGAGCGAATTAAAAAAGGTGATGCTGAAGGTGCCAATGAGTACGTTGAAAAACTGGATTGGTACAAGGCGAATCAGAAAAAGATTATCAAGGACTGGAATATGCCGGACTATAATTGGTAAAAAGAAATAATATGAATGAATTAATAAATCATCTCAAGGAGAGATTTCCCATCTATGATGTTGTTGAATCAACAACGGGACCAACATTTGTCTCGCTGGATGCTGCAAAGCTGATTCCAATGATTACAAGTCTTAAAACCAATCATGGATTTAAGATTTTGGTAATCCTCTCAACGGTAGACTGGATTGAAGATGGAAAATTCCAGTTAACATATATCATAAATAATCCTGATGAGAAGACCGATCTGGGAATACGCATCTTCATTGATCGGGAAAATGCCAGTATGGAATCCATTCATAAGCTATGGGTATTTGCTGCAACATTTCAGCGTGAAATAAAGGAAATGTATGGCATTGATTTTCCGGGTAGTCCGGGTGTTGATGATCAATTCCTGTTAGAAGGCTGGGATGAGATGCCACCAATGCGAAGGGATTTTGATACAAAGAAATATTCAGAAGATACATTTTTCCCCAGACCTGGAAGAGAGACAAATGATCCTGCAGAGTACATGAAACAAAAGCTTTATCCGGATGAGTAACAATATATTAAACTGGAAGAACAACAGGGATATGTTTCCTGAAGCCGATGAGGATGGCAAGCCAATTGTTGACCTCGAATCGCAGAAATATGTCAAAGTATGGCAAGGTCCAAACCACCCCGGTGTAACGGGAAATATGTCTTTGGAATTGACCATTAGTGGTGATGAAGTGATGGAAGCCAAAACCCACGTTGGATATCTTCACCGTGGATTTGAGAAACTTTTTGAGAGACGGAGATACATTCAATGCTTCCCGACTTGCATTCGTATGTGCGTTCCTGAACCTGACATCAATGAGTATAACCTGGCACGTGGTACCGAGGTCCTTGGAGGTATTGAAGTACCCGAAATGGCCAACTGGATTCGTATGCTGGTATTGGAAATGGCCAGATTGCAAGTGCTGTTAAGGATGGTACCCGGACAAGCAGGGACAATGGGACTTGGTCTGGCAGGTACATGGGGACTATATTACCGTGAACTTATTCTCGACAGGTTTGAGGAACTTACAGGTGGAAGAATCTATCATATGTTTATCCTTCCGGGTGGTGTCAGAGGACTGCTGCCCGACGGATTTAAAGACAGATTAGAAGAAAACCTGGTGAAGGTTGAAGCTTTCATGAAAGATGTGGACAGATTGATTTATACAAACGCCGTATTTAAGAAACGTACCAAAGGAATTGGAGTAATACCAGCTGATTGGGTTGACGAATATGGTATCATGGGACCCGTAGCACGTGCTGCAGGTTTTGAAAGAGATGTGAGGAAAGACTATCCATACCTCTATTACGACCAGCTCGATTTTGGCTACAATATTGCCCATAATTCGGATGTATTCGACCGCTTTATTGTAAGAAGACATGATGTTGATACTACCGTGGACCTCATCAGACAAATCTTGAATAAGATGCCTAAAAAGGGAGATATCAAGGCTGAAACACCAAACGTTCTTCACTGGAAAATTCCTAAAGGGGAGACTATAATTCGTTGTGAATCCAGCAGGGGAGAATATCTCTTCTACATGGTTGCAGACGGCTCCATTTATCCAAGAAGAATTAACCTTCGCGGACCAAGCTATACACATGCTGTGGCAGTGCTGGAGAAACTCTTGATCAATGCAAACATCTCTGATGTATCTGCAATAATGGTTTCCCTTGCTACTTGTCCACCCGAAATTGAAAGATAAGAACTGATAATAGATATACCATGAGTATAAAAGATGTAATTGTACCCTTCAGCGCATGGCGAAAGGTTTTTGACAAACCGGTAACCATTAAGGATCCCATAAATGAACGACCCGGTGCCGACAGATATAGGGGATTTCATAAAAACGATTTAGAAACTTGTATTGGTTGTGGTACTTGTGAAGTAATTTGTGAAAATGAAGCGATTGACCTGGTCCCTGTTGAAGGCATTGAGACCAAAGATGGTGACAGCGGACTGAGACCAAGGGTGGATTATGGCCGTTGCTGCTGGTGTGGCTTGTGTGTTGATATATGCACAACTGGTTCACTGAGCTTAACGAATGCTTACACATGGGTCGAAGAAGATCCTGAGAAATATCGTTTTACTCCCGGCGTAGATGAAAAGCCATGGGACAATGAAGAAAAAGGCTGGAAGAAGCCGGAACCAAATTATGAGTTCTATAATCTCAAGCGTGTAACAATGGAGCACCTTCACCCTGAAGAGAGAAGTGACTCATTCATTGAAATGGTGAAAGGCTATTCAAAAGAACAGGCTGAAAAAGAAGCAGACAGATGTGTGGAATGTGGAATATGTACTGCCACTTGTCCGGCTCACATGGGAATACCCGAATACATTAAAGCAATCCGAAATAATGACCTTGAAGAAGGCCTCCGGATATTGTATGACACAAATCCACTACCCGAAATTTGCGGTAGGATTTGTACGCATAAATGTGAAGCTGTTTGTACAATTGGACACAGAGGAGAAGCGCTTTCTATCAGATGGTTAAAAAGATACATTGCTGATCAGAATCCTTCTGAAAAATATAAGACAATACTAAATAGCGAATTCATAGAAAAGAATGGTAAAAGCATTGCCATTATTGGCTCAGGTCCAAGTGGTCTGTCTGCAGCTCACTATCTGGCTCTCATGGGCTATGAAGTTACTATCTATGAGAAATTACCACATGCAGGTGGCATGATGAGATATGGTATTCCGGAATACAGGCTACCATATGACCAGATTGACAAAGACATAGACTACATCCTTTCCCTCGGAGTGAAAATATTATATAACACTACAATAGGAAAAGATATCACACTGGAAGAACTTGGCAAGAAATACAATGCAGTTTTTGCAGGTACTGGATTACATTTGGGACGCAGCACACGAATCGAAGGCAGCGATCACAAAAACGTATACCAGTCTATTGAACTCCTTCGTAAGATTACACTGGGTGAAGAGATAGACTTAGCAGAAAAAATGATTGTCATTGGAGGTGGAAACGTAGCCATGGATATCACCCGCTCAATAGCTCGTCTGCAAATGAAGAAATATGGAAAAGCAGGTGTTATAGCAACCAGTCTGGAAACAGAAGACAAGATGCCGGCCGATCGTGAAGAAGTTGTGGAAGCAAGGGAAGAAGGTGCAATCGTTGATCCGGGATGGGCTCCGCAGCATATTGAAATTGTGGATGATAAAATTAAGGGATTGCACGTTGCACAATGTCACTCACTCTTCGATGAAGAAGGAAATTTCAATCCACAATGTAACCTGGATAATCTCAAGTTCTTTGAAGGAACAATGGTGGTAGAATCCATTGGTCAGGGAATGGATTTATCTTATCTTTCTGACGATATCAAGCATGAACTGGAGATCGACAAAAGAGGACGTATCAAAGTAAATGAAGACTTCCAGTCAGGTCTGCCATGGCTGTTCATTGGAGGTGATATTATCCAGGGTCCGGATGTAATTCATGGTATAGCGAACGGACATACAGCAGCAAAAGGAATTGATACTTTCCTGTTTAAAGAATCAAAATAGACATTAAAAACTGAGATTATGGATATTTCAACTAATTACATGGGACTGAATTTAAAAAGTCCAATTATTGTGGGTAGTTCTGGCTTAACAGAGAATATTGAAAATTCAATCGCTTATGAAAAAGCCGGAGCAGGTGCGATCATACTGAAATCTCTTTTTGAAGAGCAGATTTTGCATGATGTTGATGAACAACGCCTCAACAACATGTACGGCTCATACTCCGATCAGGAATACTATGCCATGTACTATAGTAAAAAGCATAACCTCACAAAATATGTAGATCTGATAAAGAAAAACAAGGAGGCGCTAAGCATTCCCGTAATTGCAAGTATCAACTGTGTCTCAGCAGAAGGATGGATCAATTATGCAAAAATGATTGAAGAAGCAGGAGCTGATGCATTGGAAGTGAACCTATTTCTTCTCCCTGCTGAAATTGATGAAACGGGAAGAGAGAAAGAACAGTTATACCTCGATATTGTAGAGCAAATTGGGGAAACAGTAAATATTCCATTTGCGCTTAAGATTAGCTACTATTTCTCCGGACTGGCCAATTTTGTGAAGCAACTTTCTGAAACAAAGGCTTCGGGTATCGTTCTCTTCAATAAGTTTTACAGTCCGAATGTAGATATAGAAAAGGAAAAAATTGTTCCTGGAGATGTATATAGTTGTCAGGAATTAAATGTTATGACAGTCAGATGGATCGGTATCCTGTACAACAAAATTGAAATCGATTTTGCTGCCTCACGGGGTATTTATGATGGCGAAACAGTGATCAAAAACCTGCTTGTCGGAGCTAAAGTGACACAGATTGTCTCAGCCGTATATAAAAGTGGCCCTGGTATCATCACAGAGATGATCGATACGCTAAAAGACTGGATGAAGCGACATGAATACAATTCAATCCAGGAATTCAGAGGCCATGCCAGTCAGATAAACATTAAACAACCAATCCTATTCGAGAGAACCCAGTTCATGAAGTATTTCTCCGATGCGGGGTATTAACTCTCTCCTTCTTAGCTCCGGAGGAGCGACATATCTATAAAACACTCACTAAATTTAATGAGAATATTCTCATTATAAATCATCCAATTCCCAAAGTTTTCACCTACCTTTGCCAACTGTAGTTTTTAACTCAAAACAACGCTTATGGAATTAACAGTAGCTTTTGCCCTGAACAGTGACAACCAATTCGAAAAAAAACACTTTGGAGATGCTGATAAATATAATATTTATCAATTAACAGACGGTTCTTGCACATTGGTTTCAGAAGAAAAGAATATTTTTAAAAATATGGATGAAGAGCATGTCCACGGATCTAAAAAGAAAGGACAATCGATCATTCAATTCCTAAAAGAAAAAGGTGTTTCAACATTGGTATCTCAACAATTTGGGACCAATGTAAAAATGATTATTCAACATTTTGTTCCGGTTATTGTTTATAAAGAATCCACAGAAGAAGTTTGTAACATATTGCTTAAGCACCTCAACTGGCTTTATGAAGAAAGTCAGGTTCAATCAGACGTTTACAAATTATTCACTATTAAAAATGGAATATTGAAAACTACAGTAAAATAATATAGATGCTTTCAGTAGTCAGCAGACAGTCCCGGTAAGTGATCAACAACCTGAACTAATCAATGAGCCTTACAAGGAAAATTTCCAAACACAACGTCAACTCTTTCATCTGGCATGCAACTTTCCTTGCATTCGCCCACAATTTCATGGATATCGATACGATTATCCCAGCGATGTTGGTGGAGGCTGGCGGTACGCCATTGCATATTGGATTAATGGCAGCAATCCTTACTGGAGGCTCAAGCTTTACACAACTCTTTTTCGCTCCACTCATCAGTAATGACCCCTGGAAGAAAAAATACCTTCTTATAGGGATCAATTCAAGACTGGCCTCACTGTTGGCTGTTACCATCATGCTATGGACATTTCATTCGGGCGGAGAAGGTAATATTCTGCTATACCTTTTTATTGCCATTTCTGTGTTTGCAGTAGGCGGTGCTTTTGCCAATGTAGGTTATACTGATATTCTTGGTAAATCTGTTTTTCAGGATAGCAGAAAAAAATTCTTCTCAACAAAGCAGCTAATCACCAGTAGTGTAGTACTTATATCTGCATTCCTTGCAACCAGGGTACTTAATTCAAGGGAGTATCCTTTGAACTATGCAATGATGTTCCTGATTGGATTTAGCTCCCTCCTCATTGCCTCAGTGGGATTCTGGAGGCTCAAAGAAGTGATACCTGCCAAGCTTAAAATTACAAGTCCCAAACATTACCTGCAGGTAATGCGTGGAGAAATAAGATCCAATAAAAAAATAAAATATTTCCTTGGCTTCATAAATACCCAGGGCATCACTGTCTCCTTTTTACCATTTATAATCCTATACGCAAAAAATGTATTTGAAACCGGTAGTGCCGACACAGGAAAATTTCTGGTCTTCAAAGTTATTGGAGGTATGATTATCAGTCTCTCGATACTGCTATTTCGACGTGTATCAAAATACCGTTATTTACTGTACCTCAATGTATTCTTATCGCTTTCCATCCCAACTATTTTACTGATCTCAATTGACAATCCACCTTTCTGGTTGATATTCTTAATCGGAGGTTTGGTCTTTGCCATCTATAGTATCACAATGAATGGTGTGCTGCTGGAAATCTCAGGAAATGAAAACAGGGCAATATACACTGGACTGGCAGGAGCAGGAAACATACTTCCCGCAATCTTCCCCTTGATAGGTGGTTTGATTATTAAAAATGCAGGATTTACTCCGTTTTTTATCCTCTATATGATCATCATTGCATCGTCACTCTTCTTTATTTATAGACTGAAATGCTCGAAGTAAAAAAATAAATGACAACTCTGCACGCTACTTCACTACATTAACACAATCCCGCTCTTCTTGCAATGATCATGCATCTGTCCAGGCCAGAGACTTGCCTGTACTTCTCCTATATGAGCTTTTCTGAGGAAATACATGCAGAGCCGCGATTGACCAATACCGCCACCAACTGATTCAGGGAAATCACCATTGAGTAAGCGTTTATGGAAGAATAGTTCTTTGCGCTTATTTTCCCCACGGATTTCCAATTGCTTAACAAGGGTTTCCTTGTCAACCCGAATTCCCATTGATGAAAGTTCAAATGCATGCTTCAATACAGGATTCCAAACAACAATATCACCATTTAGACCTTTGTAACCATTGACTGTTTCAGTTGACCAATCATCATAATCAGGAGCCCGGCCATCATGTGGTTCACCGGAAGGCAGGTCATGACCTATTCCAATGATAAATACTGCTCCATGTTCTTTTGTGATAATATTTTCACGCTCCTTTGAAGTGAGATCGGGGTAGGCTGCCTCTAACTCTTCAGCATGAACAAAATGAATCTTCTCCGGTAGAATAGGAATTATTTCGGGATGGTTTTCATAGACAATAAATTCCGTACGCTTCATGACGGCATATATTCGATTCACAATATCCTTTAGATAATCCAGCGTACGATCCTCCGGCATAAGTATTTTTTCCCAGTCCCACTGATCCACATATATCGAATGTAAATTATCCAACTCCTCATCCGGTCTTAGCGCATTCATGTCAGTGTACAAACCATAAGAATTAGCTATCTCATAATCTGCCAGCATCATTCTTTTCCACTTTGCCAAAGAGTGTACTATTTCAGCTTCAGTTTCATCCATGTCCTTAATGGGAAACTTCACTGCTCGCTCAGTCCCGTTAAGATCATCATTAATTCCAGTTCCTTTCTGTACAAACAGAGGTGCAGAAACTCTGCGTAATTTCAACTCCGCAGCCAAATTCAATTCAAAGAAATCCTTGATCATCTTAATGGCTTTTTCAGTCTGTTTAAGTGTAAGTGAAGATTTATAACCTTCTGGGATTGTAAGTTTCATATTGTAATTATTTTAACGTTACAAATAACAGATTTTAATTTTAGAAATCAAAATGGTTTCAGATTGAAATTTGTAGAATACGTAAAATAAGTGGATATTTCTTATTTCTGAAGACTCCTCACCCAATCATTACACAACTCCGGCCAAGCTGCAAGATGCCCCTGATCCAATGCCAGCGAAAATCCATGTCCACCGTATGGATAAATATGCATTTCAGCCGCTACATTATTTTCAATCAAAGCCTTATAATAGATAATACTGTTCTCAACCGGGACTGCTTTATCATCGGAGGAATGGAACAGTATTGTTGGAGGTGTATCTTCTGTTACCTGTAGCTCATTTGAAAAATATTCCATCAAAGTAGAATCTTCTCCAACCAAAGCCTTACGTGAACCGGAATGTTGAAACTCTCCGGTAAAAGAGATCACAGGATACATTAATATTGAAAAATCTGGCCGACAACTCAGTTTTTCAACAGGATCATCTGAGTCAGCATTCCCTGCATCATAATGAGTACTTAGCGAAGATGCCAGGTGACCACCGGCAGAAAACCCCATGATTCCAATTCTTGCAGGATCAATCCCCCACGCTGAAGCTTTATAACGAACTGTACGCATAGCCCGCTGCGCATCCATCAAGGGACTCTTATAAGGTTCAATCTGACTCTCAGAAGTAGGAAGTCGATACTTTAAGACAATAGCTGCCACACCTTTTGAATTCCAATATTCCGCAATGGCTTCCCCTTCCCAATCATAAGCAAGAATATGGTAGCCTCCTCCCGGACAGATAATAACGGCATCACCTGTCATTTCTGAACTCTCAGGCAGGTATACCCTGATATCCGGAATCTGGACTTTACTTATACGAACAATATTTGTTGTATCCCAGACTTCCTGTTCTCCCACATCCTGGTAATTTGGGATTTCACCATCAGGGTAGAGATTCATTGAGAATGGTTGAGTAGTATTATCACATGAACACATTACAAAAATATATGTTAAAAAAATGGCTGCTAAAAACTTCATAATTCGATTTTTATCAGAATGTACTAACTGTCAGATTTAATCTTAAAAACAAAAGTAATAAAAACACCTGAACAGATGCCTGGCCAAGCTCAGATTAAAATAAGAAGTTATAAAAAAAAAAGGCTCTCTTTCGAAAACCTTTTTCTTAACGGGTATAAGTTTAATTTTTTTCTTGAAAAGACAGGTCTATTTGGTTTGCATTTCTGGTAAGAAACATGCAATAAGCTCTACCGCTTGTTTCTTTTCAATCCTTTTTTTCGAACTAAGAATTGTCTGATCCTGATATTTTTCATGATCAAATACATTATGAGCAGTTGGATTTGAGAACATTACTTTTCTTACTCCAAATCCATTTTTAGTACAGTCATAAAACATTGTAAAATTGCTGGTATAAGCAATATAAGATTTGCATCTACCTTCTGTATTTACAGCAATTTTGAGGTTCATTGCAGGATTATCATAATATACCTTGTATACTTCGTACTCCTGACCTTGAAAGTGAAAGATGTCATTTGTAGTTCTTACTACAAAATTACCTGCTTCAGAATTTGAAATTCCTGATGTGTACATATCAGTGGTTTCACCATCTGCAAGTACAACTGTTGTCGTCATGACAAGGACTATAGCCATTGTCATTAATCTTGAAATTAAACTAACCTTTGTTTTCATAGCTAAAATTATTAGTTGATGTTTGAATCCCTTTACAAACTATTCTGTTGCCTGATGAAATTCACATATCATGCCAAAGCGCCTAACTAATTATTTTACAGGTTTTTAGTCGTTTTTTAGAATTGTGAAATTCTGTTAAAATTGTCCGAAAGTGTACAATTCTGTTCGAAATGAAAGAAAATAGAAGCTATATTGTAATAGCTCTTTTAATTGTCAGCATTTGATAAGTATAAATAATTAATCTCATCAAAGATAAGTTTCCGCAATTTATTCTTACACTGAACTTTATGGATTTCTCTTCCCATTGCCTGATTTTTTTGTAACTTGTTCTCCGTATCCTGACATACCTATGTTGAAACTCTCTTCTATTATTTGAAACTTTATTATTTCACAGAGATGAAACGAATAATTCGCAAGTTTTCACTTTTAATCTTAGCTGTATCTTTATTTACAGTCTCGTACTCACAGAATCCTTCGACTATTATACTTGAGTCTCAGTTAACTGACATTGATGGAGAAATAGTTCAAAATGCAGCGCTTAAAACTTCCCTGACAATTATCAATTCTGCCGGCGAACAGTGTTTTGAAAGGGAAGAGTTTACGACCACTAACAACCAGGGAATATTTCAATTGTCATTGCAGGATTTTGCTCCCCTGTTTATAAATAATTTCGAGTCAGGTCCTGTTGTCATTCAGCTAACAATTGTTTCAAATGACAATGGTAAATGGCTTGAGGAGGATGAATTTGAAGTCAAGTACCTGCTTAAATCGGAAATATTTGATGGTTTCATGGAGTATTCCATCACCAGAATGGAAGGACAAAAACTCAATTATGAGTACCAGTCTGATATCTGGATGTTCACCGACATTTATTAT
Source organism: Bacteroidales bacterium (assembly GCA_030589895.1). Lineage (GTDB taxonomy): Bacteria > Bacteroidota > Bacteroidia > Bacteroidales > JAUUZQ01. The sequence continues at coordinate 27,724 of JAUUZQ010000034.1, forward strand.
TTCGCATATATCAAAACTATGTTCCTCTTGAGCTTCAACGATGATATTACTGATCCTGAATCTCTTCTTCTGGCTGCAAAATCGATGTTCGATAAACCTGAAGCTGTTGAAGCTGATGAAGCTATTGAATCACCAGCACCTCCTCCATCACGTGGAATAAAGGGTGGATATGCCGTTGGAGGATATAACAAGACTGATGATGATTCAGAGGGCGACGGTGGAGATGATGACAATTAAAACGCCTGAGCAGATGCACAGCCAAGCTCAGATTAAAAAAAGAAACTAAAAAAAAACTAACAGTATCAGGGCGAACCTTGATACTGTTAGTTTAAAATGTTAATTTAGACTAATAAACCTGTATCGTTTATTTAGGACTAGTCATCACAATATCTATTTCTTAGCCTTATCTGTCCCACCACCACTCTTAGAACCTGTTCCTTTTGAAATTGAATCCCTCATGGAGGTATCTGCCTCAATATTCTTGAACTTATAATAGTCCATGATTCCAAGGTTTCCACTTCTGAAAGCTTCGGCCATAGCCAAAGGTATCTCTACCTCAGCCTGAATCACATTGGCACGAGCCTCCTGGGATTTGGCTTTCATCTCTTGTTCCAGAGCAACAGCCATAGCACGTCTTTCCTCTGCTTTCGCCTGGGCAATATTTTTATCAGCATTTGCCTGATCCATCTGTAGCACAGCTCCAATATTCTTTCCAATATCAATATCGGCAACATCGATAGAAAGAATCTCAAATGCAGTTCCGGCATCCAGTCCTTTTTCCAATACCATCCTTGAGATATTATCAGGATTCTCCAACACTTCTTTGTGAGATTTTGAACTACCTATAGAAGAAACAATACCTTCACCAACACGGGCAAGAACAGTCTCTTCACCCGCACCACCAACTAACTGCTTGATATTCGCTCTTACTGTAACTCTGGCTTTTGCAATCAGCTGAATTCCATCCTTGGCAACTGCAGTTACCGGGGGTGTATTAATCACTTGTGGATTTACCGACATTCTAACAGCCTCAAGAACATCACGCCCGGCAAGATCAATGGCAGTAGCCATATTAAAAGTCAAATCAATATTTGCTTTCATGGAAGACACAAGTGCATGAACAACCTGTTCAACTCTTCCACCTGCCAGGTAATGAGCTTCCAATTCATCACGTTTGATATAGGCTAGTCCGGCTTTATGAGACTCGATCATAGACCTGACAATAACAGTAGGAGGAACTTTCCTCCAACGCATCAAAATAAGTTGTAAAAGAGAAATTTTTACCCCGGAAAGCAATGCGGTAAACCACAAGCCAACAGGTATAAAATAAAGCAAAATCATTAGGCCAATTATACTGGCCACAACAATAACTATCCATCCAAATTCAAAATCCATAACTTATTTATTTAATTGGTTTTACTAAAATACTTGTTCCTTCGACGGATACCACCTCTATCCCCGAGTGTTCATCAATATATCCTTCAATAGACTTTGCCTCCCTTACCAGATCGTTGATAAGAATCTTTCCCATTGGAGCCAGCCTTGTAAGTGTTTCTCCCTTATCTCCCACCTTCATCTGATCTTCTGTTATGTCAAAATCAACCGTAGCTTCAATATTTGTCTTAAGCATCAGGCGTCGCCATGTTTTCGCACGCAGGGAGAAGGCAATTACGAAAATACTCATTGCTAAAGTCCCGATAAGAAACCAAACTCCGGTGGTGGTTCCATAATCTTCAAAAGCTTTATATACGCCCAGCACGGTTAATACCAATCCCCCTATACCTGCAACTGTAATACCTGGTACAAGAAGAAACTCTATGACGAAAAGAATAATACCCAACAATATCAAAATTATAATTCCCGTCATATTTTAAAAGTTTTATTCTATTGTGGCATTCAGGCCTCTATCGACAAGTTCTTTTCGGATCTCCTTCAATTCATTCAGTTCTCCCTTGAGAACCTCACATTTTCCCTTGTAATGTGTAATCATCGCACACTGCTCGGCCTGGTTCATTGAATGCTTACACACGTCTACCAAGGTCTCCATCACAAATTCAAAGGTATTTATCTCATCATTATGAAGCACCAGTAAGGATCCCTGCTGCTGATTCAACTCATCGGAATCAAGCTTTTGCGGCCGGCTGGAAAAGTTGCTGTCCATCGTTTAATTTCTCTAACTCAAATATAAGAAAAGAATCGATACATTAGATATGATAAGTGCACCTGATTAAATCAGAATTATAACTTGAATATTCCGCCACTTATAATCCGAATGGAAAAATCCAATATCTACTTTTCAAGTTTCCGTACCTTTTCGAGTGTCAATTTTGAGCCATTGTACCAGGAGACTATAAAAGCCTGCTCGAATCCCGCACTTCTTACTATAGAAAGAGCATTGACCGCATCTGTGTATTTACTAAATTTCCCGGCATAGTACTTTGTCAGATTTCTTTCCGGAATAGTCTCGCCTGTAATGGGTGACAATCCCCCGAAAGCATCCGGAGCAATGGCCTTGGAAAAAGCACCCAGCTGGATCCGGTAAAAAGAACCTGCCGGGAGTGTTGTATTAACAGGAATAGGATTTTGATATGAGTATGGAGACTCAGCCAGCATCACAAATCTGTTAAGTGACTTTGTGGTCTGAGGGAAATCTGCAACTGAAGTTTTTTCAAGCTTTTTCACCGGGGTCTGAACCTGAGGCGCTTCACTCACCTTCGGACTTATAACTTTCACCTCACTCTTTGATTTGTCCACGACAGGAGTCTCCGTATAAGTCTCCGTAAACCTGTATACTGTTATCTTGCTGATCACGGTGTCTTTTTCTATTGCATCAGGAATATCCTCGATTTTTTGCGGCTTATAATCGGCGATTTTCGCATATAAATCGTCAGCCATTTTTTGTTCATTTATGGCTTTCTTCTCCCAAACCATGATCTGTTTCTGATAAAGCCAACGGTCATTTGGATCATCCGACTCTCTTACTTTTATTCGTGCATTTGTCGAAAGCTCAGTCAGGGAATCTGAAACAGTCTGATGCTTTAATGCACCGGAAACCATTGATTGATACTCGCTTCCTGAATCTGTGATTTGAGTTTTCACTTCTTTTATAATGTATGGAGTGCTTGTTACCTTCCTGACAGGTTCCTCAATTTTCTTTGTTTGCTCAGTCACTTGTGTTAACTCTACCTCTTCAAACACCTCTGCTGCCTTACCACCGAGCATAGAAATTTGTCTGATCTTTTCAGGCGTTTCAGATGCCAGCGAAATCTTTGGTTCACTAAAATGAACACGATATACAGCTGTTGCAGAATCTGAACCACTTCTCCCTGTAAAAAACATCACCATTCCCAGGTCCTTTCCAGGCAGGAGAAGATAATCATCAAATGCCGAATTAATAGGAAAGCCAAGATTTATTGGATCCGACCACTCTTTTCGATCTTCATCAAAATGAGACCGATAGAGATCAAATCCTCCTATTCCTTCAAATCCATCGGAAGCAAAATATATATCCTTACTTACAGGGTCAAAATATGGAAGTATCTCATTTAACTCAGTATTGAGCTTTTGAACTGCTTTAATATCAATCCATTTCCCGGTATTACCACGCTTTGCCTGAAATATCTGACTACCGTTTTTTCCACTCTTTTCATAAGCTGTGAAATAGACATAGGCACCACGTTCAACTCTCTCCGGCATAAACATTAAACTATTTAGATCACCACGCTCCTCTCCTTCTGAAAAAAATGCATCCGGCTTCACCTCTAATCGTCCGCCCTTCATTCTCACCTGACTATATTGATCAGGGTCATACATATTCATTGAAGTAACATTGATTACCTCAAAAGGATTGTAAGACATGGTAATTCTGGAAGCTGCCTGGATAGATCTCACAAGCAATTTCGAATGCCTCTCCTTCGTCATGGCACGTGGTGCTTCTTTATCAAACTGAAGAAAATATTGCTTTGCTTTCTTAAAATCATACATCTTCCTGTAAGCCTCTCCCAGATAAAAATAAACATCCTCAGGTACTCCCCTGGTGGAGGAAAAATGAAGCATCTCAATAGCAACCTCATAATCCTGATTCAATTCTACCATGCAAGCTCCACAATAATACCGGTACATTGGATCTCGAGGAAACTTATTCATCAGAATTTGATAATCAGACAGTGCCTGCTCAAAATTTCCATCCTCAAAACTTTCAAAAGCCTGATCCTTCAACTCCTGTTTTATGGCATCATCAATCTGACAATAAACCACCGTCATACCAGATATAAATAACATGGAAAATACAAATATGATACGAAAGGAAATCACTCTAAACATATTGCAGTTTTAAACGTTTAATATAAATTGTGCCTGCCCTAAAATTAGTAATTATAATTCACTTTTAATGGAGTCAATTGTTAATAAACATTGACTGAATATCACAACGATTACAATGAATCTTATTACTTTTACATATCATGGAAAAATCTATACAACTCAATTCAGGTGAATCAGCTCCTATGTTTTCAGCACTTGACCAAAACGGAGAAATAGTCACTTTAGAGCAATATATTGGCAAAAAACTTGTACTTTATTTTTATCCCCGGGACAACACACCGGGATGTACTGCTGAAGCATGTAATTTAAGGGATAATTATTCTCAATTTTTAGAAAAAGGATATGAAGTAGTTGGTGTCAGTGGTGACAGCCAGAAATCGCACAAGAACTTTATCAGTAAATATAAGCTCCCTTTTAAATTAATTTCAGATGTTGATAAAAAACTGATGAAAGCTTATAATGCATGGGGCGAGAAAAAGTTATATGGAAAGAGTTACATGGGTGTCTTGAGGAAGACTTATATCATCTCTAAAGAGGGTATTATTGAAAAAATAATAGAAAAAGTTAAAACAAAAGACCACACAACGCAGATATTTGAGGTTTAGAACACATTAACAGGTAAAAAACAGTTATGACTAATCAAAAAAATGAAAATAGTGTCAATCAGGAAAAGCTTAAAGCACTTCAACTGACACTGGACAAAATCGAAAAAGGCTACGGAAAAGGAGCAATCATGAAGTTAGGTGATAAAGCCATAGCAAATGTATCTATTATTGGTAGTGGTTCAATTGGACTGGATATTGCATTGGGTATTGGTGGATATCCTCGTGGCAGAGTAGTTGAAATATATGGACCGGAATCGTCTGGTAAAACAACACTGGCCATTCATGCAATAGCTGAAACTCAAAAAAGCGGTGGTATCGCGGCATTTATTGATGCGGAGCATGCTTTCGACAGGTTTTACGCGCAAAAACTAGGTGTGGATATTGAAAACCTTTATATTTCGCAACCGGACAATGGTGAACAGGCTCTTGAAATTGCCGACCATCTGATCAGATCAGGTGCTATTGATATTGTCGTCATCGATTCTGTAGCTGCACTGACGCCTAAGGCTGAGATCGAAGGGGAAATGGGTGAATCAAAAATGGGACTACAGGCTAGATTAATGTCACAAGCCTTGCGGAAATTAGCTGCAAATATAAACAAGACAAATACTACCTGCATGTTTATCAACCAGCTGAGAGAGAAAATTGGTGTGATGTTCGGGAATCCTGAAACAACGACAGGTGGTAATGCCCTGAAATTCTATGCTTCAATCAGATTAGATATACGCAGAATCGGACAGGTCAAAGATGGTGATGAAATACAGGGAAACAGAACCAGGGTGAAGGTAGTGAAGAACAAACTTGCCCCACCATTCAGAAAAGCTGAGTTTGATATTATGTATGGTGAAGGAATTTCAAAAACCGGCGAGCTGATTGATCTTGGAGTTGAGCTTGAAATTATCAAGAAGAGTGGTTCGTGGTTTAGCTATGGAGAGACACGTCTGGGACAGGGTCGGGATGCTGTAAGATCTCTGATTAAAGACAATCCGGAACTTGCTGACGAACTGGAGGGAAAGATAAAAGCGGCCATGGTGACTTCAGCAAAGTAATTGATAAGATTATTGACAGTATTATCGCAATTTCTTAACTTGCTGAGAAATCAATAAGGAGATAAAGTATGACCTTTCTGCTACATTTCATCTTTATTGCGGCATTTCTTCTCGTTTATGTCATTGCGATTATTATTTTGAAGCCCTTCCGATTACACCGGAAACGTGCAATTTCAACGATATCACTAAAAACCAGTTACCTGATATACCTGTCCGCATTTATGCTACTCGCATATATGGTACTATTCTTCTCCATTACTTCAGAACCAACTGAGGAAGCCGCTGAAGAAAAGATTCTGAATATGTTTACAATTTTCAGTGTATTTGCATTCTTCATCCCTAATGTTGGAATAATGATCCGAAGAAATGTTAAAACCTGGCGGGTTGCTTATAATTATCTCTTTACTGGAATTAACCTGATTATTGCTGGAGGACTGATCTACTACATTGCAGATATCCCCTGGCAATTTAAGTAGAGGTGGTGATGCCACCTCATTTTTCTGTCCACTAATTACCTCGCCTGGCTCCTGATCCTTTTTACTCTCCCCTCTCCACCAAATCTTTAATTATCCCTAAATTCTCTTCCATAGTCATCTCTCCCTCAAGCCAATGAACCCGTACACCCCTGCGCTCCATTCCACGAAAATAGGTCATTTGTCGTTTTGCAAATCTGTGAATAGCTGTATTGAGCTGATCTACCATCTGGTCATACCTTAACGTCCCGGCCAAATACTGTGAAAGAAACTTATACTCCAGTCCATAATATTCAAGTTTAGCCTGATCTATACCCTGATCCAACAGAGATCTCACTTCATCAACCATTCCCTCATCCAAACGTTGATGTAACCTTTCTGTAATTCTGCTTCGACGCTCCTCCCTTTCAAATCTTAAGCCAATAACCAAAGAATTAAGTTCAGGTAATTCCGCATTTTTCACACTGTGCTCCTTTTGATATTCTTCAATCTCAATTGCCCGTATTGCCCTTTTTCTTGACTCTGTATCAGTGCTATTGTGCTGAGGCCCCAACAACATTAATATTTCAACCAGCTCCCTCAAACTTTTATTCTTCAATCGCTCTCGTAAAGATTCATTCACCGGAACATTAATCATGCGATAATTCCTTAATACCGACTCAATGTAAAGCCCTGATCCACCACACATAACCGGCAAT
>JAUUZQ010000033.1 GCA_030589895.1 Bacteroidales bacterium
CCTCCCTGCTGATAAACAAAGTGTTCAATAAAAGGATAATACTCCCGATATACATACAAAAGCACTTTACTCTTGTCTGTGGCTATGCCATCAATAATCTCATCATCTGAATAATGCTTCATTTGGTTTCATAAATAATATGACAGGAGGGTAAGGCCTGCCAGGATAGTGAGGTTTAGCTTAGTGTAAGAAAGAAATCTTTTTGCATTCTTCCTGTAAGAATAATTATTGTCCAACATTGAACAATAACAAAAATAGAGGTTTTATTTTTTAGAGCCATAGTGCTTATATATTAATCAACAATGTGAGTGTTTCTGTTTGTCGTATTCCAGTCTTATACGTCCCTTCTCAAAATAGAGATAGCTGTTGCAAGATCTGGAGAAGTGGATGGGCGCACCCAGTCCTCTGAGTACTGCCAGATAGTTATACATGGTTCGCTCAGATACACCAAGGCGGCTGGCGAAATCTTCCGGTCCCCCGGTCGACTGCCTCCCGATCAGCTGATCCATTCTTTTAAGGATTGTTATAATCTCCATTGTTGACATTGTTTTTATTGTTTAATGTGATGAGAATGCGAAATATCGTAGCTGGAGGTAGTTATTTTTGAAAAAAGACTTATAGATACTGCTATAGTTTTGTGTTTCACGTAATTGGCAATATAAATATTTTGTTTAAAATTTGAAGGATATCCATTGCAGATGAGTGGCTACTTAGAATGGCAAGTTACGCAGGTCCACATTTCCCCCTGAAATAATAACTCCTACATTTCGGTTTTTAAACTCATCTTTGTTCCTGAACAGTGCAGCAACTGCAACTGCACTTGATGGCTCAATAATGATTTTCATTCGTTCCCATATATAGCGCATTGCCTCAATGATTTCACTCTCCTCTACGCGGATTATCTTGCTCACATGCTTTTGAATGATAGGGAAATTCTGATCACCAAGTTGTGTCTTTAAGCCATCAGCAATTGTGACAGGATTTATACTGGGCTGAATTATTCCGGTCTCGAGCGACCAGTATGCATCGTCTGCTCCAAATGGTTCTCCTCCTATGATTTGTGTATTGGGAAGAAGATAATGTGCCGCAATTGCCGTGCCGGCGATCAATCCGCCTCCACCCACAGGCGTTAGAATAACATCCAGATCCTTAACTTCTTTGATCAGTTCCCAGGCAGCTGTACCCTGTCCAATGATCACTTGCATATCATTGGATGGATGGATGAATGTTGCACCTGTTTTTTGTTGAATTTCTTCAGAAGTTTTTTCTCGTGATGCCAGGTTAGGAGCACACAATATCACTTCTGCACCATAGTCTTTCACCGCTTCTGCTTTTATATCAGGCGCACTGTCTGGCATAACGATATAGGCTTTTGTATCCAGTAAACGAGAGGCAAGTGCCAGTGCCTGTGCAAAGTTGCCGGATGAATGCGTGACCACACCTTTTGAGCGTTCCTCTTCAGTAAGCTGCAAGATTGCATTCGTTGCGCCACGCATTTTAAAGGCGCCCATTCGCTGGAAATTTTCACATTTAAAGAATACTTTCGCATCGCAACGCAGATTTACGGTGGAGGATTTCATCACAGGAGTATTGTGGACATAGGGTTTCACCCTTTGTACAGCCTGTTTTATATCTTCTATGCTCGGGATCATTCCTAATTAATTACAAATCTTACCGTCAATCCCACATCCGGGATTACATAGTCAAAACCATTATAGAGCTTGACCATCGGTTTCCATTCCAGTCCAATGGTAAGTGGTACTTCCCGAAATACATATTCGGCTCCCATCGATACTGCAACACCAGCACAAGCTTCACCATCCCAATTCCCCCCTAAAAGTCCGGCACCTGCATAATAGTATACTCTTTTCTTATCGTGTGGTGTGAATTGGTAATTGAACAATGCAGTGAATTGAAATCCCTCCGGATTAAAAAGTGCCTGTCCTTCCCAAACCTGATGATCATCATTTAAATATCTGTAGCTCAGTCCGCTCGAATAACCCGCTCGTATACCTGCTGCATTTTTATAGGCTTGAGCCTGAAGAACTACTGTAAACAGTACTGCTACTAATATTAGAAGGAGTCGTTTTTGCATATCCGGATTTAAATCATTTGTCAAGTAATATTTGTTCGCCTTTGAATTGAAACTCAGTTTCAGTAAACGAGGGGATTTTCAGTCCATCAGGCATATCTTTATTGCCATGAAACACAGATAGTAAATATATCTTCTGCTTCGAATTTCCCTCAATGAGCCATCCCGTTTGATTGTTGAATAGATAGTCATAAGTTTGTTTGCCATTGAGACTCGTGGAGATGGTTCCTCCCTCAAATTCAATTTCCTCATCATTTGCATCGATCATTCCTAAACCCTGTATCCGTCGCTGGTCTCCTTTTGTTATTTGCAAGTAGAAACTATTGTGCAAGAAGAGAGGTTTGGCATTGAATGAGTATTCAACATCCTTCGAACATCTGTTATCAGTGCTTTCGCAGTATACATTCAGAGTTAAATTGATAAAACCATTGAAGGCATCTTCGCCAAATGCTTCAATCACTGTTTTGATTATTATATCCTGTTCGTTGAAATTTTGTTCGGAGGTTTTGTAAAGTGATATTATGTATTCATCAAGACCGGTAATATCAGAGATCTCACCATATTTAGACAAAGTGGCTTCAAATTTATGCTCTTCAAGTAGATTAAGGTATTTTGTGATCAGGCTGAAAGAACTGGTTTCTGAACTCAGCACTATATTCATATCCGGAGAAAACAGACTCAGTGAAAGATCTTCATACTGGCATTCAATCTTATAATGTACAGAGTCAGGCTTTTCTGTAATTTCCATTACTATGGAACTATTTATATCCAGACTAACATTCCCACTCATAGTGGGTGATTCAGTATAAGTATTTTGTGTAAATGATTGAGAGAGCCTGTATATTTCTCCAGGTTCAAGATTATAACCCTGGCCATAAGAGAGGAGCGAGGGGAGAAGGAATAGAACAAAAAAATGCTTTTTCAGATAGAGAGACATGTTGTAATTTTCTTTGCTTTAAAGGTAGTAAAATCTCAATTCATTCGATATTGAAAAGATTAATTCAATACCCTTTGTTATTAAAATAACAATACTTATCTTTGTCTATCTGCGATGCCGGATTTTTCTGTCATCAAGGAATCTAAAATATTAATCTGATCCTGAGGAAGAGCTGATGGAGAAGAGTTTAACTGTAACTCTTTATTGAACTTCCAAGGGCTCGTTATCAAATATAATGAATTACGAACCACAAACTTATGCTTTCCCGGATGAAGCTATGAAGCCTTTCATCTCTGAAGATGAGATATGGGATGCGATTGAAAATACAAGCTCTGATACTGAAAGTGTCAGAATGATCATAAAAAAATCATTAAGTAAAAAGCGTCTTTCATTGAAGGAGACTGCCATCCTGGTTAATGCTACGGATCCGGAGTTGATTGAGGAGATCAAACAAGGAGCACGACAGTTAAAAGAGAATGTCTACGGAAACAGGATCGTTCTTTTTGCACCGCTCTATGTAGGTAACTTATGTACCAATAATTGTGAGTATTGTGGATTTCGTACCTCAAATAAAGACCAAAAGAGGACTACTTTAAAGCATGATGAACTGATTGAAGAGGTGAAGATGCTCGAAGATGCCGGACAAAAAAGATTGATCCTGGTTTATGGAGAGCATCCAAAATACAATCCTGAATTTATAGCAGATTCTGTCAGGACTGTTTATAAAGTAAAAAAGGGAAATGGTGAGATCAGACGCGTAAATATCAACGCTGCTCCTATGGATATTGAAGGCTTCAGGACAGTGAAGGAGGCCGGGATTGGAACCTATCAGGTTTTTCAGGAAACTTACCATCGGGAGGCTTATAGCAGATACCATACTTCAGGGATGAAACGCAATTATGATTATCGGCTTACAGCTCTGGACCGTGCGCAGGAGGCAGGTATTGATGATGTGGGTATAGGAGCGTTGTTCGGGCTCTATGACTGGAGATTCGAAGCACTTGCACTCGTACGGCATGTAAACCATTTTGAGGCGGTCTACAATGTTGGCCCTCATACTATCTCTTTTCCCAGGATAAAAAAGGCATCCAATGTTGAGCTGGATGAGCAATACCTGGTTTCTGATGAAGATTTTACAAAGTTGGTCGCAATATTGAGACTTGCTGTTCCATATACAGGTTTAATCCTTACGGCTCGTGAACCTGCACATATTCGCGAGGAGGTGTTGAAATATGGGGTTTCTCAAATCGATGGAGGGACAAAGATCGAAATGAAGGCTTATTCTGAAAACAATGAGGAACAGGATTTGAATTCAGAGCAGTTTGAAATCAATGATGATCGCTCACTCAATGAGGTAATGGATGAACTGATAGATACCGGATATATTCCCTCATTCTGTACCGCCTGTTACCGCGTTGGGCGGACAGGAGAACATTTTATGGAATTTTCAGTCCCCGGATTCATAAAAAGATATTGCACTCCAAATGCATTGCTGACCCTGGCAGAGTACCTCGAGGATTATGCTCCGGAAAAAACCAGGATAAATGGTTATAAGCTGATTGAAGATAGCCTGAAGGACTATGAGGATGAACGTTTCAAAACTAAGCTTGTGGATAGACTTGAGAAAGTGAAAGTAGGGGAGAGGGACTTGTATTTTTAGTATCCAAATCAGTTTGTTGTCAGACTTTTCAGTACGCTTTCTTTATAGCTTCGACTGATAGGTAGTTCGTGCTTCTGAATAAGTACAGTATCATGTGTGAAGGAATCGATGCCGGACAAGGATACAATGTATGAGCGGTGAATTCTAAGAAAATTATTTTGAGGGAGCTTCGCTTCAATGTTTGATAGGGATTCCCTTGTGATTACTGTTTTTTCCTTTAGATGTATCTTAATATAATCGCTTAGACTTTCGATGAATATTATTTCTGAGAAATTCACTTTTATCATTTTACGATCGGAGCGTACAAAGATTGAATCACTTTTACCATTGCTGAAATCCTCTAGCTTTACTTCTGTTACCGGCTTATTTTCATTGAAATATTTATTGATTGCCTGAAGCATTCTTTCAAATGAAATTGGTTTTAACAGATAATCCACTGCCTGAAGATCGAAACCATCTATAGCATATTCACGATAGGCAGTTGTGAAGATGATCTTTATATCTTTAGTCATTGTTTTTGCAAAAGACAAACCTGAAATTTCAGGCATATTTATATCCAGAAATATGAGATCAATTCGTTGAGAGTTAATTACCGTAAAAGCGTCCAGTGCATTCTTACAACTGGCCACTACCTTAACAGAATCAATTTTTCCCAAATGATTTTCCAGAATTTCCCGGGCAACCGGTTCATCATCAACGATTATACAATGAATGATCTCAGGCATTTTTAATATGGTTTAAATTGTAAATAGTGAGGCTTACTGTGTACCAATTATCATTGTTATCTATTAGCAACTCGTGTTTGTTTTCATAATTTAACTCTAGTCGTTTCCTTATATTTTCCAGTCCAATCCCGTGATGTTCGTTCTTATTGTCATCTATTGATCTGTTTTTGATTTTAAAATTTAGCTGCTCTCTTTCCACGGTCACCATTATTTCGATTTCAAGAAATCCCTCTACAATGCTTCCATGTTTAAACGCGTTTTCTACAAAAGGGATCATAAGCATAGGAGCAATTTCCAATTCATCATATATCTCATTGGTTTCCAGTTTAATTTTCAGAGTATCCTGAAATCGGATCTTTTCTAATTCAATATATTCCGTGATATGAAGTATTTCCTCTTTCAAACTAACCCTTGGTTTATTTATTTGATAGAGGATATAGTCGAGCAGGTTAGAAAGCTTAAGAATAATTTCGGGTGTTTCCTTGGATTGTTTTAATGCTAATCCATATATAGTATTTAGTGTATTAAATAAGAAATGGGGATGGATCTGCATTTTTAAATAATGCAATTCCTGTTCCTTGATCTTAAGCTGTGTCTCCAGAATTTTATTCTGCAGCTCTTTATTTTTCTTATCTGTTCCAAAATGGTGATTTAGTAGACTCACAAAACTTACCAGTCCAACTACCAGGTAAACCAATATCAATACTGAGAAGAAATTTTTACTCATTGGAGGGATGTTGCTTGCGTCATAATCCAGAATAAGAAAAAGGCAGCCGTAGATAATCAATACAATCATGTATGAAGAGAATACAAGCATATAGAAGCTATACAGGGCAAACTTCCCATATTTTTTTTCTAGTAAGTAGCGCGGAATTAAATAATAAACTGTAAAATAGGTGATAGCGATTGTAAGTGGAAGGAGAATACTGGAAAACCATCTGACATATGTACTATCATTAGAATTGTAACTAAAGAAATAGAGAAAGAAGAACCAAACCCCAATCCAGAAAATCAGGTGAAGCAAAATGATTCTAATTTTTTTAATATAGGGGATATTCATCCTAACAATATTACAAAAACTTGTCTTACATACATCAATTTATCGACCAATAACCAGATTAGCCCCCGTTTTTGCATAAAAGCTGGATATTTTACAATTTGCATGTCTAAACATGTTGTATCAGGGGATGGATATTTCGCTCATCGCAAAGTAATTTATCCGATATTTATTCTTCTTACATTTCGTCTGGTATTCATTTAAAAACAAACCAACATGAAACAAATTATTGATAAACTAGACGATGGTGGACCACTTATTACAGTAACGATCCTGATACTTATCTTTGTTATAGTTGCACTTATAATTAAAGCAGCTATTCAAAAGGAAGATAATAAAAAGACTATTTCTCTTATTTCCTCTATTGCATGGTTTGCCATTGCCTGGGGATATCTTGGTCGCACATTTGGCCTGATTATGGCATTTGATAAGGTCGCTTCAGCCGGAGATATTACTCCTAGCTTGATGGCAGGAGGATTAAAAATGGCCCTTATTGGTCCTTTGATGGGGTTAATGGCCTTTATTATAGCAAGAGTTGGGATAATTTTTCTGACTTTGGCAAAAAAGAAGTAGAAATTTATCTTTTTCAGAGTCCTCCTTTTCTTCTCCGTGATTCCCTCTGTAATTGCCATTACACAGTGTATTACGGAGAAGTTATTGAGTTTACCCGGATTTGTTTTCCCTTCATAAGCTGTCTATTTCATCATTACAGAAACAATCTCCTCAATAGGCTCGATCGTATTCTTATCCACCACCGGAAAATCATGTTTAGAATTTTGATTTTGGAATAGGTAACATTAGTGAATAATCATGCTTCTCAGGTAGGAAATCGCTACAAATCAGTTTTTTTTAAGCAAAAAAATAAATAATTAAAACTATTATTTATCTTTCCCACACAAGAAAAGTGCTAAATTCATGCTAAGAAGAATTATTCTTTTTTTACTAATAATCTCACCGATACATCTTTTCTCTCAATTGAACTACGTGAGAGGATATATTATCTACAATGACGGAACCAGAGACTCGTGTTTATTATTGAATTCAGGGATTGAAAATAAAGGTGAAGATTATGTTTTCAAACTTCTTGAAAATGACGATCCACAAGTTATGGATGTTGGGAAGATCAAAGAATTTGGAGTTGAAGGGACTATAAAATTTATTAGCGAATTTATTGCCGTTGATGTATCCAACAATCAAATAAAAGTTATTGGGGATACCTTAGACCATGCGAATATAGAATACGGTAATGCATTTCTGCTTCAATTGATTGATTCAAAAGAGGCTTCTTTATATTATTTCTATTACAAAGGGAAAGAGTACTTTTTTTATTCAGTTGATGATTCCGGAATTCATCTTCTGGTGTATAAAAAATATTTTGTGAATGTTGCAACACGTATTGTAACAGACATATTAATTGACGATCGTTACAAGGAGCAATTAGCCACATATTTACCTTGTTCGGTGAATACTAAACTACTGTCATACTCAAGGAAATCACTTATAAAATATTTCGAAATATATATTAAAGAAAAAGGAGGATATGCTTCTGTTACAGGAGTTTCGACCAAAGCTAAGCTAAATTTTAAAATAGCCGGAACCCTGAATCAGTCATCTTTTTATATCAAAGACGGAGATATGTTAGGTTATGACTTTGGCAAGAAGAATACTTTCTCTTATGGTGCAGAATTGGAATTTTTATTGCCATTTAACCGAAATGCCTTTGGTTTCTTTACAGAGCTTAATTATTTAAAATATTTTTCCACCTACTCAGATAATACTCCAAATTCTGAAACTGTAATAACTTATAGTTTCATAGAATTCCCAATTGGAATAGTATATAATTTCAACTTTTCCGAAAAGTTGAAATTCTTTTTTAAAGGAGCTTTTGTGGCCAACTTGATATTGGATGAATCGTCAGTCTCATTTTATCGTCCATCTAACAGCTATGATGTACATTCTTCAGGATACGTGTTCATCGGAGGCGGAATTTCGTATTCTGTTTTCAGCGCTGAGGCAAGAATTTATTCAAGAAGGGATATAACTCAAGACCTATATCTAAGAGGTTCTGTTTATGAACAATTTTCAATCAGAATAGCATACAGGATATTTTAGCTTGCTAAATACGCCAGGGTCAGTACCTTTTTCATCCTCCGAAGCCTTAGCGAAGGAGGATCACTTCTGCCTTTTATCTTCTACCTTTTATCTTCTACCTTTTATCTTTTACCTTTTTACTTTCTTCCTTGTAATATCCCTCCCGGTCCAACAAATGATCCAGATCAGCAATACCATAAACCAGAATTGCTGTGGCAATAGCTGCATGTTCCTGGTATTCAGGAATACTTTTGTTGTACAGATCACGTTCTGTGTGCCAGATCTCATAGTAATCAAAATCATATCCTTTGGGATCTCCATTTTCAAAACCTATTGTGGGAATCCCTTTTACAGCAAACGGTCCGCTGTCAGTTCCCCAGGCTCTTTTAGGTTTTTCCCTTGGTTCACGTTTTTTTAGTTCAAGGGGAAATTCCGGATTGATTCTGTTGATGGCTTTTGCGATAGGGACAAAGTCATCCCACATTGCTTCAGAAACACTTATTGCTTTTGGAACAGTTGGTCCACCGTCACGATTTATCATATTTGAAACCCTATCCAGATCAGATTCGAAACGTTCTACCCAGCTTCTGGAACCATATAATCCAAATTCTTCTCCGGCCCATAATACCACAAGGATCGTCCTTTTTGGCTTTCCGCCAGCCTCCATGATCAACCTGGCTGCTTCCATGGTAGGAGTCACTCCCGATCCATCATCAACTCCTCCCGTTGCAACATCAAAGGCATCCAGATGACCGCCCATGATCACATATTCGCTGGGATATTCTGTGCCCGGTATAATGCCGATAACATTGTGGTATTTAACAGGTCCCATTTTGAAGTGGTTACGTATATCAAATTCCAGCTGGAAATAGCGACGTTCTTTTGCCATCTGGTAGATGATTTCATATTGATGCTCATCAAGTTTAATATCCGGTACAGAGGGTAGCGAATCAAAACTCATGTTGTGGAGATTTTTCCTGTCGTAGAGAACTCTGATTGGCGTGCTGGTACTTTGGATGATGCCCAAAATTCCGGCATCACACATCTCATGGTAGAAAAGGGCAGGTTCCTCAATCTTCTCCAGAAGATCTTGTTGAGGTTTTCTTTTACCCTCATTTTCGCGGTTCTCTTCCCGAATTTTTCGGTTCTCTTTATTGATTCGGATATTCTCTGATTTTATCGAATCCCTGATGCTATCTGCGGTTGCTGAAAAATCAATTGGCCATCCCTTGTTATTTCCTGAGATCAACACCCAGGCCCCATTTAGTTTTCCCTTCATCCTGTCGAATTCAGCTTGAGTTTTTGGTTCTATAACAACATGTCCACGTTGTACACCTTTGGTTCCTGAAGTATAGGATGGTGTAGCAAAGTGCAGATGCATACCGTTTTCAGCGATTAGTTTACCAAACCATGGACCGCGGTTAAATCCAACCGGGAGTTCTCCGACTTCATCCATGACTACTTCCATTCCCCATTCATTGAACTTGCTGGCGGCCCAGATAGATGCATTTTCATAAGCGTCGGATCCTATAAGTCTGCCACCAAATCTGTTGCAGAGGATATCTAAATGCTCCATGGAGCGGTTATCTGAATTCCCGATTTCGATGATCCGTTTAAATATTGTGTCTGTTTGAGCATTGGAGTTAGGAGCCAGGGTAATAATGGCAAGCAGTAAGAATGATAATCTTAGTTTCACAATCTGTTGATTTAAAGGATATTTTATTTCAAAAAGGAATTATTGTATGCTTCACTTCCGCCAACAACCGGAATGCTTATTGAAGTACCATCCAGGTCAATTGTTAATTCAGTCCCGGGATCTGGCCATAAGGTGAAGTCCTTATCGCTGGAGAATATCATTAGTCCGATTTGTTGTCCGACAGGAATTATCTGGTCATCGGGCTGCAGATCGAAGGATAATTCATAGAACTTGCCCGGTTTTAAAGGTTTGCTCTCAGACAGTGATTTATAGTTCTGTGGATCTGCCCATCCCCTGGTAATAATATTGTCAGTGATTTTTGCTCTTCTGCCCTCTGTCCATGGCAAAGAGACCATCCATACCGAAAGATTTGCAAATGCTTTGCTACTTGCCAATCTTATTGTAATTCTGGTTTTACCAGAAATATGTATGGGTTTTGTTAACTCGGGTGTTACATAAATAAGGCGATGCTCAGTATATTCAGCCTGTGCCAGAGCTGAGCCCGAAAATGAAAAATTATCTATAAGTGTTTCAGTTCCTGGCTTTTTCTCTTGTTCTGTTGTCAGGATACCTCTCTTTGGTGCTCCTGCTTTAAGATATAATTTCACAGGTGATGCATCCGGATTTGGATAATCTGCATAAGCTGTGGGATCCGCTCTCTCATCATCTTCCCGAACTATCCAGGCAATAGGATCATCTTCAACTCCATTTTCCACACCATGCAGATATCGGGTAAACCACTTGTTCATCATCGAAAAAGGAGGAGGTCCTCCATGTCCACCCTGGTGGTAAAATATTTGTACTGGTAAGCCTTTTGCTTTTGCAGCTTCATATATTCGAAAACTGTGAATCGGCATCACATTCCAGTCGTTGAAACCGTGAGACATCAATAGGGCAGCTTTCATGGGTTCCATGTCCAGCAAATAATCCCTGGTAGCCCAAAAATCGTTCCAGTCTCCCGTAATCCTGTCCATACCTCCTCTTAACTCTTTATCTCTGATTACTTCGTTGTTACGTTCACGTTTTGACTCGTCTCCGCTATGAATAAAATCATAAATCACATCCATATCTTCACCCATCCATCCTCCAGGATGTCTGATCAGTCCGTTGGAGCGATAGTAATGATAATATGATGTATTGGGTGCTACAGGAATAATAGCTTCTAAGCCTTCTACTCCGGTTGTTGCAGCTGCAACAGGTAAGGTTCCTTCATAAGATGTTCCTGTCATGCCAACTTTCCCGGTTGACCAATAGGCTGTTACCTCTTCATCACCATCTCTCTCGGTATATCCTTTTGCACGGCCACATAACCAATCGATAACAGCCTTTGGTGCCAGAGATTCGTTGTCGCCACCTACTGTGGGAGACCCATCAGAAAGACCGGTACCCGGTGATGAGGAGTGTACTACAATATAGCCACGAGGCACCCAGGTCTCTACATGAGCTCTCGAAATGATAGGACGTTTGCCGCGGCGTTTGATTTCAGGCTGATGAATACGTTCCGGAGGTGTAGCACCCAGTTCATGCCTGGGATTCCAGAAGTATTTTAATGAACCGGAAGCTGTCCCTGCAAAATAAGGACTTGAGTTATAAACGATGGGGAGTTTTAAGCCATTGGTCTCTGTCTGATATGGTCTGGTGACGTCGACATGCATGCGGTCTAATTTTCCATCACCGTCCGTATCAAATTCCGTTACAACCCACAGGTCTTCACGAATCCATTTATCCGGATCATTGAATGCAGGTACTATTTGTGCCTCTCCATTAATGAAAAAGGGTGCTGCACTATCATCTGAATTAGTTTCACTCTCCTGGGCAATGGCCGGAGATATGAGTATAAAAAGGGAAATAGCTAATGAAATTGCAATTCTAAAGTATATTGATCTTTTCATAAATCATAATATTATATGTGATTCAAAGATGATATAAAATTTTATATTTAATCTATTTGAGGAATACTATTGCGTTTTGTTAAATGAATATTCCGAACTTTAAACTCTGAACTCTCTGAACTCTCTGAATTCTCTGAACTCTGAATTCTCTGAACTCTGAACTTTGAACTTTGAACTCTTTTCCTTTTTCCTTTTCCCTTGAAAATTGTACTTTTAGAAATCTTAACATAAATATATTATGGCTGAAGTTTCTAAGAAATCATTTGGTACTGCTCCTGTCTTTTTTACTGCTATATCTACCATCCTGGGAGCTATCCTCTTCTTGCGGTTTGGATTTGCAGTAGGCACACTTGGGTTTTGGGGTGTAATTGGAATCATCCTCCTGGGGCATATGGTCACCATTCCAACCGCACTGGCTATCTCCGAATTGGCTACCAATAAGCGTGTTGAGGGTGGAGGAGAATATTTTATTATCTCCAGATCCTTTGGTTTAAATATTGGAGCAACAATTGGTTTTGCTCTGTTCTTTTCTCAAGCCATTAGCGTGGCCTTTTATATCATTGCATTTACAGAGGCATTCCAGTTCTTTTTCGATTGGGTGGCTGAGGCATTTGATTTTAATCTTCCCCGACAGGTAATCAGTTTGCCGGCCATGTTCGGACTTTCCATTCTAATTCTGAAGAAAGGGGCCAGCGTTGGAGTGAAAATGCTCTATTTTGTAGTGGCTATCCTGCTTATTTCATTGGTGATGTTCTTCCTGGGTAAAACAGATTATGCTGCCGCAAATGATTTCTCAATCTTCAATGCAGGCTCGATGAATATTAAGGGTTCATTTTTTATTGTATTTGCCATTATCTTTCCTGCATTTACGGGTATGACAGCAGGTGTTGGATTGTCGGGCGACCTTAAAAAACCATCGAAATCCATTCCCATGGGAACAACCCTTGCAACAATGGTAGGTATGATTACCTATTTCTTTGTGGTCTACAAGCTGGCCTCTTCCGCGAGCATGGAAGATCTCACAGAAAATCAGTTGGTAATGGCAAAGATTGCTTTGGGAGGAAGCTTTATTATTCCGCTTGGTCTGGCAGCTTCAACCATCTCATCTGCACTCGGATCGATAATGGTTGCTCCCCGTACCTTGCAGGCATTGGCATTTGATAAATCTTTTCCATCAAGGCGACTTAACAGCTTTCTTTCTGCAGGAAGAGGTGAAATGAATGAGCCCTATAATGCAACAATTATAACCATAGTGATCGCCTTTATTTTTGTGGCAATGGGAAATGTGAATTCAGTGGCTGAGATTATTTCCATGTTTTTTATGGTTACCTATGGCTCTCTCTGCCTGATATCATTTTTAAATCACTTCGGTTCTTCACCTTCATACCGGCCATCGTTTAAATCCCGATGGTATATTTCCCTGATTGGATTTGTTACTGCCGTGTGGATCATGTTTAAGATCAATCCCTGGTATGCCCTTGCTTCACTTATTCTTATTGTATTGCTCTACCTATATATCAGTCATTATCACAAAGAGAGAAAAGGCCTGGTATCAATTTTTACAAATTCTCTCTTACAACTCAGCAGGAATCTGCAGGTGTATCTTCAACAGAGTAGAAAATCCAGGGGGAGCAAAGAGTGGCGACCCAGTGCGGTTTGCATTTCAGAAGATTCATTTGAAAGAGATGACGCTTTTCAGCTTATCAACTGGATCAGTCACAAATATGGTTTTGGCACCTATATCCACCTGATTGAAAATTACTATTCAAGAGCATCGCATCTTGAATCGAAAGCTCAGCTTAAGAAACTTATCGTCAATCACAGGGGAGTGGGAAATCATGTCTATATAGATACATTGATCTCTCCCTCATATACATCTGCAATTGCCCAGACTATTCAGTTGCCGGGTATTTCAGGGATGGAAAACAATATGTTGATCCTGGAATACGACCGTGATGATCCGGATAACCTGGGGGGAATAGTTGACAATTACTCTTTGGTTAATGCAGGTAATTTTGATGTTTGTATACTTGGCAGCTCTCACCGTCCGATGAATTATAAAAACGGTATTCATGTCTGGCTAAGAAGGCTGGATCAGGAGAATGCACATCTTATGATCCTCTTAAGTTTCATTATTCAGGGGCATCCGGTATGGAAGAAAAGCAGTATCAGCATCTTCCAATTGTGTAAACCGGGCATGATCAAAGAGACAAGGAAGGAGCTTGAAGATTTGATATCTGCCGGTCGCCTTCCTATCACCACAAAAAATATTCAGATTATTGAAGAGAATCAGGAGCTTAGCTATAAGGATATTGTTGATGAGAAATCGGAACAGGCTGCACTGACGATTATTGGATTTACCGGGGAATCATTGAAACTTGGGGGTAGAAAGGTGTTTGAAGAGTATAAGAAAGAGGGGCATATGTTGTTTGTGAATGCGGCGGAAAGGAAGAAGATACAGTGAGTTAATGCAACAATGCAACAATGCAACAATGCAACAATGCAATAATGATTTAATAGAATTAGGCTGGGAAGACGTAGCATGCCAGGTCATTTAAATCGGTAGTTTAGAAAATAATTACTTAACAATAGAATACAATGAACAAATTATTAGCCGGTGGATTAGCATTGTCGTTGATTGCATCTCTTTCAGGATGTGCAACTGATAAAACAGAGGAATTACCCAATATTCTATGGATTGTTAGCGAGGACAATAGTCCGTTTTTAGGTTGTTATGGGGATAGCCTGGCAACTACACCTAACCTGGATAAACTTGCTGAAAATGGTTATTTGTATACCCATGCTTATGCCAATGCACCTGTGTGTGCGCCAGCCCGGAATACGATTATAACCGGTGTTTACGCCAATTCAAATGGCAACCAGCACATGCGCAGTCGTTATTCAAAGTCAGAAACAGTAAAATTTTACCCAACTTATTTAAGGGAGAAAGGATATTATTGTACCAACAGGGCTAAGGAAGATTATAATACGATCGGTACAGAAGGTATTTGGGATGAGTCCAGTAATAAAGCTCACTATAGTAACAGGGTAGAGGGACAGCATTTCTTTCATATAGTTAATATTGGTACCAGTCACGAGAGTTCGATCCATAAATCAATACCCACGGAAGAGTTGACTCATGATCCCGAGAAGATGGTGCTTCCTCCATACCATCCCGACACAAAGGATATGCGGCACGACTGGGCACAGTATTATGATAAAATTACTGCGATGGACAAGCAGGTTGGAGAGGTTCTTTTTCAACTTGAAGAGGATGGGCTTGCAGATAATACAATTGTATTTTATTATGGTGACCATGGTGGTGTGATTGCCAGAAGCAAACGGTATGTATATGAATCTGGTACACATGTTCCATTTATCATTCGAATCCCTGAGAAATTTAAGGGTCTTCGACCGGGAAAAGTTGGAGCTGCAATTGATCGTTTGGTAAGTTTTGTTGACCTGGCACCAACAATGTTGAGCCTGACAGGTATTTCTATACCTGACTATATGCAGGGTAATGCCTTCTTGGGAGATCAAAAATCTGAGGATCCACAGTATGCATTTATGTTCAGGGGAAGAATGGATGAGCGCTATGACATGTCACGTGCGGTGAGAGACGAAAAGTACCGCTATATTCATAACTATATGCCTTACAGGGTTTATGGTCAGAAACTTGAATACCTGTGGAGAGCACCATCAATTCGCTCGTGGGAGAAAGCATTCGAAGCAGGGGAGTGCAATGATATTCAAAGTATATTCTGGAATACAAAGCCTGTTGAGGAGTTATATGATACGGAGAATGATCCATGGGAAGTAAATAATCTGGCTGATGATCCTGATTATAAAGATGTACTTGTGCGCATGAGGAATGCCAATGTTGATTGGGTAAAATCCATTGACGATTGCGGTTTTATCCCTGAAGCAGAACTTACTGCCTTAAGCGGTGCTATGCCCCGATACGATTATGTGAGATCAGGTGCATTGGATATTGCTTCTCTGGTGGATGCAGCTGAATTTGCTACAATGGCGGGCAGTGATGATATTTCGACACTGCTGGGATTCCTGAGCGATGAAAATAGTGCAATCCGTTATTGGGGAGCAACCGGACTTCTTATTTTGGGTGAAGAGTCGGTAGAAGCAAAAGATGAACTCATCAAAGCTTTGAATGATCCTTCAATGAGCGTACGGGTTGTTGTTGCTGAAATTTTATATGGAATAGGAGAGGAGAAATCGGCAAAAGAAGCACTTTCCTCAGTAATACTTTCAGGTGATCAGTTTGCTTGTACTCATGCTTTAAATGCAGTCGACTGCTTGAATATTAGCGACAAGGATATAGTTGATGCAGTGATAGAGATGACAGGGAAATATGAAAATCTGAATAGAAGGAATTATGACCTGAGAGCTGCCGGCATATTGCTTAAAAAGTGGGATATTGTATTGGAGAATTCCAGTGATTTATTCGATTAGTAGCTGAATATCTGTAATTTATCCTTTGGTATTTCTATTTTTATCAGGGGATAATTCTCTTCACTTTAATGAAGCACATATAAGCAATTATGAACGATTTTTGGAATGAAGAAAGAACTTGAAATATATTTTCATCTTGGACTAACAAAAGTTGCATCAACTTATTACCAGTCAGTTATATTTCCAAACTTATCAGGTATTTCTTTTTATCCTAAACATCAGTTTAAAAAGTATAAGGAGATTGTTGTAAATGGAGAAGGAGGAAAGCATCTGTTTTCAATTGAAAAGGATAAGAGACTGGTACAAACGCTTGAGGAAATCATTTCATTTTTTCCCGATGCAAAAATCATCCTTTTTATCAGAAGGCATGACGACTGGATTATATCAAGATATAAATATCATATTAAAAAGCATGGGGGACTTAGTTTCAATGAATTCTTTGATATAGAGTCAGATCAAGGGTTGTGGAGCAGGGAATCCCTGTTTTTGCAAAAGAAAATTGAGGATATTGAAAGACTCTGTAAGAAGCCTCCTCTGATATTAACCTATGATGATATCAAGAAAAAACCTGATATGATCAACAATAGATTAACTCAGTTTATGGGAGTTTCACTTGATTTACCAATAAGGAGGAACAGGAAAGTTAACAAGGCATTTAATGAGAAACAGTTAATCTTATTAAGGAAGTTTAATCGGATATTTCCTTACAGACAGGCAAAAACAGCCAATCGAACATTAAACAAAACACATCGGAAATACAGAGAATTTGTATTGCATATTTTAGCTTTTATAGTCCGGATCATACCACGTTTCTTTTTTGCCGGAAGATCTTTGTTTACCAGTGAAAATAGAAAGGATTTTGAAAGAATAAGGAGTTATTATAAGCGTGACTGGGATTTTTGCAAGCAATATCAATTATAATGCAATCTAACCCTTTTTACTTTTTACTTTTTCCTTCTCACATAGTGAGCCGAATCTCCCCACTTTCCATATCCAATCTCCCCATCAGCCAGCTGAATTCTTACATCCATGCAATTCAGACATTGTTCGGGATCTTCATCAGTACATGGTTTGTTTTCATACAGTGCATAGTCGTTGCGGAATAGTCCGGGAGTGACATTCGGCATGATGATGTTCGCTCCAATCTTCACTGCTTTTTCACGTCCAATTGGATCGATGGCTTGCAGAGCTGTGGCAGCAGCTATATTGATATCTTTCATGACAATGCGAAGAGATGCGATCATGTTCAGGGTTAGATCAAATCTCTCTTTGATTGGCAAGAGCTGATCTTTGAATTGGTAAAGTGGTGTATCGTGATGCTCAATATAGGGGCCCATACCTACCATATCCACATCGAAATCTTTCATAAACAAAATGTCATCAGCCAGCTGTTCAATAGTTTGGAAAGGCAAACCAATCATTACTCCTGTCCCAGTCTGATATCCCAGGTCCTGAAGTGTTCTCAGGCAATCGTACCTGGTTTCAAACTCATGGTGTTCATTTACAGGATGTATTTTATTGTATAATTCCCGGGAGGAGGATTCAATTCTAAGGAGGTACCTGTGTGCCCCTGCATCCATCCATCGTTGGTATGTGTCTCTTGATTGTTCTCCGAGTGAGAGTGTAATACCCAATCCCTTGTTGGATAGTTTTTTTATTTTTTTCAGGAGATTTTCAATCCGTTTTGTAAATGCCGGAGATATAATTTCACCTCCCTGCAATACAAGCGATCCATATCTGTTTTCATGCGCATAAGTTGCAGCGTCGAGTATTTCTTTATCAGAAAGATTATAACGAGCCACTTTGTCATTGCCTTTTCTGATTCCACAGTAGTAACAATCCTTCGAGCAAATATTGGAAAATTCCACCAATCCCCTGAAATAAACCTTATTGCCTACATATTTAAGCTTGGTCTCTACTGCCTTTTCAAACAGAAGCTTTCGCTCTTCACCCTTGGCCGAAAGCATCGCAATCAGATCCTCTCTTTCCAGTTTCTCCTTCTTTAGTATCTTCTCAAATTCCATCTTATTATTGATCAAAACTGATTTTCATTTATTCTTGAAGGGTGCAATGGCACGGTCAAATATACCTTCCATATATGCAATGGTCATTCCATAATTGCTAACCGGAATCCCAACGTCAATAGCTGGTTTGAGTCTGTTAATAAGCTGTTTACGTGTAATCATACATCCACCGCATTGTATGACCATGCTATAATCTGTAATTTTCCCGGGAACATTATCTAATCCGGAAACAACTTCATATTCAAGTTTATTCCCACTAAACTTATCCAGCCATTCAGGGATTTTAAAGCGACCAATATCATCACATGAAACCTGATGGGTGCAGGACTCTAGAATCAGTACCTTATCACCCTCTTTTAGTTTTGAAAGGAAAGGAGTCCCTTTCAGGTAGTTTTCAAAATCACCTTTATATTTTGCCAGCACAGTGCTGAAGCTTGTCATTGGAATATTTTCGGGAACTGCTTCTGCCACCTGTTTAAATACCTGACTATCGGTAATCACTAATGAGGGGAGGGGTTGTAATTTCTCCAGCAGAGAGAGCATTTCACCCTGCTGAGCAACAACAGCTATTGCATCATTGTCAAGAATATCTCTGATAGCCTGCACCTGGGGAAGAATAAGTCTTCCATCAGGAGCTTCGGAATCAATGGGTGTAATCAAGAGTACGAGCTCTCCCGGATTAATAATATCTCCAACAAGAGATGTTGACATGTAGGCAGTTTCAGGAATATGTTTTATCAATAATTGAATAAGTTCTTCCTTATTTCTGCTGTCAACAGTAGAATAGCTTACTGTCTTTTTGTTCAACTTTTCTGGTAGGAAATCTAAGATTCTAGCTGTATCGGATAATAGGTCGGCTTTGTTTTGAACCAGAACATATGGAACTGCCCATTTGTCAAATTCAGCGATCATGTCTTTTTCCGGGTCTCCGAATTGTCCTTCGGTGATAAGAAGAATTCCCAGGTCGATTTTTTTAATGGTTTCTTTAGTTTTCCCTACCCGTTTTTTTCCCAGTTCACCAAAATCATCCATCCCTGCTGTATCAATAATTATGGCAGGTCCAATTCCAAATATCTCAATGGATTTTTTTACAGGGTCTGTAGTGGTCCCGGGTATGTCTGATACAATGGCAACCTCTTGTTCAGTTAGGGAGTTAATAAGTGAACTTTTTCCTGTATTTCTTCTTCCGAATATTCCTATATGTGGTTTTGCATCCCGACCTTTCACTGTGTAATTGTTTTTTAATTGTGATAAAGATTTGACTATCCCTTTCCTCCCACTGCACCAGCTCCGATAACGAGGATGTTGGATCTTTTTATCATTGATTGCAATTTAGATCAATATATGGCCATTTAAGTTCATCTTTGTATGCTGTAAACATTAAAGATATTTGGTTTTTTGTATTTCTGGGAGTGGATAATTCAGGAAGGTTATTTTCAGAAAAGAAACCAGCATCAGTTGTTTCAAAACCTGTTTGAATATTGTTATTTATAGCTTCACATGCAACAAAAATCTTGTATGCATAATATATATCATCCGGGTGATTGTGGCATTTTTTATCAAAGATTGCCAATAGTTTTTCTGCCTTCACAGTCATTCCAGCCTCTTCAAAAGTTTCTTTTTCTGCTATTTCAGCTGGTGTATAGCCAATATCTGCCCAGCCTCCGGGGAGCGACCAGCATCCATCAATTTTTTCCTTCACCATGAGAATCTGCCCCTCTGTATTGAATATTACTGCACGCACATCAACCTTTGGAGTGCGGTATCCATTCTTTTCGCTTATGCCCAGGGTGATGGTCTCAATATCGCTGTTTGTAATCAGCGAGATCATTTCAATAGATATCTTTTCCAGTTCGTTATACCTGTCAAGATCATATTCGGAATTGGCATAATGTTGTCCGTTTTCGGCGAGGGACTGAACCTGTTTGGCAAGGTTTAAGAGGGATGAAGTATTGTTCATTCTATTATTTTCTATTTTTTATCCAGGTCAGATATGAGTCAACAATCTCCCATTTCCCATCCTCTTTTCCCATAATCACTTCACCACCTCTGTTACTTATATAGTAGTAAACCTGTGCACTATCCATGGATTCATTGAAAGAGATCATTGAAACGACCGGATGTGTTTTAATATGCCAGTAATTACCCGAATGTCCGGCCTGAAATTTTAGATGACTACTTAAATATTCATATTTTATTTCACTATCATTCTCAATTGAAGTTTCACTTTTTGAATAATCCCAGAAAGCTGTATCACTTCCCAGAAAGCAATTGATTACTGAAGAATATCTTTCTGTTAGAGAGAGCAGTATTTTGGTTTCATTTGAAATCTCGGGACAAAAATCATAAATGGTCTTCTCGCCCGTTCCGCTGGTATCCAGGTTATGATCATAGGAAATGGTTGATTGAATGATATAGTAAATAATATCGGCGTAGGCATCACCTTTATATTCGCCACCTGTTATTCTATCCAGGTCCCATGGGCTATAGAACTCTTTGTATATGTCGTACACATCTTTTAATGAGTCGGGGATATGGGTTTCTATGTGATACTCTTCTGACCACTCATCGAGAAAGTCCTTTAATTCTCTGGAAGATGACCTGTTAAATCCATCCATCAGTTTATAGAAGAGTTGCTCTTCTATTGAATCGAGTATGCAAGTGTAACAAAATCCTGCACTGCAAGTGTCTACAGTTATAGCCGGGTCGGGTTTAGGTATGGAATCGTTTATGCTAATAGTATCATTTAGGATGTCTGTATCATCATCATCACCAGATATTCGCTCGCATTGGAGGATAACAACCGACGCCAGAAAGATGAGGAATCCATATGCAAGGGATTTCATAACTATAGAATTTTTGGCAAGTTATAAAAAAATGAAAATATCGTAAAAAGAAATATTTATAATTTTGCAGAGTTTTAACTTCGTTGAGTTCGTAAACTCGGTTCGGGCAGGCACTAATTATATACATATTTAAAATTATCACATTTTTTGACTATTTAATGACAAACTGCTTTGATTTAAAAAATATTTCTTCATATTTGTAAGCTCAAAAGCAAAACAATGAACAATTCTCTTTCTAATAATTGGTGGTGGCAGAACTTGCTAAGGTGAGAAAGGGGAGAACTGTATATTTATTCAAGACCGCAGTCGAATCCTGCGGTCTTTTTTTTAATAAAAAAAATGAGCAATAAGAACTTGATATGGTGGATGAGGATTTGTTTCTGTTGGAGCTGGGTTTGGCCGGTAGCCGGTAGTCAGCCTTTAGTAAGCAATGAGCAGTACTGAGGAAAGTGACAAATGGGTATTGGCAGTAAGCAAATGGAGTGAGGACTAAATAACAGAATAAAAAAAGTAACAATAAAATATAATTTAATCATGACAACAAAACCCGGTTATTTTGGAGAATATGGTGGAGCTTTTGTCCCACCTGTACTTGAACCAAATTTAAAAAGACTAGAAGAAAATTTTTTTAAATATAAAGATGATCCTGATTTTCAGGCAGAGCTGATGCACTATTTTAAAACCTATATCGGTAGGCCTTCACCTCTGTTTTTGGCGGAGAGATTATCGGAAAAGGTAGGGAGTAAAATCTATCTGAAGCGCGAGGATCTTAACCATACCGGAGCGCATAAAATAAATAATACTATTGGTCAAATATTACTTGCTAAGCGAATGGGAGCAAAGGAAATTGCTGCTGAAACCGGTGCAGGACAGCATGGTGTAGCTACTGCCACAGCAGCTGCTCTTTTTGGAATTCCATGCAAAGTATTTATGGGTGAAGTGGATATCGAAAGACAAGGAATGAATGTTAGCAGGATGAAATTGCTGGGTGCTGAAGTTATTCCTGTAAGTGGGGGATCAAAAACCCTTGCTGATGCGGTAGATGCAGCATTGGGCTATTTCATTGAAAATCCCGACACATTTTATTGCTTGGGTTCCCAGGTCGGACCGCATCCTTATCCAACCATGGTTGGTTATTTCCAGAGCTTTATTGGTAAGGAGGCGCGTGAGCAGATTCTTGAAGTTGAGGGTAAATTACCCGATAATATTTATGCATGTGTTGGTGGTGGATCCAATGCAATTGGTTTGTTCCAGGGATTTCTTGATGACAAAGAAGTGAAGATATTTGGTGCAGAAGGTGGCGGAGAGGGATTTATTCCAAAGACAGCAGCAACACTAAGTTTAGGTAAAAAAGGTGTTTTCCAGGGTACTTACTCCTATTGTCTGGTAGATGAAAATGATAAACCAACTCAATCATGGTCAATTGCTGCCGGATTGGATTATCCGGGTATAAGTCCTCAGCATGCCAGTCTGAAAGATAGCGGTAGAGCCGAGTATCATATTGTAACTGATCAGGAAGCGATAGATGCTTTCAGACTTTTGTCGGAGCTGGAGGGGATTATTCCTGCTATTGAGTCTGCACATGCCATTGCGCTTGTAATGAAACTTCAAAAAGGCAAAAAGGATGAAGTATCAATAATTAACTTGTCAGGACGTGGAGACAAAGATGTGGAGAGAGAGTTGAAGGAATATTAGATCTCCTGTTCGTGGGATCAGATGGCTTATCTGATTTCGCTGATAGGGATAACATTTATAATCTGCGATGCGCGAATTGGGATGGCCAGGCTATTCTCATGTTCGCGCATTGTTTTTTTTGAGCTCGCTAAAACCTCTGTTCACGGTTTTATTTAAGCTCTTTTTCTTCGCTGCTTCTTTATAAGATTTTACAATATTTTCTATTCAAATTATGTAGCTTTGTTTTTTGTTTACAGGAGGAAAAATAATGAGCGAAGAGAGAAAACGTTTGCCCCATTGGATGAAGATGAAAATGCCTGGTGGCAAGCTTTATATGGATGTAAAACAGGTAGTTGAAAAAAATAAGCTACATACTATTTGTACCAGTGGTAATTGTCCGAATATTGGTGAATGCTGGGCAGAGGGGACGGCCACGTTTATGATCCTTGGGGATATCTGTACAAGGGCATGTAAATTCTGTGCAGTGAAGACAGGCAGACCTGAAACGCCTGATATGAATGAGCCACACCGTCTGGTTGATTCTATAAAAAAAATGAGGGTGAAGCATGCTGTTCTAACTTCTGTTGATCGTGATGATCTGTCCGACAGTGGTGCAGGGTTTTGGGCAACAACTATTGAAACTTTGAAGAGAGAAGTGCCCGGACTTACTATGGAGACATTGATTCCTGACTTTGACGCCAGACCTGAATTGATCCAAATGGTCATTGATGCAGGTCCTGAAGTAATCTCGCATAATCTGGAGACCGTTCGCAGAATAAGTCCTCAAATCAGAACCAAAGCAAAGTATGATGCAAGTTTACAGGTAATTAAGCAAGTGAGTGAATCAGGATTGGTCTCAAAATCCGGGATTATGCTTGGACTGGGAGAGAGAGAAGATGAGATACTGGAGACTATGGATGATTTAAGAGCTGTTGGGTGCCATGTACTGACCATTGGCCAATATCTGCAACCCAGCCTTGAACATATGCAGGTGGTGGAGTATATCCTGCCTGAAATATTTCAGAAATATGAAATTATCGCATTGGAAAAGGGTTTCAGACATGTTGAAAGCAGTCCCCTGGTAAGATCTTCATATCACGCAGAGAAGCATGTGTCATAGAGACTATGTGGCGAGTCTCTATTAAAATTTAACAACATCTAATTACGTAACTAATTATGTAATTAATCATTTGTAAAGATCAGTTATTCAGTAATATAAATATTGAGAAAATTTTCAAAACAGAGTATAAATGAACAATTTTCAACTTGAGTTTCAAGATTTAGGAGTGAAGGATTACAAGGAGACCTGGGATTATCAGGAGGACTTGTTCAATTTATGGATGGATTATAAAAGATTGGGAAGTACAGGCACTTCTCCACAACAGTATCTCTTGTTTGTTGAGCATCCTCATGTATATACCCTGGGTAAGAGTGGAGATGAAGCAAATATGTTGATTCAAAAGGAGTTTCTCAAGAAAATCAATGCTACATATTATAAGATAAACAGGGGAGGGGATATAACCTATCATGGTCCGGGACAGATTGTTGGATACCCGATTCTGGATCTTGAGTCGTTTAAAATGGGATTGAAAGATTACATTGTTTTTCTGGAGGATTCTTTAATTGAGTTATGTAGTGGCTATGGCATAGAAGCTACAAGGTCAAAGGAGGCTACAGGTGTTTGGATCGATGTTGATCATCCGCATAAAGCACGGAAAATAGCAGCCATAGGTGTTCGTTCCAGCAGGTATGTCACCATGCACGGTTTTGCCTTCAATGTTAATACGGATCTTAACTATTTCACCTACATCAATCCATGTGGATTTCAGGAAAAAGGTGTAACATCCATGGAAAAAGAACTTGGTGAGAAGCAGGACATGGAAAAGATGAAAGCTGAGTTGAAAGGGATTCTGATGAAGCGCTTGGAGAGTAGCATGTGACCCCTCCCTCTCCCAATTCAGTCTCTTCTCATTCCTCCAACATCCCCAATAATATCAATGCTTCCTCCCGATCAACACCGCAAATAGCAGGATCTGCTTTAAAAAGATCACATACCTCAGGCCTGTCAGGATGGGTATAAATTGCACAACTAAAATCATCTGCAAGGTGAATGCATCTTACGCCTGCCGGTTTTCCGTTTGGCATGCCAGGAATAGCAGAACTTATCGATGGTGCGATGCAACATGCACCGCAGTTTGAACGGCAAATCATAGTGCAAGTTAAAAGGAAAAACAAGAATGTTAGAAAAATATCAGATCTTCATTATCGCATTGTCGCATTGTTGCATTATCGCATTGTCGCATTGTTGCATTGTCGCATTGTTGCATTGTCGCATCGTCGCATTGTCGCATTACCACTCTAATATTTGCTTCAAGGCCTCTTTTACTTCAGTTGTAGGTAACTGACACTGTTTCTCTTTACAGACAAAGATCATAGTTTCTCCCGGTGTTAATTTATTTTTGAGAAGGGAAAGTGTTCCTTCATCTTTTCCACCCAAGAAGATAACGTTAGGCAAGTAGTGCTTATCGAACTCTTTGCGCTTGTCTTCAAAATCTGGTCCCACAATAGCTACTTCATATGGTTCGCTGGCAAACCAGGCCATTAGAATATTCCAATTGGCGAAATATGCTCCTGCCGCAACAGCATTTTCTTTTACATTTCCCAACATCTTCTCAGACATCCTGATATAACTCTCATCATAGAGATACATTCCCAGCAAATAAAGATTTTTAGCCATTTCAGAATTGGCTGATGGAATTACATTGTCAGTAATCTCCATTTTTCGGGCAATTAATGCTGGGTCAAGATCAGAAGTATAGTAAAACATACCGGAACTGCTATCGTAGAAGTGTTCTAAAGAATAGGCAGTGAATTTTTGTGCATCATGGAGCCACTTTTCATCAAATGTTGCCTGATACAGGGAGATGAAGGCAGAGATTGTAAACGCATAATCGTCGAGAAAAGCGTTGATAGTTGATTTTCCGTTTTTATAGTTTCTATTGAGACGATAGTCATCAATTTTCATTTTTGTATTGATGAAATCTGCACTTTTGAGGGCTGTTTCCAGGTACTTTTCCTTGCCAAATACTCTGTATGCGTCAACATATCCCTTTAGCATCAGCGCATTCCATGAAGTGAGGATTTTATCGTCTAATCCCGGTCTGACCCGCTTCTCTCTTTCTGAAAGTAGCTTCTTATTTGCTGCTGTGATGCGGATTAATAGTTCACTCTCTGATATGTCATATTTGTCTGACACCTTCTTATCACTGCCCGATGTAAACAGAATATTTTCTCCATTTTCCCAATTTCCATTATCTGTTACATTGTAATAGTCTATAACAAGGTCCGATTTTTCTCCAAGGATATTTTGAATCTCATTTTTAGTCCATACATAGAATTTCCCCTCCACACCCTCGCTGTCAGCATCCAGTGCAGCGTAAAATCCACCATCCTCAGATATCAGCTCTCTTTCCAGAAAGTTTAGTGTTTCTGTAACAACAGTTTTATAGAGTGGATCACGCGTTTTTTGATAGGCGCTTGAATAGAGACTCACCAATTGTGCATTGTCATACAGCATCTTTTCAAAATGGGGGACTTTCCAATGAGAATCAGTTGAGTAGCGGGAAAAACCACTACCCACCTGGTCGTATATGCCACCATTTGCCATTTTTGTCAATGTAGTAGTTACCGCCTTAAGTGCATCTGCATCCCGGGTAAGGTAATTGTGAAAGAGCAGATACTGTTGTCTAATCGGCATAGGGAATTTAGGTGCTCCCTGATTTCCTCCATTGCTGAAATCTATTCTGCTTTTCCATGCTGAAAAAATATTTTCTAAATCGACTTTTGAAAATTCAATTTGAGCAGTATTTTGATATATCAACTCCTCTGTTTGTAAACCGGCCGTTAGCTTTGCGGCTTGTTCTTCTGTCTCTTGTGGATGTAGCTTTACAAATTCAGATACCTGGGTAAGCATGTCAAGCCATTGTTCGACAGGAAAATAAGTTCCCCCGTAAATTGGGCGTCCATCAGGAAGCGCAATACAGTTTAAAGGCCAACCCCCTCTCCCTGTAAGAAGTTGCACAGCATTCATGTAGACCTGGTCAATATCAGGTCTCTCCTCCCTGTCGACCTTTATAGCTACAAAATTCTCATTCATATATTTGGCTACTTCTTCGTTTTCAAAGCTTTCATGTTCCATTACGTGGCACCAGTGACAAGCAGAATATCCAATGCTTATGATAATCAGTTTATTTTCATTTTTTGCTTTTTCCAGCGCTTCTTCTCCCCAGGGATACCAGTTTACTGGATTGTGAGCATGTTGAAGTAAGTATGGACTGCTTTCGTTTATGAGGTGGTTTGTGTATTTATGCTGATCCGTTTTCATATTGTCAGATGAGTTTTGCTGCTGGCCACAGGATGTAAAAGATAGGAGAGTTAATATAGCTATTGCGGAAAATGTTTTCATGTAGATTATTTCTATCAGTTGATATGTTAGCAGTGACGTGCCACATCTATACAATGTATAGTTTTGTGTATTATGATATTAACAAAACAGTGAAGGGATAGTTCAGTTCAGGTGTGTCCGGTGCTGTATCATTTCAGATTAATGTGTAACTTTATAGGAGTTTATGAGTTAAGGCTGGAATGGAGGAACAATGGATGAAGGAAGCAATGGAATGAGGAAAAAATAGAACTATGGAAAAACCGGTCAAGAACATTCATTTTCGGATAATGACATTTGTGATGAGTGTTGTAAAGAGTATCCGCAATATAAATATGGAAATTATCCGCAGTGGAATTAAAAAGGGAGATCATGTGCTGGATTATGGCTGCGGTCCGGGTTTTGTAACGATTCCTGCTGCAAAGATCGTAGGTGAGGAAGGGATGATATATGCCATGGATATTCATCCATTTGCCATAGAAACAATTGAGAAAAAGATAAAGAGAAATAAGTTGGGCAATGTAAAGACAATACTTAGCGATGAAGGAGTGGGCTTATCGAATGGACTTATAGATGTTGTACTCCTGTTTAATGTTATATTTATGGTTAAGGATAAGGAGAAACTATTGGATGAGTTACATAGAATATTAAAAAATGATGGTGTAATCTCTATAGTGAACAGTGGATTGGGTTCAAAGTTTAAAAACAAGGAAGTATCTGAAAATCAAATAATTAAACTACTATCCGGAAGTGGTAAATTTGTTTTATCTAATATAGATCACCTTAATTATAATTTTGTGAAAAGGTAGATATATGAAGAGATCCTTTTTAAAGAAGATAGTAATATTCACATGCAGCTTAGCTGTTCTACAACTATCTGGTTACCTAGCACGAATGCTGAACTCTGAACTCCGAACTACTTCAAATATTCATCAATACTTTTTGCAACCCGTCTTCCACTTGCAATCGCGTTAACCACTAAACTTGCTCCTGAAATAGCATCCCCTGCAGCGAAAACATTTCCGATATTTGTTTGGTGTTGATCTGAAACTTTAATGTTCTTTCGATCACTGAGATCCAGCTCCAGTTCGCTTACAAGTCCCTCAAGCATTGGATGAATAAATCCCATGGCGAGAAGTACCAGGTCCGCTTTAATTGTTTCTGTGCTATCTGCAACAGTTTTCATTACATAACTTCCATTTATATTTTCCCACTTAACTGCTTCAACATCAACAGAAACAACTCTTCGCTGAAAATCATTGAATTTAAGTGTTGAAAGTCCCCATCTTCTTTCACAGCCCTCATGGTGAGATGTAGTTGTCTTAAGAATTTTTCCGTAATAAGGCCATGGATTATCAGATTCTCTCTCAACAGAAGGCTTTGGGAGTATCTCAATTTGTGTAACGCTTTTTGCCTTTTGTCTGATGGATGTACCCACACAATCAGAGCCTGTATCGCCCCCACCAATAACCAGCACATTCCTTCCTTTGGCTGATATTCTTGCATCGTAGGGTATTTCCTGACCGTCTACTTTGCGGTTCTGCTGAGTCAAAAACTCCATTGCGAAATGGACTCCGTCAAGATCTCTTCCGGGAACACTCAGGTCACGTGGCTGCATAGCGCCAATGCTCAGACAAACTGCATCATAAGAGTTTACAAGGTCTTTCCCCTCAATATCTTTTCCCACTTCAATCCCGGTCTTGATTTGAATACCTTCTTCTTCCATAAGGTGTAATCTCCGATCAATCGTGCACTTATTCAATTTAAAATCGGGTATCCCATATCTTAGTAAGCCACCTGCCTTTTCATCTCTTTCGAAAAGTGTCACCAGATGTCCCGCTTTGTTTAGCTGATCAGCAGCAGCCATGCCGGCCGGACCGCTTCCTATTACAGCGATATTTTTGCCTGTACGAACTGTCGGGGGATTGGCGGTAATATATCCTTCTGCAAATGCCTTTTCTACAATGGCAACTTCATTTTCCCTGATGGTAACAGGCTCTTTGTCAATGTTCAGAACACATGAATGCTCACAGGGTGCGGGACAGATCCTTCCTGTAAATTCCGGAAAATTATTGGTCGACTGAAGTAAATCAATAGCAGATTTCCAGTCACCTTTATATAACTTATCATTCCACTCTGGGATCAGGTTATCCACAGGACATCCCCAGTGACAAAAAGGAATACCGCA
Source organism: Bacteroidales bacterium (assembly GCA_030589895.1). GTDB lineage: Bacteria > Bacteroidota > Bacteroidia > Bacteroidales > JAUUZQ01. Next base: position 29,794 of record JAUUZQ010000033.1, read on the forward strand.
ATCCATACATCTGGATGCCTGCAGTCTCCGGTCTTCAGTATTTAATACCTGTTCCACTTCACTATAGTCAGCGATCCGCTCATGTACCGGACGGTACCCTGCATCTTTTCTCTTTACCTTTAAAAATCCTTTTGGATCAGCCATATTCTATTTTTTAACTCTAAGCTCTAAGCTCTAAACTTTTAACTCCTAACTATGCTCCACATCCTGCTCCACCTCAGATATCTTCTGATTCAACTCTTCCAACTTTAACTCCTGCATTACCTTTTTGTATTCATAAGGGATAATCTTCAGGAACATTGGAAGGTATTTTTGCAGATCTTCAAGTATCATTTCAGCCTTTTTACTTCCTGTATACTCATAGTGCTTGGAGAGCATTTCTGTAAGCTCATTGATATCTGATTGTTCATCCAGCAATGATAGTTCCACCATCTTCATGTTGCAATAGTAGTCTGCGTTCCTGTTCTCATTCATTATATACGCGACACCTCCACTCATACCGGCCGCAAAGTTTCTTCCAATCTCACCCAGTACCACAACACGTCCACCTGTCATATATTCGCAACCGTGGTCTCCGACTCCTTCAACAACAGCACTTGCGCCGGAATTTCTTACGGCAAAACGTTCACCGGCTACGCCTGAAATATATATTTCTCCCTTCGTAGCTCCGTATAGGACTGTATTCCCGATAAGAATATTTTTGTCTGCTTCAAATGTCGAACCTTCGGGTGGAACGATTATAATTCTTCCGCCCGATAAGCCTTTTCCCAGGTAGTCGTTTGTATCACCTTCCAGATAAAATTCCACGCCCCTGGTCAAAAATGCACCAAAGCTCTGACCTGCAGATCCTGCAAAACGGCATTTTATAGTTCCATCCGGCAATCCTTCAGAACCATATTTCATGGCAATTTGTCCTGAGAGCATAGCACCTGTGGCTCGGTCGGTATTTTTTATGGGAAGATGGATGGTAACAGGCTCCTTTTTTTCAATTGCTTTGGCAGCCTTTTTAATAATATCACGATCGAGGATATCCTGTATCTTGTGCTCCTGTGGTTCGGACCATCTCCGGGCATTTGTTTTCGCTTCTTTTGGAACGCTTATCAGAGGAGAAATATCAATATTCTTTAGTTTCCAGTGTGTCACATCATTTCTTTCAAGCAGATCTGCTCTTCCTACAATATCATCAAATTTCTCAAAGCCTAACTCAGCTAAATACTCCCTGATCTCTTTTGCAACAAACTTGAAATAATTAACTATGAAATCTGCTTCTCCGTGGAATCGCTTGCGAAGTTCCGGATCCTGGGTGGCAACACCAACCGGACAAGTATTCATATGACATTTACGCATCATTACACATCCAAGAACAATCAATGCTGAAGTGGCAAAACCAAATTCTTCAGCACCCATTAAAGCAGCAACAATTACATCCCGGCCATTTTTCATCTGACCATCTGCCTGCAGTATAACTTTGCGTCGCAGATTATTCATTACAAGGACCTGTTGTGTCTCGGATAATCCCAATTCAAGGGGCAGTCCGGCATGCTTGATAGAAGATGAGGGACTTGCACCCGTTCCACCTTCTGCACCACTTATAGTTATTAAATCTGCATTTGCTTTTGCAACGCCTGCTGCAATTGTTCCTACGCCTGTTTCTGAAACAAGCTTGACGCTGATCTTTGCATTTGGATTGACATTTTTCAGATCGAAGATCAGTTGAGCGAGGTCTTCAATAGAGTAAATATCATGGTGTGGGGGAGGAGAGATCAGTGTTATTCCCGGAATCGAAGAACGTGTTTTGGCGATGATCTTGTTTACCTTATGTCCGGGAAGTTGTCCGCCTTCCCCGGGCTTGGCTCCTTGTGCAACTTTAATCTGAATCTCATCTGCGTTTACCAGGTATTCAGTTGTAACACCAAAGCGACCGCTGGCAACCTGCTTGATCGCACTTCTTGCGCTATCGCCATTTTCCCTTGGCTTAAACCTGTCTGGCTCTTCACCACCTTCACCGGTATTGCTGCGACCACCAATTCTGTTCATGGCGATAGCCATAGCTTCGTGTGCTTCCCGACTAATGGAGCCGTATGACATGGCACCTGTCACGAATCTCTTCAGTATATTCTCTTCAGATTCTACACGTTCTATATCAATCGGATTGCGTTTTATATCCAGCAAACCTCTTAAAAATCCTGGTTTAACAGTATCCCGATCGATTATTGCACTGTATTCTTTATATTTGTTATAGTCGTTGTTTCGAGTACTCCATTGAAGGAGCGCTATGGAATCAGGATTCCAGGCATGTTGCTCCCCATGTTTCCGGTATTGATATACACCTTCAGTCAGATGCTCTTCTCTTTGATCTTTGCTATAGGCTTTGCGGTGTGGAATCAATACTTCTTCAGCGATCTCCTCTAAACCAATGCCTTCAATTCTGGAAACCGTGCCTTCAAAATACTTATTAATTACATCCTGCTTGATTCCAATGGCTTCAAAAATCTGTGAAGCACGATAACTTCTGAGGGTGCTGATTCCCATTTTTGAAAGAATCTTCAGCAATCCTTTATTTATGGCATAGATGACATTTTCTTCCGCTTTATCGAAGTCCATCTGTATCTTCTTCTCCTTAACCAATTGATTCACGACGGAGAAACACATATATGGATTGATAAGACTGGCTCCATATCCAAATAGAAGGGCAAAATGCATCACTTCGCGGGGTTCTGCTGATTCTACCACGATATCGATCTGCATACGTTTCCGCGTATTGATCAGGTGGTGGTGCACTGCTGAAACAGCCATTAGTGAAGGTACGGGAGCTTTTTCTTCAGATATGCCGCGGTCGGTGAGAATGATGTAATTCTTACCTTCATCCACGGCCTTTTCAGCCTCTTTACATATTCTATCCACAGCTGTTTCTAATCCCTTTGCTCCCTCAGATGCATTGAAATGCATTTGAATAGTAGTATTTGAGAAGCCTTTATAACTAAGGTTTTTGACTATATCGAAAGTAGTATTCGAAACGATAGGACTTTTGAATTTCACCATTTTAACATGGTCAGTATCTGAGTCCAGTAAATTTGTTTGCAGCGATCCGAGATATCCTGTCAGCGTCATCACAAGCTCCTCACGAATCGGATCAATGGCCGGATTAGTTACCTGAGCAAAGAGCTGCTTGAAATAGTTGAACAGGCGATAAGGCTTTTCAGAAAGTATTGCAGCGGGAGTATCATTTCCCATTGACCCAATCGGCTCCTTGGCTGTAGCAGCCATGGGAAGAATGAGTTTGTCAGTATCTTCCATTGAGTAGTTGAAGGCCTTCATATAGATGTAGTAGTCCTCGCCTAACTCAACATTCCCTTTTTGTCCGGTTTTAATTTTCTCCAGACTTACCATATTGTCCTTGATCCATTGAGTGTATGGATGCTCGCTGGCAAGTCTTTCCTTTAGTTCTGAATCGTATTGTATGACGCCCTCCTGTGTATCCACGAGGATCATTTTCCCTGGCTTCAATCTTCCTTTTTCACGAATTTCTTCCGGATCAAATTGTAATACTCCAACTTCGGATCCCATCACCATTATATCACCCTTTGTAATTACATATCTTGAAGGACGAAGGCCGTTTCTGTCAAGCATCCCCCCAATATATCTTCCATCTGAAAATATCAATGATGCCGGACCATCCCATGGCTCCATGAAGGTTGAGTGGTACTGGTAAAATGACTTCAGATCCCTTGAAATTGGGTTCTTATCGTTCCACGATTCAGGAATAAGCGTTGACATTGCATAGGGCAGTGATTTTCCACTCATTACTAAGAATTCCAATGCGTTATCCAGTGATGCTGAGTCACTCTTATCGGGTTCTATAACCGGATAGAGTTTTGAAAGATCCCCAAGCTTGTCAGATTTCAGAATGGATTCGCGTGCTTCCATCCAGAATCTGTTTCCTTTAACTGTATTGATCTCTCCGTTATGAGCCAGCATACGGAAGGGTTGAGCCAGATCCCAGCTTGGAAAAGTATTTGTACTGAACCTGGAATGTACCAGCGCAATTCCACTTGTTAGTCTTTTGTCCTGCAGATCCTGAAAATATAACCTTAGCTGATCACTGGTAAGCATCCCTTTATATATCAATACCTTGGTTGATAAACTAGGGATATAGAAAAGTTCTTTTTCCTTTATGGATGAATTCCGGATAAATTTTTCGATTCTTTTTCGAACGATATAGAGTTTGCGCTCAAGACTGTCCTGTTCCATGTCTCCTCCAATGAGCACCTGCTTAATCATTGGTTCAGTTGCCCTTGATATTTCTCCCAATATGGTATTATCACGTGGAACCTCCCTGAATCCTATGAAATCCAGGCCTTCATCATTGATTACCTGAACAAGTGACTCTTCACATTCACGTGCTGCGCTCTTCAGTTGAGGAAGAAAAACCAATCCGGTTCCAAATCGTCCCTCTTGAGGGACAGCGAAGCCTTGTATAAGATAGAAATCACGGGGCACTTGTATCAATATTCCGGCACCATCTCCGGTTTTACTGTCAGCCCCTTCAGCACCCCTGTGGACCATGTTCTCCAATGTTTCAAGTCCATTCTCTATTATGGAATGTGATTTCACACCCTTCAGGTGGGCGACAAAACCAATACCACAATTATCATGTTCGAAAGATGGATTATATAATCCCTGTTGTGCCGGACGTTTACTCATATGATTTAAGGTATATCTATTACAAAATAAGACCGCTCCCTGTTGTTATCTCCGGAAACGGTCTTACTAATTCTTCATGCAGCATTTTTAACCGGACTGACTGAAGCTATTGTTGATCTTCAGTTTACGATTGAAAATATGCCCCCGTGATTTGTTCATATTGGATACAAAGGTAGGTAAATATATTACGAATCAAAAGTTAAACCCTGTGAAATTATGAAAATCATTATACTTACACCCCAATAAAGTTATAAAGTGAAAGTTATTAACAATTCATGTATCAGGGTATATGTCGGGCTCATTTATTGAAGTACTTGTTTATGAATTTGTTGTGATATGTTATTGTAAAAAGATTTAAAAGTGATGTTAGATAATATTGCTTGTAATTTCAATTTGTTATAAATTGCCATATTGTGATAACATCTGTATATTGATTGAAGACGCATGTACAACCCGGGCACTTCAATACGGAGCAACAATAATTACTGCGGAAAATGTACACAAATCTACCCTGGCCACACTAAAATCTTATGCCAGTATCCTGACTGCTTCAGAATATCTGATTGAAATTGTTGGAAACTAGTCTTTTATCATTTTCCTTAAAACTCCACCTTCACAAGCTCTTCCTTCTTTGTATATGAACTTTTCACATGTTCAAAAACTTGAAATGTGTCAGTATCCGGATCTCCAATTCTAATGGTGTACTCTCCGCGATAGTCGAAAACGCCTGGTTGATATGTAAAATCATTTACCCTAACAGTATACAGAATCTCTTCAGTAGCTTCGTCAATTACTTGGTAAACAGGATAATGACTTAGTCCACTAACTATATAATTTGGTAACCAGGAACGAACAGCTCTGCTATAATTATCCATTTTATTAATGCTTAAGGGCCAACCAGGATAGATGCCGGTTTCGGGATCATTTGGATCTGCTTCTCTCCTCCAGCATTCAAATGTTATTTCTCCATTTGATCTGTTCATTCTGATGATTCCATATCCTACAGCACGGTCGTAAAGTGCCATAGGTTCCTTTTTTGTTTCAACCGGATTGGCAACTGCCCAAACGTGGATTCTGTTCCCGAATCCATCAAAATACTTTCCTGTATAATCCGGCATACCCTCAATATGATCAATACCCGGCTTTGGAGGAAACCATCGCCTCGGCCATAAGTTACCAATGGAAGGAACACAAAAAGTATAGCCGGCATCATTCCAGGTATCTACACCCATCTGGGTAAGAGATCCCAGATGCTGGTCTCCACCGATCATTGTTGTGAAGCCTTTTCTTAAGGCTCTAAGTGCCTTATTTCTTCCGGTTTGCGGCCATCCGTTTGAGTCCATATCTTTTGCCACTTTATATCCGCTTGGGATTTCACCAGGCTTTGGTGCTGATAAACCCGGTGTACCGGCATCCGTACTAAATTCAATGGGATAGGTAGAAAGATTTCCAAATATGGTCTGACTGATGGAGACCTTCATATCCACATCAATCCAATCTTTTGCCCAATCGTCAATAAACTCCAGCTGTCTGTCACCAAGAAGTTTAGCATCAGGATTATCGAGTCTTCTGCCACTAATGTATCGGTTTTGAGCAAATCCGTTTACCACTCTTGCTTCCGGCAAGACGATTGATGGGGCAGATTTAAATTTACGATCTTCCAGAATTGCAAAACTAACTCTTCCATAGTTCAGGTTGGTATAATATACTCCAATTTCCTGCTCAACAGGACTTGGGTCATAAGCATCAGGCAAATGACTGGTTTGTGTGGTCTGAACCATATTTACAGTGGAAGCTCTGAGTTTATATCCACCCTGATCTTGTTGCCAGTGACCTTTCCGGCCTTCATATTGTTTTGGGTATATGGTATCAATTGGAGTTCGGGGAGCTGCCTTACCATCTGCGCCCCATATATTGCCATGGAATACGTCATGATCATCCGGTATTGGTATAGTGGGGATATTACGGGAGAGTTCTCCAACAGTCCATATATACAAATACCATTTATAGAGATAGTCCAGCTCAGTATTTTCCGGAGTGGAAAAATCCGGTGGTGTAGGACGCCCCTCATACACCTGATCTCCGGTGAAAAACAGTATATCGGGTTTTTGACCGGCAACAGATTTAATAAACTCAGCATGAGGAAACCACAAGCGGGATGTGTAATCAAAATTTCCTTTTGCAATTGATCCGTGGCTATGCGACA
>JAUUZQ010000027.1 GCA_030589895.1 Bacteroidales bacterium
AGGATTTATTTTTCCCAATATTAGCTATAAGGTGGAGTTTTAGGGGGAAAAGACCAAAGTGTAAGAAAGCTTAGTGAGCAGGTATTCTTTGCTCTAAAACCAATACCCAAACAAACAATACACCCTATGCACCCTGCCCCTGAGTGATTTGGAAGGAATCATACCGTTGGCATATTCATAACCCAGTTCGATTGAAAAGTTTTTTATTTTCAATCCACCTCCAACAGCTACTCCCAGTTCCAGAGACTTAAGATCTGTCTCGATCTCTTTTTCATATAACTGTGGAGTCAATGTGGATTCCTCCTGAAGTTTGATTGTACTAAAATTTGTATTCGCTAGAAGATATCCAAGAGAAAATCCGGCATTGACAAACAAATTTTCATTTGCAAAAAGACCATTGTATCTATACATGGAAAACAACTTCAGATAGGAAAGATCAAATTGACTGCTATAGATAAAATTGTCATCACTCTCACTAAACGCGTCAACACTGTAGCTCGTATACATCAGTTTATTATACCATGACTGACTGTTCCGGTTATCAGGGATGGAAAAATTGCAAAAAAGACCTCCTGATATATTTGAGGAAAGAGAAAAGTCCAGGTCAGAAATAAAATTCAAATCTGAGTCCTGAGTTCCCAACAAAGCGAAATTAAGATAAGTAAAGCTAACACCAGCCAGCAATCCAAACTCCATGCGAATTCTCCTGTCTGGTGCCTTATACTCAATCTTTTCTTCAGTGAAACTATAATACTCTTCAAAAAGATTTTTCAGTGTCTTCTTGTCATATTCAGTAGAATTCAAATGATAACGGTCTATTCCCCAATCATTAAAAAGTTGGGCCAGTTGCTCAAGGTAAACTCGATTTTCCTTTATTACACCATGACTGTTCACGTCTCTATTTCCCTCGTACTGATTCATTTTTCTTTTTAGAATTACTTCGTTCTCCAAAAGAATAAAAACAGAATCAGCCTTATAATAATAGCACTTAATGTCAGGACCATCGATATACTCATACAGACTCTTCTCATCTTCAATCAATACCTTCAGGAATACTGTCATAAAAGAATGAGCCTGATCAAGCTCTATTCCCATAGTATTGACTGAAACTGCATTGCTGTCAACTTCCACAAGTGCACTTATGTAATGTTCATTTCTAACACCAAAACCTTTAATTTCAGATGCATCATAGGACATGATCGTTTCTGAAGCACCTTTAAAATCAATTGACTCAGGACAATCTACCCATACCTTGTAATCGATTTTTCCATATACTGTATCACTTTGAAGGGTAACTATGAAACCGGACTTATAGCTTACCTGACTGAATAGTGTAACAGCTGCAAGGAATATCAGCATAAGTGGAATACGAAATATTATGACCCTGTTTTGCTCCATTATATAGTTCTTATGTAGTTATCAAATACTGTTTACTGTCCACTGTCCACTGTCTACTGTCTACCATCTACAGATTCCTTTAGCCTGCTTCCTCCCGACTACTTTTTTACCAATACAATCTTATCTTTTCCCTTCCTCACGATATCATTGTAGTAAAATTTTAATTTATCATAGTCTTTTGCAGAATAAATAGCCTGTTTGAAATGATAAGAGAATGAAACCAGCACCTGATTTCCTATTTGTTGATGTGTATAAAAAATATCCGCCCTGCTATTACTCATTTCGTATTGATCGGGTAGACTCTCAAGTTCATATCCATCCGGAATTGTAATCACAGTTTCATAATTCCGAATGATGGGATGGATCATATCTATTGGATTTTTCCGGGATCTTTCTGTAAATGGGTTAAAATCAATCACTTCATTCAGAAATGGTGAAATAACTATTTTATCACCCTTGATCGCCTCAGAAAATTCTACATCATATTCCAAAACATATGGTTCCTCAATATTGCTATAGTTCTTTATATCAATTGAAGCTATCTTGACTTCATACTCTTTTTCATTCAAGCTACTCAATACAATCTCCTTATCCTCAGAATACTTATTTCTGTATAAGAGTGCTTCATATTCATAAGCTTTCTCGATTACATGCGCTTCAACAATTGAATTATTTATCGCAATTGACATAGAGATATCGAGTTGAGAAGAATTATCACCTTCCAATTCTAACCACTTAACATCTCCGTCATATATCAGTAATCCTTTATTGTTATTACATCTTGGAGGTAGCTGGTTATTTGAATTCATTGCTTCAGTGGCATCAGCAAGGATATATTCTCCATCGATAAGTGCAGCGATTACCACGTAATTAAAGAAAGAGACATAGGGATATTCATACTTAATTGTACCATGACCGCGTGTACTACTAACTACCGGGAAAGCTTCTATACCGGCAGCTTTCAACATACCAACAGTAAAGAGGTTTATATCGGCCACGTTCCCGGTTTTTTCTGAAGTGAGATTAGAAACCGATTTTGTAATATAGATCCCGTCGAATTTATTCCAGGTATAATTCTCTTTCACATAGTGCAATATATAGTCAAATTTATCCCTGGAAGATTCAGGTAACTGGTGATCACTGTTTAGAATTTTTGAAGCTGATTTTTCACTCTTTCTTAGATATTTTCCAAATTTTTGATGCTTGCCAAGATCTTTAACAATCTTTGGCCAGGTAACTAAGTAGTCCATGCTGGATCCATCTACCTTATTCATCTTTGACAGCTGAAAATCTATTTTAGTGATTAAATCATTCCTTGACGAACTATATATTTCATTTTTAAATGGTGGAACATCACTCATTGCATACTCATGAACCAGTTCCTTATAGGTTACAATTCCAAATTTTCGAGGAATACCAATTTCTATATAGGAATTTTCATAGTCAAAACTCCTCCTGCCCTGAAGCAAATATGTATATTCAAAAAACGGAATCATTTTTACTTCGTACTTGCTATAGAGCGTTGGTATTTCTCTCTGAAATTCCCAGTCTCTCAGGTTAAAAATATATTGAGAAAGAACCTGATACCTTACTTCGATAATAGAACCAACTTTCACATCAGGCATCTTAAATTTCCTTGCATACCAATATTCATCAATCTTTTCATCATAACTTGTATTGTTATCCAGCGGAGTTGGATACCAGGTACCATTAACATAATTATAGGTATAGGCTTCAAGGTCGTAAACCATCTCAGCATCACTTCCCTCCTGATATATGGGAATTTCCACGTTCGCCCATGCTATTCCTTCTTCCGAAAGCACCTTGATCCTTGTTATTCTTTCAAAAACAAGCTCAAATCCATAAAAAGCATCTTCATTCCTTTGGAATCTTGATTTTCCAATATCATAGAGTACAACAGCGCTAACAGACTTATCTGGCAAGTATTCATTATATTCTGCATCTGCTCTGGTAAACTTTCCAAATTCCTGTGCCTCTATCCTTGCACTAAAAGCAATAAGGAAGCCTATAAATATTATTGTGATAATTTTTTGTTTTTGCATGATATATTTCAGATTTATTTCTTTGTTTGGAATGGAATAAATATAGGGGTTTTTATTGAGGTAGAAGAAAGAGAATAAGAGGAATGCTGTATTTTTTCTACTCTTCTGATGGCTCGTCATCCCGGGAGAATACAATTTTCTCGTTTCCTTTTCTAACAATATCATTAAAATAGAATTTAATCTTCAAATAGTCACTTGCAGAATAAACAGCTTTTTTAAAATGATATGAGAATGAGATACTTAGCATTGAATCCGATTGTTGAGTCAAATATTTCAACTCAAATTTATCATTGCTAAATTGATAATTCTCTGGTAAAAAGTCGATCTTATATCCATCAGGAATCTTGATACCTGCATAGTAAATTTTAAGGGAAGGATAGACCATGTCTATTGGATATCTTCTTGAATTTTGTTTCAGTGGATTTTCCTCCAGCGTCTCGTATAGGAATGGAGAGAGGTAAATTTTATCATTAATATACTCAGAACTGTTGGTAACAGTGTACTCAATAGAGTAGGGTTTTTCAATATTAAGTTGATTCTTTACCACAATGGAAGTATCATTTACTGAATATCCTTTGTCTTCCAGCTTTTCTACAATTCGTTTCCTGTCATCCCCATATTGTCTACGCAAAGCAAGAGCATTGTACTCTGTCCCTTTTACAATTATTCTGGCACTTACTTCATCTTCAGAGGGTTCAATAAGCATTGTTGTTGATAAACTGGAGTTGAAATTACAAGACAGAGGCAACCAATTAAGTCCTGCCTTATCAATTAATAAACCTTTGTCGTTAATGCACCTGGTTGGAATCCTGTTGCCCGCACTTAATATCTCAGTTGCATCGCTTACTATTTGCTCACCATCAATTAAGGCAGCAATCAGAACATAATTAAAGAACTGACTATATGGATAATCATATTTAATGGTACCATTTCCCCGGGTGCTACTTATAAGTGGATATGCCTCAATTCCTGCAGCATTTAACAGTCCAACCGTAAACAGATTAATATCTGCGGCATTGCCATAACCATCATTAATAAATTGGGAAACAGATTTTGAGGCATACTTTCCATTTTTCTTGTTCCATGTATAATTCCCCTTTACATAACTTATGATTTTGTCAAATCGTTCCCTGGGACTCTCATTTGCAAGCCCATTGAGATCTAATAGCTTAGAAGCCTGCTTTGAAGCTTTTTTAACATACCTTCCAAAATTCTCATGCCTGGAAAGATCTTGAATTAATTCCGGCCAGCTAGTCAGGATATCCGTTGTGGATCCATTCAAATGGAGAATTCTGGATAACTGAAAATCAATTTTTATAATGAAATCATTTATTGAAGAGATATATTCTTCATCTTTGAATGCCGGAATATCAATCATAGCATATTCATGAACCATCATGTTGTATTTAACCGGACCAAACTGGTGGGATAAACCTTTTTTATCTTTATAAGAATTTTGATAATCAAAACTACCTTTACCCTGCAACAAGAATGTATATTCATAAAAAGGCACCATTCTTACTTCATATTTACTATACACGGTTGGTATTCGTCTTTGGAAGTCCCAATCGCGCAGATTGAATCTATATTGAGACAAAATCTTATACCTGTACTCAATTATTGAACCCACCTTCACATTCGGCATCGCAAACTTTTTCAGATTCCAGTACTTGTTCAACTTCTCAGTATAACAATTTTCAGTATTCAATTTGCTTCGTTGAATTAAACCATCAACGTAGTTTATTGTATAAGCCTCAAGATCATATATCTTTTCATATATCTCACCTTCCTGGTAATATGGGATCTCCACTTCAGCCCAGTCAATTCCTGCTTCAGATAAAATTTTAATCCTTGTGGTTCTCTCAAATACAATATCAAACGAATTATCTGATCTAATGAATTTGGATTGTCCAATATCAAAAAACACCACAGCTTCTGCCGACTTGTCTGCAGCATATTCTTCCAACTCAAACTCTTCTTTCCCAATAACACCAAATTCGCGTGAGTATTCTTGCGCTTCAAGTGAGAAATGAAGTATTATAAAGAGTGGGAAAAACAGTTTAAAAACTTTCATTGGTTTGTATTTAATTTGACCATTGAATCTCAATTCCCTTTGTAAGCGTTATTTATAGGTTTCCTATTTTGTATATTTCTGGTTAACAGAATAGCTGGAGAATTTTCTATATCGTAAACTTCATCAATGAATTTGTAGAAATCAGGATATTCTTCCAATGAATATTTCCCTGTATTCAACAAGAATCTTTTTACGATTGTAAGTCGATCACTCTCTTGTTGAGACCTTAGGGTATATTCTCCATATTCATTTTGAATGGATTTGTTTTCAAGCTTGTTTGGAATATTGTATCCCTCTGGTATATAATAATTTATTGTATCAATATAATTTATTGGATAGTCAATTTTTACACCGAGTTTCCTTTTTTCCGGTTCTTCAAAGAGAGGAATGTAGAAGGGAACCATGTCGAGCATGATATCTGATCCGTAGCTGTTATATACTTTATTCGCAAAGGCAGAATAAGTCAGTGTAATCTCGCGTGCATCCCTGGGAGATTCAATTAGCTCAAAATCGATTAGCTCGAATCCATCTTCGATAAAATAATTCCTGATGATCCTCGCCAGGCTTGTTTCACTAGCCTGTCGTGAAAGGCCTGAAAGAGATTCGAAATCCTCCCCATGGTAATTAATTCTAAAATCTGCGACCACTCTCCTATTTTTATCTCTGCGAAACACTACAGTTCGTGAATCAATTACCTCATTCATCAACAATGGAGGTGTCCTGGTGAAATGACTACTATTGCTATCAATAACAAATGCATCTCTGTTTTGAGTAAAGGTTCCCAATTGATTGAAGGGGCCGTCACTGGTGCAGTCCAGCCATAAGGTATCATCATCCATTGGAATGCTCAGTATAACGTGATTAAACTGTTGAGATGGAAAATTTTTATCTATCTCTTTGATATCGTCACTTGCATAAACCAAAGTATAATTTGACTTGATGCCAGCATATTCCAATACAGATTTAAAATAATTGCTCAGTGCTTTACAGTCTCCATATTTATTTTCAGCCACATATGAAGCAGGATAAGGCTTTAATCCTCCCGTTTCAATAGTGATATTAACATACCTTGTTTGATCTTGCAGATAGTGGTAAAGTATTTTAATTTTTTCTAATTCCGAATCGATATCCCTGGTTAGTGATCTTATCCTGTTTTGCTCACTTGCAGGCAGTTCGGACAAACCCTGGATCAGTTGAAATTGATAATCACCATACGACTCCCAGCTATCGTATGAACCCTCGATGTCGAAAATAAATTCTCCGGGAACCACTGCAACATTTGGAAAATAATTCTCTCTTCTTTCAGAATAGATCTCCGGGTCGATTGTATTTTCATAGGAAGCTAACCATGAATATATAATGGATTCATCAAGGGTGTCAACTACAAAATTATCAATTAAATAATGGTCAAAATGAATTTTAAAATCTAACGGAACTTCAATGTTCAAAAGTGCTTTTCGTGTTGGAATGTTACTTCTTAAAACCGGGGTCCAGTCTGTCAGATAGAAAAACTCCTTTTGCAGGCGCTGGTAGGAATAAACAAGGGTATAGGGATAGGAATTATGCTTCAGCGTAAATTCATATAAATAATAATCCTGATAAAAAGAACCGTTCGAAAAAGCACTTCTGTCGGATATATCATTCCTTTTCAACTTTTTAACAATGTTTCCATTTCTATCTCTGATACTCGCCTCAATCTTTGAAACCTTGTCCATCTCAGAATAGGGAATTGAAACCTCTGTAAACTTTTCACCGGCCCGGTTATATATTTTAATTTCAAAAGTTGAGGTTTTATACATTCTGTTTTGCTTAACAGAAATATTAGTTTTGTGAAAAGTCAGCTCTGCATCATAATCCTGCGCATAGCCAGATATTAACACAAAAAATACAATTGACGTAAAGAGGACCTTTCTCAATATAAATAGTATAGTAATCGAAAGAATTGCCGGGGAGCCAACTTATCGATTCGGTGATTCATCCATGCTTTGAGTAAAAATATGTATTTTTTTTCTTATTTCCTTCCCCTCACCCACTCCACACTTCTCTTCAATCCCTCTTCAATTGGAGTCACAGGAAGGCCCAATTCGCGAATTGCCTTTTCAGGAGAGAGCTCATAGTTGTATTTTCCCTTGATAATCCATCCGGGTGTAACTTGTGGTTTATTCCCAAAACAGACCGCCATAAAGAGTTGTTCCCTGGCATAAAGCGATTGAGTCCACATTGGAATTTTCAGCATTGAACGGTTAATTTCTGCAGCTTCACCCAGCAGACGAAAGAAGGTCACATAGTCATAATTTTCCCCTCCCAATAAATATGTCTCTCCTCTCTTGCCTTTCTCCATGGCCAGGATATGTCCCATCGCAACATCCTCGATATAGACATAGTTTCCTACTCCTTTGCCATCGCCGGGATAAAATCGCCAGGAATCATTGACAAACTTATCAATCATAAGCGTGATGGATGAAGGTTCTCCAAAAAGAAATGGACCGTACACCCTTGTTGGTGAAACTATTACAGCATCTAATCCATGTAAGTTAACGAAGTCTTTTACCTTCGACTCCGCCATAAGTTTTGAACCTTCATATTCATTGAAGATATCGATATCCCTGATTTTCTTTTCAGTTATCACTCCATTTATTGAAGGCCCAAATATTCCTGCAGTACTGGTGAAAACTACTCTCTTTACCTTATTATCCACAGCAGATTGCATCACATTGACAGTCCCCTGAACATTGATATCATAAAAAATGCCCGTATCTTTTGCCCAAACTTCTGCGATGGCAGCTACATGATAAGCCTGCTCACATCCCTTCATTGCCTTATCAACAGATTCCTTGTCAGTTATATCCCCCTGAAAAGGATAGACATTTTCAAATGTAAGCTGACGTGCTTTTTCCATTGACCTTACCAATACATGTATGGTATGACCACGCCCGGATAACATCTTAACCAGATGTGCTCCAATACTTCCTGTAGATCCTGAAACAAATATTTTCATCTCTCTGTAATCTTTACAATTCTCATATCAGGTTGATGCTTCAATGTTACCAATGTGATGGTCCATGCCATGGCGACATGAACAATGTATGAGATCCAGAATGTCCCGGTTAGTACACCCAGCAAACACAAGACCACAGATAAGGGGATTGCACCTATTGCCTCATCCAGTCCTTTTGGTACATGAAGTCCGGCATACATTACCACATTCACCAATATAGCAGGCCATATCCCAAAAGCATCTACCAATGGATATAGCAATAGTCCACGAAAAAAGAACTCATAGCCCAATAAATATACAGCCCATGCTGCAAGGGTTCTGATGAGTAAATTCCGACTCCATTCTTTGGTTCGAATCTCGGGCTGTTTCGCAAGGACAGTAGGAGTCTTTGCACTTTTAGCAAAAATAAAAATCATCACAGCACCAAGTCCCAGCATCCACAAAAAAGTCAATAATCTGGTTTCCTCATTATACCAAAAACCTAGCTGATCCAATTCAGTATCGGGAAATACTATCAGATATACAAACAAAGGAAGAACCCCGATAGTAAATGCTCCCAAATATTTTGTCGAAAGAATCAATTTCTCAGCCCCCTTTTCAGCACCATACCTGTTTATCAGCCAGGCTTTTAATGCTGGCGATTCCTGTGTGAACCAATAGATCATATATCCTATCAATCCTCCAACTACAGGAATCATGACCTGCAGGTTCTGGCTACTTATGTCTGTATTAATATTTAACATTCAAATCTGTCTATCATTTGATTCAAATATAGATATTGATTTTCAGAAGGGAAAATTATGACAAGGAAAAAGGGGAATAGTAAAGAAGACTCTGAACAAGTTCAGAGCAAAAGTTTCAAAAAGACTGGATATTGGCTTCTAATTCGCCTTCTTCAATTCGTTTATGGTGGCAAAACATGATCTCAGCATTCTCACCTTCACGAAGATGCATTCCATTGCCATCACAATATTTGAATAAATTGCAATCTGCGCAGATGCCGGTTTTCATCCATTCCCGGTTTCTGAAGATGGAATATCTATTTTCCCACACGTCTTTGAAACTATCTTTGTAGATATTTCCCTGGGTAAAATTATCCCTGATATTGGGACAAGCTGATATGGAACCGTCTATCAGGACTGATGCAACACTTATTCCGGCCCTACAGAAAAATAAATTGTCTCTTACATCTCCTTCATAGCTGCCAAGGAATCCCTCGCATCCATAATTGAGTTTTATATCTCCCTTTTTTCTTTCGCTGGCAATAAAGTCAAACAAGAGCTTAAATTGCACAGGAGTAAGTTGTAACTGCTCATCCAGCTTGGCTCTACCGATTGGGAAGATGGTGAATAACCTCCACTCTTTAACTCCTTTTTCCAATAACAACGCTTTGACTTGCAATAACTCATCAAAATTCCTTGGTGTAACACATGTCACCACATCATAACGTAAATCAGTCACTTCTGACAAATATCCAATAGCCTTAACCGCATTAGAAAAACTCTTCGGATTTCCCCTTAGCCAATTGTGTGATTCTTTAAGTCCATCAAGACTAATAGTCATAGAACGCAATCCGGCCTTAAGCAGAGATTGTAGTCTATTAGCCGTCAAATGAAAACCATTACTAACCATTCCCCAGGGAAAGCCCCGCTCGTACAATTGTCTACCACACTCTTCCAAATCGCTTCTTACCAGAGGCTCTCCTCCGGTAAAGACGATCATGGTTTTGTTTGGCTCAATGATTTCAGTAATATCATCGATGGCTCCAATAAAATCTTCAATGGGCATATCCTTAACTGAAGCTTCCTTTTTGCAATCGCTGCCACAGTGCAGACAATTCAGATTACAGCGCAGTGTACACTCCCAAAAAATATATTCAAGCTGATGCAATTTTTTCGCATTGCTACGGTATTTTCTAAAAAATTCTAAAGCAATTTTCTTGCGTAAAGGAATTTTCGAGATCATTGATTATTCTCTTTCAGCTCTATATTGATTTCCAATGATGTTTCTCCTTCATACCAGGAAGCATCACCATTTACAAATTCAGGATTTCTGAATGAAGCAAGGGAATCGGTGGCTTGATAACTCCCATTGTAAATTCCATCTATATCCGAAAACCGAACATAATAATCTTGGCTAGCGGGAAAATCAAACACCTTAACCATGTATTTACCAAATACATCACTGTATGATGTATCGTAATCCATTATCACCCTGATATTTGGAATACTATCGCCAGTCTCTGACCTAACAATGCCTTGTACCTTAAAAGTGGCATGTGGTGTACCATATTCAACTGCCGGAATGCCATATTCACAACCCATAAATGTACATGCACCTCCAATACCTAAGATTGATAATACATAAGTAATAAGTCTGTTGTATTTTCTAAGAAAGACTCTTTTCATGATTTAGGACTATTATTTCTCTTAAGATGAGAAAGTGGTTTTATTAGTTGCGTTGAATGTAAATTCAGAAAAAAAACAGGTATGCATCAAGATGAGGGTTGATGGTTTGGATTTGGGCTTGGACTTGGGTTGTGGTTTAGGTTTAGGTTTAGGGTTTGGGTTGATGATTTGGGTTGATGATTTGGGTTGATGATTTGGGTTAAGGGTTTGAACTATGAACTTCAAAATTACCTTCTTGGATTATTCCCTCGATACCCCTTTTTCTTCTTCCCGTAATACTTTTTCTTCCCTGAAGAGCGATCTCCTTCGCGCCATTTTGGTCCCGGACCAAATTCATCGGGTGGAGATAATTTGGGAACTGATATTGAGATAAGTTT
The DNA here is from genome assembly GCA_030589895.1 of Bacteroidales bacterium. GTDB lineage: Bacteria > Bacteroidota > Bacteroidia > Bacteroidales > JAUUZQ01. The sequence continues at coordinate 11,319 of JAUUZQ010000027.1, forward strand.
TTCGATGCTTCGCAATTTATACATGTCACGCGGATTGACCAGCGTAACTGCTTCTCCTTTGGCATTCACCCTGGCAGTACGTCCAACCCGGTGCACATAATCCTCCGCATCATGAGGAACATCAAAATTGACAACCATATTGATCTCCTTCACATCTATCCCTCTGCTCATAAGATCGGTTGCAACCAGTATCCGTATTCTTTTAGAACGAAAACCAATCATTACTTCTTCCCGCTCCAACTGTGTTAAGTTGGAAGAGATTCCCTTTGAAGGCAATCCTGCCTTATTCAAATGTCTGACGATCTCAGAAACTTTTATTTTTGTAGATGTGAAGATGATGATGCTGTCATATTTTTTTCGCACCCTGAGAATATGAGCAAGAATATCGAGCTTCTGCTCCTCAAAAAGAAGATAGGCTTTCTGATCCACTCCTTCAGCAGGTTTTGAAACAGCAAGCGATATTTCATCCGGCTTATACAATATCTTTTTAGCAAGTTGACGAATGCTATCCGGCATGGTAGCACTGAACATCAATGTCTGTCTTTTTTCAGGCAGAAATGAGAAGATCTTCTGAAGATCATCGATAAAGCCCATGTCCAGCATTCTGTCTGCTTCATCGAGAATTACATGTTTTATCTTTGAAAAATTAACATAGCCCAATTGAAGATGTGACAATAATTTACCGGGTGTAGCGATAATGATATCCGTTCCGTTTATCAAGGCCTCCTTCTGATAGTAAAAATCATTGCCATCTCCCCCACCATAAATAGCCTTCGATCCAACCGAAGTAAAATAAGAGAATCCCTGTATCTGCTGCTCAATCTGAATAGCCAGTTCCCTGGTGGGAACAATAATCAGTGTATCAATATTTTTATTATCTGAATTAATCAATTTATGGATAATAGGAAGTACGAAAGCTCCTGTCTTTCCTGTGCCCGTTTGTGCACAGGCAATCAGGTCTTTTTGATTCAAAATAACCGGAATTGCTTTTGCCTGGACAGGCGTAGCGGTATCAAATCCCATATAAGAGATTGCCTCAATTAATTGATCATCAAGATTTAGTTCTGTAAATTTCATATGATGGCGAAGGTAGTTAAAAAAATATGCTAATTGTCCTTCATGTTCACGTCAATTACCCTGGTCAATTCTTCAGGGGCTCTGACAAGTCGTCTTGTTTTTCTATCTATAAAAGTCAGCGTCACATCTGCACTATTGACAAGTTCGCCATCAGAATTAAAAATATCAGAATGAAAAACAGCCCTTGCTCCTGTAATTTTTTCTACTGAAGTTTCAATACTTATCAATTCATCATACAGAACGGGCTTAATATACTTCACATTCATAGACACAACTGGCATTATAATACCCATGTCCTCCAGTTCCTTGTAGGTCATCCCGTATTCTCTTATGAACTCTGTACGTCCAATTTCGTAAAACTTGGCATAGTTACCATAATATACAATTCCAGCCTGATCTGTATCGGCATATCTCACTCTGTATTCAAACTTTCCTTTTACCATAAAAAAATTATAATGTTCTTAGATTCTGCAGGAATACGTATTTGACAAACATTCCACATATTCTGAGAACTACTATTTTAACTTATTCTATTTTTCAATGTCTATGAGCATGAATAAAAATGCATACTCCATAGCTGTCTCCTTGTATCTCGCAAATCTCCCGCTTGCACCACCGTGACCGGTATCCATATTGCAATACATCAACAACAAATTGTCATCTGTTTTCATATCGCGAAGCTTGGCCACCCATTTTGCAGGTTCCCAATATTGCACCTGACTATCATGAAGTCCTGTTGTAACCAGCATATTTGGATAAGCCTTTGCCTCCACCTGGTCATAAGGTGAGTAGCTAAGCATATAATCATAATACTCTTTTTCATTCGGATTTCCCCATTCATCGTATTCACCGGTTGTAAGCGGAATGGTTTCATCAAGCATTGTAGTTACCACATCAACAAATGGTACCGCAGCCACAACACCTTTGTATAGCTCCGGACTGATATTTACAATAGCACCCATAAGCAGTCCACCGGCACTTCCTCCCATGGCAAACAATTTATCAGGATTTGTATAACCATCATTGATCAGATGCTCAGAACAGCTTACAAAATCGGTAAATGTATTCATCTTGTTGAATAGCTTACCATCTTCATACCATCCTCTTCCATATATCTGGCTGCCACGAACATGGGCAATCGCATATATAAATCCACGGTCCAGGAGTGTAAGTCTTACAGAACTGAAACGAGGATCCATTGTTGAACCATAGGATCCATATCCGTAGATGAGTGTTGGTGCTTCTCCATTTTTCTCCATCCCCTTTCGGTATACGATACTCATTGGAATTTTCTTTCCATCTTTTGCTTCAGCATAGATTCGCTTTGCCTCATAGTTTGCAGGATCAAAATCGCCAACCACCTCCTGTTGTTTCAGCAACTCCTTCTCCTTTGTTATCATATTGTAATCGAATGTTGAAGATGGAGTAGTCAGGGAGGAATATGAAAATCTCAAAATATCAGTATTGAATTCAGGATTGACAGAGACACCTGCTGTATACACTTCCTCCCAAAATTCAAGATAATGTTCCGATCCGTCGGCCCAGTTGATGATTCTTAGCTCGTTCAATCCCTCTTTTCTCTCATCAACCACCATAAAATTGCTAAAAAGCTCTATTCCTTCCAGGTATACATCATCCCGGTGAGCAATTACCTCTTCCCAATTTTCCACGCTAGTTTTTGTAAGAGGTGTTTTCATTAACCGGAAATTCTTTGCATCCAGATTGGTTACGATATAAAAATAATCACCAAAATGGGAAACGGAATACTCAAGGCCCTCGGTACGTGCTTGTACAATTTTAAACTCACCATCAGGCGTGTCAGCATTCATGAAACGATATTCTGTTGTCAGTGTACTTCCTGAACCAATCATAAGGTATTTCTCAGACTTGGTTTTATAAATAAAAGTACTGTATGTTTCATCCTCTTCATTATATACAAGAAGATCCTTATCAGCTGAACTTCCCATTTTATGCTTATAAATGGCACTTGACCTCAGTGTTTGCTCATCCTTTTTAGTGTAGAACAAGGTACTGTTATCGTTCGCCCAGGTTGAGCCTCCTGTTGTAACAGGAATCACATCTGACAACAACTCCCCGGTCTCAAGGTCTTTAATGTAAATCGTATACTTCCTTCTGCTTACAGTATCAACACCGTATGCCAGGTATCTGTTATTGGGACTCAGACTCAAGCCTCCAAGCGCATAATAAGTATGTCCTTCTGCCAGTTCATTAACATTCAGCATTATTTCCTCCTCAGCATCCAGATTACCTAATTTCCTGCAATAGATAGGGTATTCCTTGTCTTCTTCATATCTCGTATAGAAGTAATAACCATGCTTTTTATAAGGAACAGATTCATCTGTCTGCTTTATTCTTCCCACGATCTCTTCAAAAAGACTTTCCTGGAAATCTTCTGTCTTCTTCATTACATCCTCCCGATAGCTGTTTTCAGCATCCAGATAAGCGATAACCTCTTCATTCTTTCTTTCATTCAGCCAATAGTAGTTATCGATTCGTGTATCGTCATGGATTACCAGCTCTTTGGCCTTCTTTTCTGCAATAGGTGGATTCATTTTCTCGGTTCTTTGACATGCTGATACGATCAATAGAAAGATTATCAGCTTGATTAAAAATATTTTTTTCATTGTTAAAAATGTTGCTGAATTAGCATTGATAAACGGACTCAATTTCCCAACTCTTTATGATAACACTATTAAAATTTTTAAGTTCAATTTTTAAGATGCTGAAATTACTAAATAAATCATCATGGATAGTAATAGAGAAGAAATATTAATTCCCCTCCACCCCTTTCATGCTCAGCTGTATTCTATTCCGGTTAATATCTACTTCCAGCACCTTCACCTGTACATGCTGATTTAGTTTGACGATGTCATTGGGGTCTTTGATAAACCTGTCGGCCAATTGTGAGATATGTACAAGGCCATCCTGCTTAACACCCACGTCAACAAAGGCACCGAAATTTGTAATATTGGTAACGATTCCCGGGAGGAGCATTCCGGGCTGAAGGTCCTCAACCTTTTGTACTTCCTTTGAAAATTCAAAAACCTCAATCTCTTCCCGGGGATCCCTTCCCGGCTTTTTCAATTCAGCAATAATATCCTTCAATGTTGGCATTCCAATATTTCCACTTACATATTTATTTAGTTCGATGGAACTCAGCAGAGAACTATCTTTCACCATATCTTCAACAGAACACTTCAGATCAGCAGCCATCTTCTCCACCACGAAATAACTCTCCGGGTGTACAGCTGAATTGTCCAGTGGATGAACGGCCTCGGTAATTCTAAGAAATCCGGCACACTGTTCATAGGCTTTGTCTCCCATTCTGGCAACCGATTTAAGTTCATTCCTGGAACCAAACGCACCATGCTCTGACCTGTAATTAACAATATTTTGGGCAAGCAACGGACCTAAACCTGAAACATAGGTAAGCAAATGCTTGCTGGCTGTATTGACATCAACCCCCACAAGGTTCACACAACTCTCAACCACATCATCCAGACTCTTCTTCAGATTTCCCTGATCCACATCGTGCTGATATTGTCCCACACCGATAGATTTCGCATCGATTTTTACCAGTTCAGCCAGTGGATCCATTAAGCGTCTCCCAATTGAAACCGCTCCTCTTACCGTTACATCAAAGTCAGGAAATTCATCCCTGGCAACTTTTGAAGCAGAGTATATTGAGGCGCCCGATTCATTCACCATATAGACCTCCATATCTTCAGGAAATCTTATCAGCCTGATAAAACGTTCTGTCTCCCGACTCGCTGTCCCATTACCTATAGCAATAGCTTCTATTTTGTATTGCTGCACAAGTGAGCTCACCTTTCTGGTAGCCCCGGATCTATCTGATTGAGGAGGATGTGGATATATTGTTTCATTATGAACAAGATTTCCCTGTCCATCCAGACAAACAAGTTTACATCCCGACCGGAAACCCGGATCCAATGCCAGCACCCGCTTTTGTCCAAGGGGTGATGCCAGTAATAGCTGACGCAGATTTTCAGCAAATACCCTTATGGCCTCAGCATCAGCAAGCTCTTTGTACTCTGCCTTGAATTCATTTTCGATGGAAGGTCCAAGCAATCGACTAAATGAATCTTTCACAGCTATAGCCACATGTTGAGATATATCGTAGGAACCCTTCACAAAAACATCCCCCAATCCATCAAGTACTCTTTCTTTATCCGGTTCTATGGACACCTTAAGGAAGCCCTCTTTTTCGCCCCTTCTCATGGCAAGTATCCTGTGACTCGGACAGCGTTTTAATGGCTCACTGAATTCAAAATAATCACGATACTTGACACCTTCCTCTTCTTTGCTTTTTACTAATTTCGAATAAATAACTGCACTGATAGTAAAATGATGGCGTACGATATTCCTTGCCCTGGAGTTTTCGTTTATCCATTCAGCAATGATATCGCGCGCACCCTGAAAAGCCTCCCCAAGATCAGAGACCTCGTCATTAAGAAACTCTTTAGCAATAATCTCAATATTCAGTTCCTCCTGCTTCATGATGATTTTAGCCAGGGGTTCCAGTCCTTTGTCTCGTGCAACAGACGCACGTGTCTTTCTTTTGGGCTTATATGGAAGGTAGATATCTTCCAGAGTATTGAGATCCATTGTCTCCTCAATCTTCAGTTTCAGATCTGCAGACAATTTTCCTTGCTCATCTATGATTTTGAGAATATATTCTTTTCTCTTTTCGAGCTCCTTCAATCGCTCATATTCATCACGAATCTCAGCTACTTTTACCTCATCAAGGCTTCCTGTAGCCTCCTTTCTGTATCGGCTAATAAATGGGATGGTAGCACTGCCATCGAGCAGCTCAATTGTATTTTTCACCTGCACCAATGTCAGATTGAGGCTTTTCGCAATTACTTCTTCGTATATAATCATAGCTGATTTCTATCTTTAAAAACAAAAATCAAATTTAAGGTAAAAAAGGAGAATTCGGAATAAAAATTTGGGATGAAGTTCTCAAGGATGGTGGATAATAAGTTGAGAGATCAGGATATGCTGAGCGATAACTTAATCAATATATTTCCCAAATATCATCTTCGTAAGGCTGAGGAGCAATCTTAATGGAATCGATACTTGTTGATCTTCCCCCGAAAATACCTAAACCATCCTGGATATTGCTGTGCACAACTACGGGAGTTGCGAAGGGATCATTTTTGGAATAGTAGTGTTTTTCCAGCGAACTGACATATTCGTAATAGTCTTTGCTTATTGAATGAAGTTTCACATAAATTGTGGTTGTATCCTGACTTCCTCTGGAAAAATATGTATAGATATTTCCTTTCAATATATACTCTTTTCCCTGGATCAGCTGATCAGAAAAAATTACGCCTCCTCTATTATCCTCCTCCTCAATAATCAAATCCTCACTTTCGAAATAAAGATCACTATAGAAGGGAATTCGAGTTATAATAGTGTCCAGCACTATCGCAGTAATAACAGTATCAGTAACAGGATCAATATACAGCGTGTCTAATCTTTCCACAATATCCCATTCAGTATAATATGATTTCGACATCATGAAGAGTTGATAATAGTTATCTGTTGAAGGATCATCCTGAAAAACTATTCCCATCGAGATAAGCGGTTCATTCCACTCATTATAAACTGTAGCCGTATCGATTCTAATTATTGCAACAGCTTCAGGAATAATACAAACAGCCTCCACATCATAATACCCTTCGGCTGAAGCAGTGATTATATACTCTGTTCCAGGTTCCACAGAAAAAGATTCTGTAACATATTTATTACTTCCATCAATAGTTAAAATTGCACTATTTCCTTGATTATCTGACAACTCTACGAAAGCTGAAGTTAAAGTCGAAATCTCTGCATTATCCAGTATATGTCTTGTTCTGGTGAGGGATATCACTACAGAAGAATCCGCTTCGATTAATCCATTGAGTACTATCATGGGAGATATCTCATCAATATCGATTTCAATGGTCTTTTCACAAGCGCTGTTTAGCAATATTATAAAAAGAATGAACGTCAATATATATATTCCTGATTTTTTCATTTTTCTAAAAATTAAAAGCATAGCTCACTGATGGAATTATCGGAAAGATACTCACTTGTTTAAGCACTCTGGAATTATTCTCATGTCCGAAGTAGAGGTAGAATGGATTCAGATGATTGTATGCATTATATAATCCAAAGCTCCATGTCTGCTCACCCCAGTCTTTCTTTTTATGTCTGTTAAGTGCCACATCCAGTCGATGATATGCCGGCTCCCTGAATCCGTTTTTCCCATTATAATACTCAACTTCTCTCCAATAGTCATAATAGAATGGATGCGCACCACCCTCCTGAAAAGAGGCATACCTTGCTACCCCAAGTGTAAGTGCTTTCCCCGTTCCATAAACCCAGGTTGCACTAATATCTGTTCTATCGCTAAATTTGTACATAGCCACAATAGATATATCATGGCGTCGATCATAAGTATATGGAAATGGCTCTCCATCGTTCTGATTCTCAAAAAACCGATCAGTTTTGGCTAGTGTATAACCTATCCATCCGGTAAGTTTACCAGCGTCACGGCGGACTAAAAACTCAGCTCCATAGGACAATCCATCTCCTATCTCAACTTTATTCTCCCAGTCTTCACCAATTTCAAAAAAGCTTGCTCCTTCTTTATACTCAATAAGGTTACTCATCGTTTTGTAGAAACCCTCAATGGTTATTGACCATTCATCGTTAAGGTTATATGCTGCTCCAATAGCAGTCTGATATGACTCCTGTGGTGGTATGTCTTTGGTGGTCGGGAGCCAAATATCAGTTGGTAAGCCAATGGTACTGTTAGTAAGAAGATGAATATATTGCTCCATCCTTGTAAAAGCAGCTTTAATGGATAAATTATCAGTGATAAGAAAACGTGAACTTATTCTTGGCTGGAGAGAGTTATAAAACTCATCCTGAACAAGAAATGCCGAATAGTGTAATCCCAGGTTAACCAACAACCTTTTACCTATCTTAATATTATCTTCAGCATAGATATAAAACTCACTGGAATTTACAATCTCATTTCCAAATTCCATATTAATTGAATCGGTCTCGTACGTTGAAGAAAAGGCAGTTACACCTGGTTTGAAGTTATGGTATAAATATTTTCCTCCAAATTTTATGGAGTGGTTTGGATTGGGATAATAATCGAAATCAATTATCCCTCCAAGATCTTCAATTCCGGAATAGTATTCAAATTCATAAGCAGATACTTTTCTATCGTTGACATAGGAATAGAAATTCTCAAACACGTCAAACTTAAAATTGCTGTAGATAAGTGAGACATTGCTGAAAAATTTATTTCCATATATATGATTCCATCTCAATACGGAAGTCACATTTCCCCAATATAGTCCATAATCAGATTGTTCAGTATAAATAGAATCATCATTAATATAATCATACTCATTCCTCATAGTTACTTTATCCCTTCCACTATAAGCACTTAAAAATATTCTGTCTTTATTCGAAAATTTATGATTGATTTTCAAATTGGCATCATAAAAATAATATCCTGCAGTTCCATTATCTCCATTGGCATTATTTACGGCCCTTATCACGGGGCGAACAAGTATGTCAAGATAGGTGCGCCGGGCTGAAATGAGGAAAGATGTCTTGTCCTTCACTATCGGTCCCTCCAACAATATTCTGGAGGAAATAATACCTATAGATCCACTGCCACTGAACTCTTTCATATTTCCCTCTTTGAGTCTAATGTCTACAACCGATGAGAGTCGTCCACCATAACGGGCAGGAAAACCACCTTTTGTAAGAGTTACATTTGATATAGCATCCGGATTAAATACTGAGAAGAATCCGAATAAATGATCAGCATTATAGATTGATACACCATCAAGTAGTATCAGATTTTGATCCGGTCCACCTCCCCTGACATACATGCCACTGGTCCCTTCTGTTCCAGACTGCACACCCGGCATTAATTGCAAAGCTTTAAAAACATCTGCTTCACCTAAAAATACAGGAAGCGCTTTAATCTGCTTTGGAGATAATGTAATGGTACTCATCTGTGAACTCTTTACAATATCACGGGGACGGTTAGTTGTCACGATAACTTCTTCCAATTCAATACTGGGATCAAGGTCAACAATTATCTGCATATCTTCATTCAGCTCGATAGATTCAATGTAAGAAGTATACCCTACATACGAAACTCCGAAATCAATTTGACCTGCTGTAAGTGTCAAGCTATAAAACCCATATTCATTGGAAGTTGTTCCCAATCCGCTGTTTGAATCAAAAACCGATGCTCCGATTAGTTTTTCTCCGGATGCAGCATCCTGAACAAAACCATTTATGGTATACTTCTGGGCGTTCAGGATTAATGGAAAAAGAATAATTATTACAATATTAATACTTCGAAGATGTTTCATAGAATAGATTGTATCATTGGTTGGCTATTGTACTATAACGCTTAAAATGAGAATATGGTTTTGTTTGTCACAAAAATCATACAAAAAACTTCACTCTTTTCTTACAGGATGAAAAAGAAGTTAAATAGTTATATTTATTTGATAAAATGTACTTTTGTGTAAATGAACAGACCTATGAGCAATATGATAGCCCCCTCTATATTGAATGCAGATTTCCTTCATCTAGCTGATGTATTGGAAATGCTGAATGAAAGTGAAGCTGAATTGATCCATCTGGATATCATGGATGGACGATTTGTTCCGAACCTGACCTTTGGATTCCCTATTATCAAGCAAATAAAATCAGCGGCCCGCTTACCACTCGACGTACATCTTATGATTGTAGAGCCTGATAAATACCTGAAGGAGTTCAGAGATGCAGGAGCAGATATTCTGACAGTGCATTATGAGGCATGTGAGAATTTACATAAAACCATAGAGCAAATTAAAGAGTTGGGAATGAAACCATCGGTCTCTGTAAAACCTCAAACTGAAGTGTCTGTTCTTGAACCTTACCTCAAGTCGCTCGACATGGTACTTATCATGAGTGTGAATCCGGGATATGGTGGACAGAAGTTCATGGAAGATTCGTACGAGAGAATTCGTGAGTTGAAAAAAATGATTAATGCCGCAGGATCCGATACACTCATTCAGGTAGACGGTGGAGTTAGCCTGGATAATATAAAGCAACTTAGTGAAGCCGGAGTGGATGTTTTTGTAGTTGGAAGTGCAATTTTTCGGGCAGATGACCCTAAGGAGATGATCAGGATGTTAAAAGGGTCCCAATAGCTATCGGGAGGAAGAATAATGACAGTATCTAACCTCATTGTCGCATTAACTCATTATCGCATTGTCGCATTAACTCATTACCCCCCCAAATACCCATCCAGATACCCAAACAATTCCGTCAACTTCCCCTCCTTCACAATCGTAGCCCTCTCAACAATTCCTTCGCTGTCATCACCCAACAATGATGGAATAACATAAGCAATCAGGGCATTTCCAAAATCTTCAGATGCATTGCGGGGAAGTTCACCGGGCAGATTATCAACTGCCATAACGGTAATTGCATCTTTGTCAAAGGGATCTTCAGTTTCATTCTGAGTCACTGGATTATATCCATAGATTGGATCTGCAATAGTTGATGGTTTTATAGTGGAAGGTATCGGTCCGTTTATATCACAGCTGATATCCGCAATCACCTTAATTGGGAAAGCATCCGACCTCATATCTACGGCATTTAAAAACTTTGGTGAATCAGGATCCCAAAAATGACAGGCAATAAACAGGTCAGATCGATTCGCATAAGGAAGGAAACTATTTTTGTATTCTCCGGGGAATTCCATAAAATGCGGGAAATCAAATTCGCCTCCATCTTTGCGACTGGTATAGTGCCAGGGATCCAGTCTGCAATAAACCGCCTCCTCAAAAGTCGAATTAAGATATTGTGAAGGATCCACCTCCCTTACACCGGCTTCCTTTAAAATTTCCACTGCACCACCAGCAACTCTTCCTCCACCGGTAAGGACAATTCGGGATTTCCCTAATTTTATCTGTTTCAATGTCTCCTTCAGGGCATCCAGATCACTAAGCTGCCATGCAGGTTTCAACTCAAAGGTTTTGTTCCGCAATCCATATGCTCTCAATCCATTGTATGCTCCAACAATTCCTGCCCATCTGCCAAATGCCACTACCCTTGATTTATCACGTCGGGTAAGGTATTCATAGTCAATGAGTGTGATATTCTTCCAAACAATCTCCTGCAGTAGCTCTCTGTTATAAGGCTGTTCCTTTGCCGTATGAGAAAAGAAGAGATAGGATTTACCCTCAACAAGTTCTGGAATATCAACCTCCTTCACTCCTATCATAATCTCACATTCAGAAAGATCATTTGACAGCGTAACTCCTGCAGATCTGTATTCATCATCAGAATAACATCTATTGGGCGAAGGTTCAACAATAATATTCAATTCAGGATACTTTTTCTGCAATGCAGCACATTGTAAAGGCGTGAAAGGAACGCGCTTGTCGGGAGGATTTTTTGTTTCCCTGATTACTCCAATGTTCATATTATTCCGATTTGTTTCTAAATTAAGGTTAAAAATTGATTTAGCAATTAATCATGAATTCCTATCTGTACCGGTCTCTGATTATTTCAGAGGAAAAGCTATCAAAGTTTTCCATTCCATGATATTCTCTGTTTCCATCATGGTCTTCGTGTATACCTCGAAAGCACTTCCTGTCAATTCAATTTCATTTTCAAGTGCATATTCTGAAAGTGCATCATAGGAGTTCTTAAGATAATCGTATTTCCCAGTATGAATAACAATTAAAGCTTTCGTCTCAGTATATTCCCTGGCAAGAATATCACCTGCAGATATGCCTGGTTCATTAATGCTCAAGCCCAATAATGCATGTGAAAAGCCTGTCTCCTCATCATAATCCAGATAGTGGGCAAAAGGTGGTCCGGCCATTTGCAGATTTTGCCGTCCTGTCTCAGCGAAAAGCTTTGGGAAAAGTTGTCCCATCTGCTCAGAAATTTGTTCCATGGTCCCTTCCATTGGAATCACCATAGCATTCATTCCGGGAAACATATCTACATGAATTCCTCCTGTTTTGAAAAGTTTTGGAGGATCAGCTTCCAACATCTCCTTCAAATTTACCAATCCGGTTTCGAACGAAGTTTTCATGCCACCCGACATCAATGCAAGCATCAATCTGCCAAATGGATATTTCCCATCAGCAATAAAATCCCAGCTGACATGCGTTCCAATATCAGACTTCTCAAGATGCCATTCTACGACAGAAGGATCGGGATCCTCACCGAACCAGATAGATGAGCGTATATACTTACCAAAAATTATCTCTTCAACTTTCATTGTTCCATTACCAATCTTCTCCCCTTCCCAGCTATAAGTTGAGCCAACATAATTTTCATTTGGGCTTATCGTAACTTTGGCCTCAGGCTCCGTGGCTATCCAGGGATCCCAGCTTTCCCGATCTGCATACATAGCAGCTGACTGAAATACTTCTTCAGGTGCTACTGCAATTTCTACTTCGGCGCTGATAGTTACTGTTGAAGGCATAAAGGCCGGTACAATGATCACAAGTCCGGCAAGTATCATTGTAAATATTAAAATCCCTTTAAATACTTTCATGACAATAGTTTTAAGATGGATACTATGATCTTTTAAGTTCTAAATGTACAAAATGAGACGGAGAAATGGAAAAGGTCCCGCGGGGGAGGTGAAAGAGTCCCAATAGTATCGGGAGGATGAAGGGGTCCCGATAGCCATCGGGAGAGAAATTTCGAATTTTAATGTAATAGGGCAATTCGCTAAGTAATTTACCGAATAATCACTGATTTAGTATTAGTTTAGTATTAAAACAAGGACTGAAAAGTGATTTTTGTAATAAGTTTATTAAATTTGCCGCCTACATTTAAACAATTTAAGTGCTGACAGGTTTCACTATGAACTATTATCCTTTGGTTCGAAAATCTTTGATATCAGCAAACTCATTTAAACTTTCAGCAATTGGCAGGAAAAACATTATTCGACAAGATCTGGGATGCCCATGTGGTGAATGAAATCCCTGATGGACCCAGTGTACTGTTTATTGACAAACACCTGGTTCATGAAGTAACAAGCCCACAGGCTTTTGCAGGAATTGATGCACGGGGGATAAAAGTATTTCGTCCGGAGCGTACTGTAGCAACACCTGATCATAATATACCTACAGTTGATCAGCACCTCAGTATTAAAGATGAACTATCACGATTCCAGGTAAACAAACTGACTGAAAACTGTGAGAAACATGGTGTGACTCTTTATGGATTAAATCATCCATTCCAGGGTATTGTACATGTAATCGGCCCTGAGCTCGGTATTACACAACCAGGCATGACAATGGTATGTGGGGATAGCCACACCTCTACGCATGGTGCATTTGGTAGCGTTGCATTTGGAATTGGAACAAGCGAAGTGGAGATGGTGCTTGCTACACAATGTATCTTGCAACCAAAGCCAAAGAGAATGCGGATAAATGTAGAAGGAGAACTGGGGAAAGGTGTTAGCGCGAAAGATATAATTCTATATATAATAGCGAAAATCTCAGCCAGTGGCGGCACAGGATATTTTATTGAGTTTGCAGGATCAGCAATCAGGAATCTCTCTATGGAGGGAAGAATGACAGTTTGTAACATGAGTATCGAGAGTGGTGCCCGCGGTGGACTTATAGCACCTGATGATATTACTTTTGAGTATATCAAGGGACGGGAATTTGCTCCAGAAGGTGATGATTTTGACAAAGCAGTTAAGAAGTGGAAAGAACTTTACACTGAAGATGATGCTGTTTTCGATAAAGAAATTAATTATGATGCTGCAGATATTGCACCCATGATTACCTATGGAACCAATCCTGGAATGGGCGCAAAAATTAGTGAGCATATTCCTGCCGAGTCAGAAGTGGAACCAGGAAATCTTGCTTCATATAAAAAATCATTAAAATACATGGGATTCGAGGCAGGTTCTGCTATTGCCGGTAATCCTGTTGACTACATATTTGTTGGCAGTTGTACCAACGGAAGAATAGAAGATTTGAGGGAAGTAGCCAATTTTGTTAAGGGACGGAAGAAAGCAGATAGTGTAACTGCATGGATTGTTCCCGGATCGAAACAAGTGGAGAAACAGGCAAATGAAGAAGGAATCACTCAGATTCTTGAGGAGGCTGGCTTCAAACTTCGTCAGCCTGGATGTTCAGCATGCCTGGCCATGAATGATGATAAAATTCCTGCCGGAAAACTGGCGGTAGCAACTTCAAACAGAAATTTCGAAGGAAGACAGGGACCAGGTGCAAGAACAATGCTTGCCAGTCCGCTTACAGCTGCTGCAGCTGCTATTACCGGAGTCATCACCGATCCATCAACATTGATAAATTAATTGAGTGCATAATTATGGCAAGAGATAAATTCAATACTGTACAATCATCGGCAGTCCCACTGCCAATTGAGAATGTAGATACTGACCAGATCATTCCGGCCAGGTTTTTAAAAGCAACTACAAGAGATGGTTTTGGTGAAAACCTATTCCGCGATTGGAGATTTACAAATAGTAATGAGCCAAAAACTGACTTTATCCTCAACGATAACACTTACAAGGGTTCAATCCTGGTTTGTGGAAAAAACTTTGGAAGTGGATCCAGCAGAGAACATGCTGCATGGGCCATCTACGATTATGGGTTTAAAGTTGTGGTATCCAGCTTCTTTGCTGATATTTTTAAAAACAATGCTCTGAACAATGGTTTGTTGCCAGTTCAGGTATCTGAAGCATTCCTCAGCGAGCTTTTTGAACTTATTGCCAGTGACCCCAAAACAGTCATAGAAGTAAATCTCGGGAAACAAGAGATTTCAATTCTCTCTTCAGGAAAATCTGAAAAATTTGATATCAGCTCATATAAAAAAGAGTGTATGATAAACGGATACGACGATATCGATTATCTCCTGAACATTAAAGATCAGATCGAAACTTTTGAAAAAAGTAGCATCTAAAATATCCAAACCATGAAAATATCAGTAATGGATACTACTCTCCGTGATGGAGAGCAAACTTCCGGTGTATCATTTACGGCCACTGAAAAACTTAATATAGCAAAGTTACTATTGGAGGATTTGAATATTGACCGCATTGAGGTAGCCTCAGCAAGAGTGTCTGAAGGTGAGTACAAAGGTGCCAAAGCAATATTTGATTGGGCGAAAAATCGTGATTTTATCGACCGTATTGAAGTACTGGGTTTTGTAGACGGTGATATATCATTGAAGTGGATAGAGGATGCAGGTGGAAAGGTGATCAACCTTCTCACAAAAGGCTCTCTGAACCACTGTAAGAATCAGCTTCGAAAAACTCCTGAGGAGCACATTGCAGACATCAAAGTTGTAATGGAGCATTCCCGAAAAATGGGTATGCATGTAAATATATATCTCGAAGACTGGTCGAATGGCATGCGTAATTCTCCGGAATATGTATACCAGATGCTGGACGGTTTGAAAGGTGAAGGAATAGAACGTTTTATGCTTCCTGATACACTTGGAATACTGAACCATCAGGAAACATATGATTTCTGTGTTGATATGAAAACCAGGTATCCGGAATTGGGATTTGATTTTCATGCGCACAACGATTATGATCTGGCTACAGCCAATGTGTATTCTGCCATAAAAGCCGGGATATCAGGTATTCATACTACAATAAACGGACTTGGTGAGAGAGCAGGAAATGTTCCGCTATCAAGTGTTATCGGAATTGTTCAGGACCATTTTAAGTATGAATTAGATGTTGAAGTTAAAAATCTCTACCTGGTAAGTAAATTTATCGAATCATTCTCCGGTATTCGCATTCCTGCCAACAAACCTTTGATTGGGGAAAATGTATTTACCCAAACCAGTGGAATTCATGCTGATGGAGACCAAAAAGACAATCTCTATTTCAACGATCTCCTGCCCGAGCGATTTGGACGAAAACGACAATATGCCCTGGGAAAGATGTCGGGAAAAGCCAGTGTCATTAAAAACCTGGAAGAGTTAGGCATTGAGCTCAATAAGGAGGAGATGAAAAAGGTTACTAAAAGGGTAATCGAATTGGGTGATAAGAAGGAGACTGTAACACAGGAGGATCTTCCATATATAATTTCCGATGTACTGAGAGGTCAACGGATAAAGGAGAAAATCAAAATAAAGAACTACTCACTTTCCGTTGCTGAAGGTCTGAAGTCTATGGCAACACTGAGAATTGAAATCGATAAAAAGGAGTATGAAGAGACCGCATCGGGAGTGGGGCAGTATAATGCTTTTATGCTTGCATTGTGGGGAATATATGACAAGCTGGGCAAGAAGCATCCAATACTGAAAGACTATGCTGTTACAATACCTCCCGGAGGAAGAATAGATGCACTTGTGGAGAGCAGTATCACATGGAATTTTGAAGGAAAAACATTTAAAACCAGGGGTTTGGATTCGGACCAGACAGTAGCAGCTATTAAATGTACAATGCGGATGTTGAATATTATAGAGGGAAAATAGAGGAGAAAGGGAGAAGAGATCCCGGAGGGATCTGATCCTGTAGCCCTGTCCCGATAGCTATCGGGATTGATCCGGGATAAATAAACGATAATAAAACATGATCCCGGGAGGGATCAAATCATAATTAATTAAAATATTTAACTCACAATAAGACAAATTATGAACTACAAAATTGCAGTGTTAGCCGGAGATGGAATTGGACCGGAAATTGTTGAGCAGGCTATTAAGGTTATGAATGCTATCGGCAAAAAATTCAATCATACATTTGAATTTTCAGCTGCTCCTGTGGGCGCAACAGCAATTGATCAGACAGGAAACCCCTACCCTGACGAAACACATGCCTTATGCATGAATTCTGATGCTGTTCTTTTTGGCGCCATTGGGGATCCTAAATATGACAACGATCCCAAAGCAAAAGTAAGACCAGAGCAAGGATTACTGGCTATGCGTAAAAAACTGGGGCTTTATGCAAATATTCGTCCGGTTACTACCTTCCCATCACTGATTCACAAATCACCACTGAGAGCTGACCTGGTTGAAGGGGCTGATTTTGTTGTTATCCGTGAGCTTACAGGTGGGATATATTTTGGAGAACCACGTGGAAGATCTGAAGACCAGGAGAAAGCTTACGACACTTGTACATACACGAAAGATGAAGTTAGACGAATCACAAAGCTTGGTTTCGAATATGCAGCTAAGAGAGACAAAAGACTTACAGTTGTGGACAAAGCCAATGTACTCGCCACATCAAGGTTATGGAGAGAGACTGTACAGGAGATGGTCCCGGATTACAAAGAAATTGAAGTGGACTTTATGTTTGTAGACAATGCAGCCATGCAAATTATACAGTGGCCTAAAAAATTCGACGTAATGGTTACCGAGAATATGTTTGGAGATATATTATCGGATGAAGCATCAGTGATTACTGGTTCCTTAGGTCTTCTCCCTTCCGCATCTGTAGGTATTCACACTTCGGTATTCGAGCCAATACACGGATCATATCCTCAGGCTGCCGGTAAAAACATAGCGAATCCAATTGCAACAATTCTATCTGCAGCAATGCTTATGGAACTCTCTCTCAATCTCACCGAAGAAGCAAAAGCAATTAGAGACGCCGTTGATAATGCAATGGATGCAGGCATTGTTACTGAAGATATTACAGAAGAAAAGGCCTACTCTACAAGTGAAGTGGGAGAATGGATAGCTGATAATATTTAGCTATACATTTTTTCTTATTTCTATAGTTATTATAAAGGTTCCTGTTTTTTTGTAAATTGACACAAGAAAACCAGAACCTTTTTTTTATGAAAAAATTAAACCTCAACAATGATTGGCGTAAAGTTTCTGCGGCAATCTACAAGAAACCACAAGATGGAAAAATCTTCGGATCCGTTGAAATAGATGTCACAGAACTAGAGGCATTCATTACACAAAAGCGAAAAGAAGGACTGAAAATTACATTGACACACATCTTTACTCTGGCAGTAGCACGTGGAATAAAAGACGAAGTGCCAGAGCTCAATTGCTTTGTCCGAAGGGGAAGTATTATTCATCGCAATCAGGTAGATGCAATGGTAAGTGTTCTCTTAAAAGATGATGAGATGGGCTCTGTAAGAGTTGAAAATGTTGATCAAATGAATTTAACTCAACTCTCTGAAAGTCTTTCAGATGGCATCAAGCAATCAAGGTCAGGTGATGAAGATAAAACAATGCAAATGAAGGGTAAAATGGCCCGTATTCCATGGCCTTTTCGCAGATTGGTTTTTAATATCATTAAAGCACTTACCATTAAATGGGGAGTTTCAATTCCTGCCATGGGATTAACTGCAAATAATTTCGGTTCTTATGTGATCACCAATATTGGAGTTGTTGGCCTGGATGCTGGTTTTCCATCTCTTTTTCCAATTTCAAACGTCTCTTTTGTTTTTGTAATGGGAAATGTTTCAAAGAAAGCTGTGGTTATAAATGATGAAGTTGTAATCCGGCGAATGATCACTATAAGCAGCACCATGGATCACAGAATAGTGGATGCCGTACATGGTGGCAAGCTTTTCAAATTTGTAAAACAGATTGTCAGGGATCCTTCTGTACTGGAGTAAACCTTACTAATTCACCAACTTCCTGGTGCTTCATTGTCCACTCGTTATAGATATGTCACTTCGCAGGAGCTGAGGGTTTGAAATATTTTCTATTCCTCTCGTAATGCTGAATATACTGATCTGTGTTTCAGTGCATTTCCAGTTAGTAACCATATCCAGAAGAATCCGTTAACTATCAAAATCAGCAATACGAATATAATTGTTAGAAACGAGACTTCAGTATTTGGACTTAAAATAGATGGCAAGGTAGATATGATGGCTGCAATAAAACCAATGCCGCTTCCTGCAAGAAGAAGCATCATATATTCTCGGATTACAATTCTCTTTATCTGTCTCATACTATATCCAACTGCGCGTAAGAGAGCTATTTCCGATTTGCGTTCCAAAATACTTCGATACAAGACGATAGCCAATCCAATTGTCCCTAATAACAGTCCAAGTGCTCCCATAACAAGAAAAATCGACAAATAAGTATTGGTTACTGAATTGAACTCGGCCAATCTCTCAGCAGCTGAGGTCATGCTCCATCCCAGGTCTCTCATGCCCAGGCTTAAATCTTCAGATATTATAGCTGTATCCTGTATATTTCCATCTACAAGAAACACTTCAGTGCCACTATGCTGTGGAAAATGCTTTAAGAAATTCTCATTGGAGATCAATACATTTCCCTGAAAAATTGAGGGAGCAAGTCCTCCAACAAGGAGAAGATTCATCGTAGACCCATTTGCGTCCTGGTATTGAAGGGTGTCTCCTACTTTCATTCCCAAACCCCACTTTATGGCTGTTTCATCAGCAATGGCAGGAATTAAATCGCCTGACAGTTCAGCTGAAAGTGTTGACCATGGGTCATCCTGATTCAGCAAAGGAACCGAAGTTACAAAACTAAATCTGCCTGTTAGTGCTTCAGGATTTACACCCAATATTCTTGGATTGGAAATTTTATTAAGATTCAGACAACTGGCATCATCACCTGAAGAAATGCGCATCTGCACAAAGGAAGTTTTTGCGCGAATCCCATAGTTGTACTTTACATCACTGTCATTTAAATCATGTAGTACCGGCACAGTCGATTCAGCATAATACAGGAAACCTCCTGTTCCATTTGTTTTGTCTTCAGCATTCACAAACAGGTCCTTCTTGTTACTCCCTGTTGAGATGACAAGAAATGCGCCAATAGCAAAAAGTATCACAATACTCATACTTCTTGTGCGGTTTCTTACAGCATTCTTAGAACTCAAAATGGAGAGTGTGAAACCGGATTTAATCCTCGACTGAACTTTTAGCAGATAAGCGTAAGTCAGTGAAATACCACTAATCAGCAATAAGCCACCTGCGGGAAAAAAGAGTGCTGCATTCACAATTTCTTTTTGTAAGAGTTGTGAAAGAATCAGTCCCACTCCAATCATTCCGGATATAATTCCAATGGCAAAATACATCCCTATGCTACTGCTTAATTTCAACCTTCGCCTGACTTGAATATGTTGTTGGACCTTGCGTTTCAAATGCCTGTTCAATGGGAAGAAGATTGTAAGCCAGGCAACTACCAGGGTCATGAGAAACCCTATAAGCAAAGTAGACACTTGAATATTGATGGTCATCATCTCAGTTCTGACAATTCCAGACCAAACTCCATTAAGCGCAGAGAAGACCAGACGATTGTATAAAATGGCCAGAAATAGTCCCAGGATTGCACCAACAATTGCGACAATCATCCCTTCAAATACCAGAACTTTACGACTTGTTTTCAGAGGTATTCCCATTACAACCAATGTGCGCAACTGCTCTTTTCTCTCCTCCAGATTGAGTAAAAAAAGCAATACTGTTAACAGGATGGCACCTGCAAGAAGGAAAAAACTTAAGCCACCAAACAGTTCGCTGAAATCGACCCCATTTTCTGCCGCATATTCAGCCTGACTAAGTACCGGTCTGATGATAAATCCAAGTTGAATTGGATCTAATTTTCCCATTATATTTTGCTGAAGCTCGTCAACTTGATTTTCACCAATAGGAAAACGAAAAGCCGTGTATTTTCCAAATCTGCTTTCCCAAAGATTTGTTGCTGCGGCAATTGAGATGAATGCTTTTGGGGTTCCTTTCCATTGAGTCCAATAGCTCTCATCCTTATCCCTGATACTTTCCAGCTCAATGGGAACTCCGGTTTCCCAGTCACGACAATTCCCTGCATCAGAGAGTCCTGGTAAATCAGGCATCAGGTTGCCATCTGCAAAGTAACCTGACATTGCTACAACTGATTTAACTAAAAATGCTGAAGAATCTACCTCCAGCTCCCTCAAAGGCCCCATCAAAAAATATTTGAGCCAAATCGAATCACCGGAAGCAACACCAAGGTCTTCAGCAAGCCATGTATTGATAATTATCTCATTTCTTTTGAGCCAAAGATCTGGCAAAGTGGAAACAAAGGAATAGGGTGTTAATCTATTTCCGCTATGGATTGAATTTATAAAATAAGTAAGCAGGGCTTGCCCATTGACTCCCGATTCTTCCAACACTTCTGAAATAGCATCATCAATAAAAACACGGTCACTGATTACTTCAAGGATAGCCTCACTATCAGATTCCCTGATATGTAATCCGGCATCTGCCAGTTTCCAGTTCTCCTGAATGGATTGACTAAGATCCTCTACTGACAGCAGATTTTCTGAAGCAATGAGGATTAAATTGGATTTATCACCAATCTCCATCAGTTCTCTCAATTTATCAACTGAAATAAAGAGATTAAAAGGGGATGTTTGCGAATTCTTCAAACTGAAACGCCCAAGCTCCTCTGTCCCGGCTATATCTTTTATCGTGACACGCAATGAAACAATATTATCTGCATCTGAAACGAAAGGAGCATTTAAAGGAATCAAACTGGCTTTGGTAATTTTCAGAAGGAGTTCATCCCCTGACTGAAGGCTGAGTCGCTCAGCCAGATTGGAGCTTATGATAACGCTGTCGCCATGCAAAGTTGAATAATATGATTCCTTACCTGCAATATGATCGAAAGTACCATCCACTCCCAGAATCTGGATCTGGTTTATTCGTTTCCGTCCTCCTTCTGCAACAGCTACTCCATCAAGAAGCAGCACTCCAGAACTTTTCACGTTCAGACTCTGTGCCAATTCAATCGCCAATTCATCAGTAACATATCTGTCTCCGGTTTCTATAATCATAGATATATTTCCCAGACGCTGCTCCACAATTCTCTTCAGACTATATTGCACTGAATCGCCAACAATCAGGGCTCCTGTAAGCACAGCCGCACTAATAGCCACCCCCAATGCCAGAAGAAGGTTTTTCTTCCAGTAGTATTTCAGGTTTGAGAGGATGAGATTTAGAGGGGTCATGGTGTGGGGTTATTGTAATAATGCGACAATGTGATAATGCGATAATGCGACAATGCAACAATGCGACAATGTAATAATGCTATAATGAGCTGTGTGGTTGAGACGTTCACAAGGCGCATCTTTATGAGATCTTACCATCGGATAAATTATAAATTTTATTCATTCGGGAAGCTAGTTCTTCCGAGTGTGTTACAACGATCAGCGTCAGTTTATTCTCTTTGTTCAATTTAAGAAGAAGGTCGGCCATTGTATTTACATTTTTCTTGTCCAGTGCACCGGTGGGCTCATCAGCAAGGAGCAAAGAAGGTTGATTTATCATGGCTCTCACAACAGCAGCACGCTGACATTCACCGCCTGATAGTTTTCCCGGCAGCTTATCCTTGTGATCCCAAATGCCAACATCTCTCAATAAGGTTTCTGCTTCTGAAATTTTCTGCAAGCGTTGCTCTTTGCTTGTATGCACAATTGTTGGAATCAGAACATTTTCCATCAGCGTGCACTGTGGCAGAAGGTGGTGAGACTGAAACACAAATCCAATCTCCTGATTTCTGAAATTGTCAAGTTCTTTTCCTGAAAGTTCAGTGATGCTCTTGCCCCTGAATAATACTGAGCCAGAATCAGGATGATCCAATGCACCAATCATATTCAACAATGTCGTCTTTCCTGAACCGGATGGTCCAAGCAGCGCTATACTATCTCCCTCCTCAACATTCAAAGACAAATTATTGAGCACAATTCTATGGGTTCCATCTTCGGTACTACCATAGGATTTTGTTATGTTTTGTAATTCTAAGAGCATATTGTTATGGATTCGGTCCTGTCCTGAAACAATACTGAAACAAGTTCAGCATGACGTCTTCAGGATGACAGGTTATCATTATATTTACTTTTTACTCCTTACTTTTTACTTTTCACTCCTTACTTTGTTATACACATCAAGCATCTTTTTCACTTGTCCGTTTACGTGGAAATGCTTCTCCACTCCTGTCCTGGCATCGCGACTCAATTGATCCAGTTTTTCACTATCCCTGAGTAGTCCGGCAAGACTTGTTGCCAATACAGATGGTTCGTTTGGTTCAAAAATAACACCTCCACCCGACAAATTGATAATTTCCGGAAAAGCACCCAAAGCAGGTTGAACAACCGGCACGCCTGATGCCATCGATTCCAGCAGATATATTCCAAAGGCCTCTCCATTTCTAACCGGGACAGAAATCAGGGAGACTTTCTTGAAATACTCCTTCAATCCATCTTCTTCAAAGTCCTCATGAAATTCCACAAATCCGGATAGCCGGTTTCTTTTAATCTTTCTCCTGATATCTTTCAGATACTTCTTATCATCTCCGGTGGAACCTCCTGTAAGTACCAGGTTGACATCATCAAATTCAGAGTTTTTCTTCAACTCAATAAATGCATCTATCAATATATCCAATCCATTTTCCTCACACATTCTTGAAACATAACCTATGTTTCTTCCCTTTTCTGAAGGCAATATGAATGAGTAATTTTCAGGATAGATACCTATGTGTATTCCTGAAAGTTTAGTCTCCGGAAGATTCATTTTTTGTTTCATCTCCTCTGCATAATAATCACTTACAGCAATAAATGCAGATACATACTCAGCTTTTGCAGACATCAGCTTCCATACTTCATCGCGCGCTTCAGGTTTCATTACATCAACCCAAACATCTTCATCCTGCAGGGAACAAACAATGGGAACATTCATTTTTTCAGACAACTGATGCGACAGTCCGAGGAGCAGCGCATTGGAAAGGTGGATGACATCCGGATTACAATTCTCAGCAATCCAATCCACCATCTTCATCAGCTCATCTTTCTGCAGACCTTCTTCTCCCAGGAGCATGGAAACCGTCATTTCTTCCAGTCCTTTGGCTCTTGTAGACCCGGCCATGCTGGCAGCCAGCTTCAGCATAGGTTTAGAATTCAGCATGCGATCGACCCAGGCAGGAGCTTTTCGAAATACAGGAAACATCTGCTTCAAATAAATAGAGATAGCACCATAAAAAAGAGGCATATCGCGATTAATATCATGCTCATCAGCAAACAGAGGCAGGTACATTGGAAGCTTCACAACTTCATGTTCAGAAGCCCGTAGTGCCTCTACATATTTACTGTCACGCAAACAATTCCCGCAATAAAAACTCCCTCCCGATCCCGGGATAATATGCATTATCTTCATCCTGAATAGTTATTTTTTTCCAAAACAATATACCCTTCCATCTTCTCCCCCAACCACAATATAATCATCGATAACAGCCGGATTTCCAGTAATAGGAGTGCCCAACTCATAGCTCCATAATGTAAGACCATCAGACAAACTCACCAGCAAAAGATCTCCACGCATTGTAGCTACCACAAGTTTTTTTCCTGCCAGCACCGGTGAGGCATCAACCCTTCCCCGTGTATTTACTTTCCATTCGATCTTGCCATCGCTTTTATTAAAACAATACAAATATTTATCTCTGCTACCAATGTATACTCTTTTTGCTGACAGGGATGGAGACCCGATAAATGGCAGCTGTGTCTCCATATTTTGAAAACTCCAAACAACTTTAGAACTGTTTATATCCAGACAGGTAAATTGTCCATCATAATCACCAACATAGGCCCTGCCATTTTCAATCGCCGGTGATCCTGCAACATATGTAGCTACCTCCTGACTACTTACTTCATAACCATCAATAACACGTACTTTGTGCAAGAGTCCGTCGCAACCACCAAAAATAGCATTTCCTTCATATATCGCAGCAGCCCCATTGATGAAATTATCTGATTCAAATTTCCATAATCCTTTACCGGTTTTAGCATCCACACCATGCAGGTAATAATCATAACTACCAACAACCAGGATATGATTTTTGCCATCAGTGTAATAATTTGGCGCCCCCATGATTTGTCCCTCGGTAATATAGGTCCACAATACTTTTCCTGTATGAAGCTCAATTGCATGTAACGCACCATCCAAATCTCCTATATATACAGTATTATCGACAATCAATGCAGGTGCCTCAATACTATTCCCGGTATTTATCTTCCAACGCATTTTTCCATCGAGCGTCAGTCCATAAATATTGCCATCCACTGAACCAACTACAATTGTTCCATCACACACCACAGGTGCTGCCTTGATGGCATCGCTGGTTTTAAAATTCCACAATAAAACGGGATTTTTAGGGATATTGGCGGTGGTGACACCTGTTAGTTCTGGATTTCCACGGAAATTAGACCAACAAGTGGATTGAGCCGATAGTTGGACAAGGGGGAATAACAGGATTGCTGCTATTATCCACGGGGTAAGTTTTATAGTATATCTTTTATTTCTACTCATTATTTTTCTGTGTCAAAAGTTACCAGGAGACGATAAATAGCCAATAATACAACGCGATCTCCATTATTGCTGCGCGATTAATCCTGTCGGTTCAGGCGTGAAATCGCACCCGTCGGACAAGCATCAGCTACTTCTAAAGCCACTTTTTTCAACCCTTCGCTAATGGTTTCATTAAATGGTACACCCACTACTACATCAAATCCCCTGCCAATAAATGTGAGGCCAAAATCCTCTTTGTGTGCTGCGGTAATCTGAATGCAGATTCCACATTTAATACATTTTGCCGGTTCATAAACTATTTGATCATGTTGAATATGCTTCTCCACCAGTTTTCTATCAAGTGACCAGAACCTGCGTTGCTGTGCCTTATATTCGTCAGACAGCAATCTTAATTTACAATCTGTCAGCTCCCGACAATCACAATGCATACATCTTGCTGCCTCTTCCATCACCTGTTCCCTTGTTAAACCCATAAAAGTATCATCTGGTTCAATCCTCTTCCCTTCAACAGACTCTTTCAGGTATTCGCTCAACTCATCAGGCAAGAGTTTTCCAAATTTTGAATTAAACATTCCGGGCTCCCCAACAACATCTTTTCCAGTTAGAAACTGATCTACGCTAAATGCCGCTTCTTTACCCTGACCCAGAGCCCTGATTGCCAATTTGGAGTGACGTAGTGCGCTACCGGCAACAAAAATCTTAGTATCACCCACCTGGTAAGTATCCTTATCAGCAATAAAGCCTTTATCTCCTTCCTTATGGTTATCAGAAGCAATCCCCCAGTTTGAAATGCCGGACTCCCCTGAACCAACTGCAACAATTACAGCATCATACCCGGTCTTAATCTGCATGAATTTATCCTTGTCGACAACTATCTTCCTGGTAAATCTAACGCCCAGGTCAAAAATAAGATCGATCTCCTTATTCAAGACTTCAGAAGGCAAAATTCCAGCCTCAACTTCGATCCATAGTGAACCTCCCGGCTGGTCTCCCCTGAAGAAAACTTCACAATTATAGCCTCTTATCGCAAGGTAATGAGCGGCAGACAAGCCGGCAGGTCCTGCTCCAATAATGGCAACTTTTTTACCATTATCAGCTTGTTTTTCAGGAAGCCATGGTTTAGCATTCTCCAAATCATTATCGCCTGCATATCTCTTCAAGAGGCAAATTGACACTGCTTCATCCACTGTTTTTCTTCTGCACGCACCTTCACATGGGGCAGGACAAATTCTTCCGAAAACAGCTGGTAGTGCTATATCATTCTTGACAACCTTCAAGGCCTCCTCAAATTTACCTTCAGCAAGCAGACGGTTCATAAGGGGGATGTCCATATGCGCAGGACAAGTAATCTGACAAGGAGCCTCACAATCACCAACATGCTCACTCAGGAGTAGGTCCAAGGCAGTTTTTCTCGCTTCCCGTACCTCTTCATCCATCAAAACAACATCCATCCCTTCTGTAACCTTTACAGAACATGAGGGAAATAACTTACCCGTTTTTCTGTCTTTGACCAGGCAGACCATGCAAGAGGTAAGATGCTCCTCTCCTTCCCGGTAGCACATGGAAGGAATAACTGCACCATTCATACGGGCAGCATCAATTACCGGAGTTCCTTCGGGCACATTAATGGTTCTGTTATCTATGGTCAGTTTAATCATTTGCGTTTTTATCGTGTTATTACTGCACCAACGGGACATACTTGCTTACACCCATCACATTTTATACAAAGCTCAAGGTCAATCACATGCTTTTCATGGGGTTTGAATGGAATGGCATCCACCGGGCATTCAACTGCACATTTGGTACATCCAATACAATCATCCGTAATCTCGTACTTGATCATCTCCTGGCACTTTCCGGTCGGACAAATGCCATTGATATGTGCTTCATATTCATCTCTGAAAAACCGCAAAGTTGACAATACAGGATTTGGAGCAGTCTTACCCAATCCACATAAACTTCCCTTTTTAGTCCAGTCAGCCAGATTTTCCAGCTCATCAAGATCCTTCATCACTCCTTTCCCTGTCGTAATTTTCACGAGAATTTCAAGCATCCGCTTGGTACCTATCCTACAGAATGTGCACTTACCACATGATTCATTCTGCGTAAATGAGAGAAAGTACTTTGCAATATCTACCATGCAGTCGGTATCGTCAAGAACAACCATTCCGCCTGACCCCATCATTGCACCCACTTCGGTCAATGATTCAAAATCGATGGGTGTGTCTGACATATTTGCCGGGATACAACCACCAGATGGGCCACCGATCTGCACCGCTTTAAACTTTCTGCCATTTGCCACACCACCACCAATTTCCTCAACCACTTCCCTGACAGTCATGCCCATTGGCACCTCAATCAAGCCTCCCCTGGCAACTTTACCCGCTAAAGCAAATACCTTGGTACCCCTTGATTTTTCAGTCCCGACCTTATTAAAAGCAGAAGCATTGTGACGAAGAATATAAGCCAGTTGAGCAAAAGTCTCGGTATTATTTACCAGCGTCGGTAAGCCCCACAATCCATTTTCAGCCGGGAATGGAGGACGAATACTCGGGAAACCTCTTTTTCCTTCGATGGAAGCAATCAAAGCAGTCTCTTCACCACAAACAAAAGCTCCCGCGCCCTGATATATGGAAAGATCAAACTTAAAGCCTGTGCCCATAATATTTTCACCCAGGTATCCCTCTTCATAACATTTATCAATGGCATATTGAACCCGGCTCACTGCGAGTGGATATTCAGCACGGATATAAAATTTTCCTTCATCAGAGCCAACGGCATAACCGGC
>JAUUZQ010000024.1 GCA_030589895.1 Bacteroidales bacterium
GTTATCAATCCGGCAATTGCTCCCGGCTTGTTTGAGCCGCTCCACCAGATACCCAACAGGAATAATGGAAAAATAGTACATCCTGCAAGTGAGAATGCCACAGCCACCAGCTGACCAATCAGTGCAAAGTTTTTCAAAGCCAGAAGCGTTACAATAATGGCCATCAGGATAGTTCCCAGTCTTGCTGCCAGTAACTGATTTTTTGGTTTTGCCGCTGGGTTGATCACCTTTACATATAAGTCGTGAGCAAATGCAGATGAACCAGCAACCAATAATCCCGATACCGTTGAAAATGCAGCAGAAACACCTCCTGCGGCCAATAGTCCAACAATGAGTGGATGTATATTTCCAAGCTGAGCGGTATACACTACAATGGCATCTTTTGCCAGTTTTCCGACTTCAGGATTTGCTGATAGTAGCTTGCCAAAAGCAGCATATGCCGGTGCACTCCAATATAAAATACAGATGAAGAATAATCCCCACACGACTGACCATCTTGCATCACGTGCTTTAGGTACAACATAGAATCGCTGGATCACGTGTGGTAATCCTGCTGTTCCAATCATTAAGGAGAAGGCAATAGCTATCCATTGAAAAAATGTTTTTCCTGTGGCCGGATCCCAGGGCATGGCAAATTCCGGCGCCGGAACCATGGCGAAATCATGCCCGAAGGAATTGAACAATGCAGCCGTTTCCTTTAGCGGGATTCCTGAGACTACATCAGAAACAACTGATCCATAGCCAATCTGAGGCAAGAGCCAGAAATAATCAAATTTTTGAGTAAGAATAAATAAGGGTATTATGAAGGAAATTATGATAATCACATATTGAATCTGCATATTTTTTGTGACGCCAAGCATACCGGAGATAAGTGTGTAGGTCAGAACCACCGATCCGCCAATGATCACTGCCAATGCATACTCAATTCCAAGTATCCATTTAAACATCAGTCCGATGCCTCCAAACTGACCAACGCAGTATGCAATTGATATCAGGATGGCAATAATTGCTCCAATCGCTCTTAATGTTTGTGAATAGTATCGGTCTCCAATAAAATCAGCAGCTGTATACTTTCCATATTTACGAATCTGTCCTGCCATCAGAATCAGCAGAAGAACATATCCGCCTGTCCAACCAACAACATAGGCCAAACCATGGTAACCAGATCCATACATAAGAGCGGCCATACCAAGAAATGATGCAGCACTCATCCAGTTGGATGCGATAGCCATTCCGGATCCGACTTTAGAAATACCTCTGCCGGCGGCATAAAAATCGGTGGTGTTTTTCGCACGAAATATAATTCCTACCAATACAAAAAGTACCAGAATAGTTATTAAGATAATCGCGGGTCCAACCTGGAAATTACCTTCCAGTTGGGTAGAGGCAGTTGCCGCATGGGCAAGTTTTGGAATAATCAGAAATATGATCGGGAGAAATATCTTTTTCATTTTTTTTTTAGAATTTGATTGTAAACAACTTAATCTTCAATACCCATTTTTTTATTGTACTTGTCTATCGTTACACAGTATATCCAGCATAGCCCGACAAATAGTATCAGTAAGAAAACTGCTGTGTAAAAATAGTGGAATGGGAAACCAAGGAATTTGGCATCAGTAAGAAAGGACTGGTTATGCACCAGGTATTTCTTCATGATTCCCGGAAGTTTATTTACAGTCTCATCAGTAAGGTCCGTAATATTTTCGCTCTTCAGTTCGAGTGGTAATAATTTTGTCCGTACATCCATGTCAGATAAGCCCAATCTTGGACTTAAGTGCTTAGTGAGGGAGGCTTTTTCTGCCAGATATTCCGGATCGGATATACTCACAATATTCTCTTGTAAAAATTCAAATTTCTTAATGTGTGCGATCACTTTTTGTTGCATGGAATCCGGAATCAACTGCAAGACTGAATAACTGAGTGCATTGTCAAGTATGATTCTTTCGTCCGGGGCAATAGCTACTTTTCCAAGAATAGAAAGTGTTGCTACACCAAATTCCTGATATTCTGATGCAGAAGCATTTCCGCTTTTTACATTGTCCCAAACATTCTCATAGGATAAATATGAGGGCTCCGGAGTTGGTTTTTGAACAATGCGAAGCAGTATCTGGAATCCAAAGATGGCGATGAACCAGACAGAGACCAGCCAAAGAACCAGTTTTTTATTAAACCTGGCCCGCTCGGTGGTCGGTTTGAAAAAGCTAATGTGATACTCGTCAGTAGAGTTGTCCATAAGGTTAGAATGTTAAAGTGTGATTTAGTTTGAATTTTTCTGTGATAAAGATAACAATGTTTTCTTATTTAAAATAGGAGTTGTTAAAAAGTTATGTAGCAAATTACTATAGCTAAGTTTTATTAGAATGGAGTACCTGAATGGAGTACCAAAATGGAGTACCCTCAATAGATATTTTTCCTCCTATACTCCTCCTATACCCTTAAAATCTCTGCGAAACTCTGCGCATTAGCGACAGCGACTCAATTTACCTCTGCGGTAAAATATTTTTCTCCTAAACTCCATTCTCCCCACCCCAATCTCCTTCCTTAAGCCAAACCACCTTTTTATTGTTATATATTTGCCAACAATTTAAAATCTATTTCATGTTAAAAATTCGCATCACTGCAATCCTGTTGATAATGTCTGGAATGCTCTCTATAAATGCTCAAAACGGGAGCCTCCGCGGAGTCGTTATTGACAAGGATGATCATCAGCCAATTCCTTTTGCGACCATTGCTGTAACGCAGGAGCAAGGTATAATAGTTACAGGTGGAACATCGGATAACGATGGAAACTTTCATATTCGAAGCCTTGTCCCCGGAACTTATAATGTTATCGTTTCGTTTATCGGATTTCGCAGTGATACCATAACTAAACTTAATATTACGAAGCAGTCTCCTGATATTAATTTGGGTAACATTGCCATTGCAGCTTCAGGAATAAGCATTGATGAGGTGGAAATTTCAACCATGGCAAGTACAGTTGTCTCAAAGATAGACAGAAGAAGCTATCGGCCTGAGGATTTTCAAACTGCCAAAGGGGGTACTGCAGTAGATATTCTGAATAAGATTCCTTCTGTTTCAGTTTCATCTGACGGGGAAGTATCGGTACGTGGAACAACTGATTTCATGGTATATCTCAATGGGAAGCCAACACAACTGGATCCTTCAGTATTGCTGGCACAAATTTCTGCTGATGCAATTGAGGGAATTGAAGTAATTACGGTTCCTGGTGCAAAATACGATGCGCAGGGCAAAGGCGGAATTATTAATATTACAACAAAAACCAGTGGTTTACAGGGACTGACAATCATGGCTAATAGTCTTGCGGGTGGTGCTCCCTGGGGAAATATTACTGATACCTATAGTGGGTACAATTTGAACGACAACAGGTATGGTGGAAATGTTAATCTGCTCTATTCAAAGGATAAATTCAGTGCATATGGCGGATTGAGTTACAGCATGCGGAATGTAAATGGAATGAGAACAGGTGATGCACGTATACTTGACAGTACAGGAACTGTCTACAAACATATGGTAGCCAGTGGAGAGCGTCCCGAATGGTATGAGAATTATTCAGCAAATGCCGGATTCACCTATAAGTTATCGGCCAGATCAGAACTGTCTTCAGCATACTATTTTGGAAGCAGAACAGAAGGAAGATCTGCTTTTTATGTGTACAATGTCTTCTTTGCAGATCAGGATAAGAATACGATAGCTGGCATTCCGAGAGATGATCATTGGATATACAATCCCAATACAGATAACCGGTACGGGACCTTTCATACATTTAATCTTGATTATAATTACAGGCCGGATCCCAGCAGCGAACTGAGTGTTTCATTTCTCTACGAGCTTTCCGGTCTGAGCCGGATACTTGACAATTATGATTACGATTTTGACAAGACAAACGATACACCGGGTGCTCTGTTAGAACACTTTAATCAGACCGATGATACACCATTGAATGCATACCAGCTGTTTCTCGATTATGAGAAGGAGTTTGATGGCGGACATACAATTGGCATAGGATTTCAACCACAGTTTTTCTCTATAGATGGAAGTTTCAGCTATGATACATTGGGGATCATGAGCAATGAGATGGGAGATTATTCTTCCCTGGAAAATAGTATTGATCTCTCCCGTAACATCTATGCTGGCTATGTTAATTATGAAGGAAACTGGGATAAGTTGAGTGTGATTGCTGGTCTCAGACTGGAATATACCGATCAGCTGATGCATATTGACAATCCCGATTACTTCACCATATTTAACAGGGCAACACAGTCGGAATATACGGTTCAGCAACTGGACTGGTTTCCTGTTCTTCATGCCGCTTATGATCTTGGAAAGGATAAAATCACCATGGCAGCAAGCAGGCGCATCAGCAGACCACCCATAAAAAATATGGCTCCATTTTTATACAGGCGTCACCATGAAGTTTATGTTGTTGGGGATCCAGGACTGAAACCTGAATATGTCACCACTGCAGAGCTGTCGTACGAGAAAAAATTTGGAAAACACAAGTTGTTGCTGACAGGATTCTACAGGGCGGTGGACAATGCGGTTTTTCGTGTCAATACGGTCTATTATGATGAGATGGTGCTGATCAGGTCTTATACCAATTCAGGCGAGTCACAATCTCTTGGGGCAGAATTAAATTCGAATTTTGAACTGGGGAGTAAAGCGAAATTTTTCCTCGGAGGATCACTCTATAATTACAGGATCAGCGGCGATGTTTTCGGTTATCAGGAGGACAACAGCAGTACGAACTGGAATGTAAAAGGTGTACTAAATATCATCCCATCGAAGCAGTTAAGATGGAGTACTGATTTCGATATTCAATCGGCAACAGTTACTGCCCAGGGTAGCAACGCTATGTTCTACTTTCTGAATACTGCACTTACTTATTCACCACCTGCAATTGAACGATGGAATTTCACTTTCAAAGTACTTGATATCCTTGGCTCCAATGAAAAAGGATTAGATACACGTGCATTTAATGCTGCAGGTGAACAGATCTTTTATCAGGAAACACTGTATTTGCGCTACGGACCTATAGCCGAACTCAGTCTGTCTTATTCATTTAACAGTGGTGGGAAGTTTCAGAAGAAGAGAGAGAGTACGTTTGGGGATAGTGAGTTTTAGGAAGCAATTTAATAATGCAACAATGCAATAATGCAATAATGCAACAATGCTTTAATGTAGTAGCCTTTCACTTTTTTTAACATTTATTAGGCCTTCTTGGTGCTATTTGTCACACTTTACCATTAAACCTTGTTCTATTTTAGCAGTCGAATGTTAGATTGAAAGATTTCGTACGCTAAAATTCCAGTTTTTAATTTGGTGAATACAAAATATGAAGTATAAAATATACTATCTCAGCATAGTTATCTTGCTTAGTTTAAATGTTTTAAGTAAGGCTCAAAATAAACAGCTACTGATCAGGGAGTATTATGAAAACAAATCGCTCGAGCTTGTGCTTTTTGATCTCTCCATGAATTACAACATTGATTTTGATTTTGAGCGGAGCGATGTACGCGGGATCAAGATTGAATCTATAAATATTAAAAGCCTGGATTTGGAAACTACAATGAAAGCCTTATTGAAGAATACCAATCTGGATTTTTCCATTGAGAGCCGAAAGCATGTGAAGATAAAGCCTTATGTGAAGGAGGAATATAATAATATTAAACCGACCAGAAACAATGTAAATGTCTCCGGTTGGATTTTTGATAAAAACACCAATGAGACACTTCCATATTCAACTGCTGCAATACCTGAGACATCAGCAGGCTCAATTGCCAACGTCGACGGCCACTTCCTTTTAATAGATGTTCCCACAGATACTTCCAGAATTGTGATTAGCTTCTTGGGATATGAAACACAGGAGATAAAACTCAATCCTGCCATGGCTTTGGATGATATACATGTATATCTGAAACCTGTAGATTACAGGATTGAGGAAGTGATGATTGTTGGTGAGGAAAAGAAACTGGTGACCTATGCTGAAAAAACCAGTCAGATATCCTTAAGGCCATCTCAAATAGATATTCTTCCAAATCTTGGCGAAAAAGATATATTCAGGACACTTCAATTAATGCCTGGAGTGAGTAGCGGAAATGAAACATCGTCGGGACTGTATGTTCGCGGTGGAACACCCGATCAAAACCTCATTCTTCTGGATGGATTCACTGTTTACCATGTTGATCATTTCTATGGTTTCCTTAGTGCTTTCAATGCTGATGCGATAAAGGATGTCCAGCTCTACAAAGGAGGATTTGAGTCTAAATATGGCGGGAAGATCTCCAGTGTAATGGAGCTGACAGGAAAAACCGGTAATACGAAGGAAGTTTCAGGTGGGATTGGTGTCTCGGCCCTCAGTGGTAGTGCACATATAGAGATCCCGGTATCCGATAAGCTCAATCTGTTTATGGCTGGAAGGCGGTCCTATACAGATTTTATTCAGAGTGGACTATACACGAAAATAAATGACATGTACAATGCTCCGCTAGCTGATGAGACAACAGGAGGACAGTTCACCAGGTTTTCTACAGATCCCAGCTTCTATTTTTATGATTTAAATGCAAAACTTACTTATAAGCCGAGTCAAAAGGATATTCTGACGGTTAGTTTCTATAACGGGAAGGATGTACTGGATAAAACTTCGGATGCGTTTACAAAGATTGGAAGATTTGGAGGAAGTACAGGCGACTTTACAATGAATAGGGTAGATATCCTGGAGTGGGGAAACTGGGGCGTAAGTACTAAATTATCAAGACAATGGAATGAGAAATTTTATAGCAATGCTACTGTAGCCTTCTCCAATTATTTTAGTGAAAGAGATAATTATAGTGAAAGGACGGTTACGGAGGAGGATGGTTCAGTTTCTTCAATAATAAATGGTTCTGTTGAGAACAACAATATTATTGACTATACACTAAGAATAGATAATGAATATCGTCTGACCCAGAACAATACCATTGAATTTGGGATGCAGTCCACGTATATGGATGTTAACTATTATTACACACAGAATGACACCCTGAACATTATCGATACACGGGCAAAGGGTTTCACTCCCTCCTTGTACCTTCAGGATAAAATCTTTATAAAAGATAAACTAACATTCCTCTATGGGCTGCGATCTACTTATTATAACCTTACAGGTAAGTTTTATCTCGAGCCACGTGCTTCTGCAAATTTCCAGTTAAACGACCATTGGAATTTTAAAGCTTCGTGGGGAAAATATTATCAGTTTACAAACCGTGTAGTGCGGGAAAACGTGCTGGAAGGAAACAGAGATTTCTGGTTGCTGGCTGATGATGAGATGATACCGGTTAGTTCTGCTTACCATTATATTGCCGGAGTAAGTTATACAACCCGAAACTATCTGATTGATGTGGAAGTTTTTTATAAACCAATGACAGGATTGGCAGAGTATACAATGCGAAACGAAACCTACAGGTTTGCTTCCAGCTCCTCCTTACCGGATAATTTTTATCAGGGCACAGGCACCGCAAAAGGAATTGAACTGTTGATGCAGAAAAAATATGGCAGGTACACAGGATGGATCAGCTATACTTTTAGTCGTGTTGAACATCAGTTTACCGATTTGAATGGTGGCGATCCTTACCCCTCAATGTATGATCAGCCGCATGAATTGAATATCGTAAATACCTTCCAATGGGAAAACTGGGTACTGGGTGCCACTTTTGTATATAATACAGGACGCACGTATACGGCCCCTGTTGGAGCTTACCAGCTGACAATGCTGGATGGATCGGTAGTGGACTATATACATGTAGGCGATAAAAATGCTTTCCGTTTGCCCTCCTATAACAGACTTGATCTCTCGGCAACATACAGATTTTCAATTGGCAAAAAGAAGGGCAGTTTCGGACTCTCAATATTTAATGTCTATGGTCGCAAAAATGTCTGGTACCGTGAATTTGATGTGATAGACAATGAGATAGTGATAATGGATGTGAATACACTGGGCTTTACACCCAATCTGTTCTTCACATTAAAATTTTAGAAATATGATAAAGCGAATTACGCTCCTGTTTATACTTGTCTTTGTCTTGAAGGGATGTTTCGATACCTCACTTGAGTTTGAAGATCAATATAGAACCGTAGTTGAGGCCTATATTTATAAGGATAAAGCAATAAATAATATAAAGCTTTCGAGTATGATCAGCTTTGGTGCTGATACTACCGGGGGACAAGGGATAACTGATGCGATTGTGATGATGGAGCGAAATAATGAGTCATGGCTATTGCAACATACCTCTGAAAATCCAGGCAGCTACTTTATTGATGAAGAGGTTCTTATTACTCCCGGAGATACGTTTAAGCTTGTGGTGGAGAGGGGAGAAGAGGTAATCACTGCTAAAACCATTGTGCCGTTGAACCCATCAAGTGTAAATATGTCTACTTCCAGCATAGGATTTCCCAAAGTATATGATATGAGGGAATTTAAAAATATGGTATTGCCGGATCCCATAGAACTTACCTGGAGCAATCCGGGATCAGATTACTATTTTTTCAGAATTCAAAATATTGAAACATTTGAAGATCCAATTTTACCTGATCTCCCGGAGCACTCCAAATTTTCTACGGGAGGATTTTTATTTCAGATGGATACACGCCCCACAAACGATAATTATTCATCAATTTCAGTACGTGAGCTGACTTACTACGGAACACACAGAATAATAATTTATCGCGTAAATGAAGAGTATGTATATCTATACAACTCCCAGGATCAGGATTCACGAGAGCTGAATGAACCCTATACCAATGTGGAAAATGGCCTGGGGATATTTACCGCGTTTAATAGTGATACACTGTATTTTGAGGTTTATCCGGTTTATTAGGAATGTGATAATGTGATAATGCGATAATGCGACAATGTGATAATGCGACAATGCAACAATGAGTTAATGATGCAATGACTCAATGCGAATAAGTAATTCAAGGAGGAGCAACATATCTATATAACAAGTTCCCAAGCCCCACCTTCCCCTTCTCTTCTTCTTTTTCTCTTCATTTCAAATTTTCATTTTATTTCTACGGATTATTCTATAATTTTGATTCATATGATTTCTGAAATATGTTTTGAAAATTTTAAGGAATAAAACCATGAATAAAGTTCGATTGTCGTTTAAGCTATTACCTCTGTTTTTATTTATATCTCTGTTGAATATATCTGCCCAGAATCTGGTCTTGCCGGAGAATTTTCCTGAATTTAATATTACGGAAAACAACTTACCTGATGAGGCTTACCTGTTTCTGACAATCCGGGATGTGGATGTAAGGGTTCCTGCTTCTCTGGTAATTTCTGATAATTATGGTACCCCGGTATTTTATCTGCATATGCCTAAAGCAACAGGAGGATTCTCACTAAAAAGTAATGGATTGCTGGCCTACCGTACAAGGGTCACATCAGTTGCCAAGTTCTATCTGATGGACAGCTCTTTTGTGATCGTTGATTCTGTTGGGATGGTGGGTTATAAGCTGGATAGTCATGATTTTCTTGCATTGGAAAGTGGAAACTTCATCATTTTTGGGATTGATCAAAGGGCTACCGATTTAACTGCATTTGGAGGACTGGCCGATGCACAGGTTAAAGGTTGTGTGATCCAGGAGCTGGATGCAAACAAGAATGTTATATTTGAATGGAATAGCTGGGATCATTTTGAAGTGACGGATACATATAATGATCTGACTGTATCTCTCGTGGACCAGGTACACCCGAACTCTCTTGAAATTGATTATGACGGGAATATTCTTCTTATTTCCCGGGGGATGAATGAAGTGACAAAAATAGATCGTGTAACAGGAGATATTATATGGAGACTTGGGGGAAAGAACAATCAGTTTACATTTGGGGATTCTACACAGATGTTTTCAAAACCGCATGATTTCAGACTGCTTGAAAATGGTAATTACACCATTTTTGACAATGGCAATGAGAAGGATCCAGCCTATTCAAGGGCTGTGGAGTATGTACTCGATGATGTAAATATGACTATCGATCTGGTATGGGAATATGATGCAGATAAGGAACTCTACGGTGTATCGGGTGGAAGCACAAGGCGTCTCCCGTCGGGAAATACACTGCTTGGATATGGAGGGACTGCCAGCTGGCCTTCAGCCATCGAAGTTCATCCGGATGGGTCAAAAGCCTTGCAGCTGGATTTTATAGAGAACTTAAGTTCAGCAAGAGTTTTAAAAGCTCCATGGAGAACAACTCTTTTTGAGCCAAATACTTACCAGATTAATTTTGGGGAATGGGATGGCTATACAACATCTGAATACTTGCTCAATCTGAAAAATAATGAAGACCACATTGTTACCCTGACCGGTTATTCCACCAGGACCGACGCTTTTGCCATTGATGAGAGTTTTCCTGTCGATATCCCGGCCCATGGAGATGTTGAACTGGCAGTTACTTTTTTCCCGTCCACTATTGAACATGGGTATATCACTGATGTGCTGACAATTGATTCTGATATAAATTCAGATACCCTTATTCGCAGAGTCTCTCAACAGATTCAGCTTAAAGGAACACAAATTGACTTAACAGCTCCTGTGGCAATTTTACTGGAAGATGGTACTGAGGAAGTCGATCTTGAAGCGACTTTTACAATTGAATTTAGTGAACCGGTAAGAATGTTGAATGAAGATATCTTTTCTTATGCTACAATTGACGAGATTATATCTTTTAAACTTGGTGACTTGAATGGTGAAGATATGGCTTTCGATGCTGTGATAAATTCAGCGTACAACAGGCTTAGCATTATCCCGGAACAAGCACTTGATCTTTCGCAGAACTATTATATAGTTGTCTCCGATCAGTTTTCTGATTTCTCCGGAAATCAGGGTGATGAATTGGTTTCTCAGTTTACAACTGGTGTTTTTACAGAGATTGAGCTTGTGAGACAAAAGAAGATTGAACTTTATCCAAATCCGGGAACCGGAATTTACCAGCTGAGGTTTACAGAAACTGATGACTATCTGCTACAGGTATATGATATGACGGGAAAAATAGTGGTTCAGGAGCAGTCGGATCTGACCGCTGATTACGTTTTGGATATCTCATACTTATCTGATGGAATTTACTTCCTGAGGATTGTGGGAGAAAACTCAGGAGACAGAGGTAATATCAGATTGATAAAGGAGTAGAATATTGAATAAAATTGTCATATCCGGAATAGTAATTGGGATACTTTTAATTCTTTCCTCTAAGCAAGTGGAGGCACAGGAGGGAAGCTCTGATGATCTCTCAATATACTCTGGTGCTTTAAAAGGCTTGACGCAGTTAGCCTATCCCGAATTGAATATTATTTATTCGGATAATCCCTCAAGAGAGTACCTTTTTACCACCATTTCCTATGATGGAGGCTACTATCTTTACATTGCTGACAATCAGGGTAATATTTTATTTTTCCGAAAAATGAACAATGTCGTTGTTCATCTGCAAGCACATCAGTCAGGTTTTCTGAGCTATTATGACTTCAGTATTTCTGCTTTCATAGTCCTGGATAGCTATTATAATCCAGTGGATACCTTGTTTATGAAAAATGGATTTACACCTGACATGCATGAACTTGTTCTTTGTGAAAATGGAGACAGATGGATGCTGGCTTTTGATAACAGGATTGTTGATATGAGCGAGATTGTGGAGGGAGGAGAGTCCGCAGCAACAGTGAAGGGAATGATGATTCAGAAACTGGACATGGATGATAAGCTGCTATTTGAATGGAGTAGCTGGGATCATTACGAAATAACTGACACCCATATTAATCTTGTTGGTTCACATGTGATTGATTATGTTCATGGGAATTCAATCGATGTGGACAGTGACACTTCAATTATTATTTCCTGCAGAAATTTGAGTGAAATTTCCAGAATAAATACCAAGACCGGTGAGTTTATATGGCGCCTGGGAGGAAAAAACAATCAGTTTAAATTCACTGATTATCTTTATGCAGCATTTTCAGGCCAACATTCGGCAGTAAAGCTGGAGAGTGGCAGACTATTGCTCTATGACAATGGAATTGAAAGTGGATTATCCGTTTCAAGGGGGGCAGAATATGAGCTTGATGAAGAGAACCTTACAATAAATCTTGTTGAGGAATTTGTCCATGATCCGCAATATTTTGCCTTGATCAAGGGTAATATCCAGCGACTGGAAAATGACCACACCTTTATATACTGGGGTTCAATTTATGAGGAGCATTTTAGTGCTGTTTCAGAATATGACGAGAATGGGGTTTTAACTTATGAGGCCACTGTGGGAGATGCTTATCTGTTCGATTATCGTGTTTACAGAAGTACATGGGAGTCATCTGTTTTTTCAACAAATATTGATACGCTAAGTTTTACGCAGGAGATAGCCGGTCAGCCGGATAACAAAGAATTTACACTCACCAACAGTAGTGAGAAGGCGATATGGATCAACTACTTATCCTCAAAGGACACAATTTTTAAAATTGAAGATGAGCTCCCTGTTCAGATTAATCCGGGAGGACAATATAACTTTAATGTGAGATTTCAGTCAGATACTGTTGGAGATTTTTCGGATATAATCAATGTAGGTTACCAGACTGATACATCGCTGATATCTACTCGTATATTTGTATACGGAACTTCAAGCGTAATTGATGATGTTAGTGTATTTGAAGAGATCAGCTCTGTGGTTTATCCGAATCCATTCAGTGATAATTTGACCATCAACAGTGTTGCACCAATGCAGAGAATCGTATTGAGCGATCTGCATGGGAAAGTGCTCTTCAACCATGTTACCACTGAAGAGGAGATATCTTTCAGAACTGAAGGTTTAACAAGAGGCGTGTATATTTTAACTATTATTAGTTCAGGGCGGACACCTGAAAAGAAGCTTGTTATTAAGAAGTGACAATGGGGCTACCATCACCCGATGTTTGCTTTCCTCCCCGGAACCAAACTCCCATACGTTCTTCGGGCATTGCCGCATTGTTGCATTGTCGCATTGCTTGAACCTTTCTCCTGTTTTTTACTACTTTTGTGCCACTATTTAAACACCTGATTTTTTTATGGATTTCAAGAGCGAGATAAAAAGAAGAAGAACCTTTGCAATTATAAGTCACCCTGATGCAGGGAAAACTACCCTTACAGAAAAATTACTGTTATTTGGTAACGCCATACAGACTGCAGGAGCAGTGAAAAGTAATAAGATCCGAAAGACTTCCCAGTCAGATTTCATGGAGATTGAAAAGCAGCGTGGAATATCAGTCTCAACATCTGTTATGGCATTTGAATACGATGGCAAACAGGTGAATATTCTGGATACACCCGGACACAAGGATTTTGCTGAAGATACATACCGGACACTTACCGCTGTTGATAGCGTGATCCTTGTTGTGGATACAGCAAAAGGGGTGGAGGAGCAGACACGTAAACTGATGCAGGTGTGCAGAATGCGGAATACACCGGTAATGATCTTTGTCAATAAGATGGACAGAGAGGGAATTTATCATTTCGATCTCCTGGAGGAGCTGGAGAAAGAGTTGCAGATTGCTGTTTGTCCCTATACATGGCCTGTTGGTTCCGGACGAACTTTTAAAGGAGTCTATAATCTTTATAACAATAAGGTATCTATACAAAATGGTGAAAATGTGAGTATTGCAGAGCCTGCAATTGAATTTGAGGGTGTTACTGATCCTGCATTGACAAATTTAGTAAAGGAAGATACGCTTGATACTTTCAAAGAGGAGGTTGAATTTGTAAATGAGATGTTTGAACCGTTCAGTCATTCATTGTACAGCGAAGGATACCTGGCTCCTGTGTTTTTTGGAAGTGCCTTAAATAACAATGGAGTGCTTGAGTTATTGGAAACCTTTCTGGAAATTGCACCTTCACCGCGCAGTATCGAGACTGCTGAAAGAGTCATAGAGCCGGAAGAGGAGAAACTTACAGGATTCATCTTTAAGATCCATGCAAACCTCGATCCGAATCACCGCGATAGAATCGCATTCATGCGCATCTGCTCCGGGAAGTTTGAAAGAAATAAATTCTATTTCCACACACGATCAGAGAAGAAAATGCGCTTTTCATCTCCTACAAGTTTCATGGCCAACAATAAGAATATTGTCGATGAAGCCTACCCGGGGGATGTAATTGGTCTCTATGATAGTGGCAACTTCAAAATTGGCGATACCCTTACAGAGGGAGAAACATTGCATTTTAGAGGTATTCCAAGTTTTTCCCCTGAGATTCTACGGGAAGTGAATAACCTGGATAATTTTAAAACGAAGCAACTTGACAAGGGTGTTAGGCAGTTAACCGATGAAGGTGTTGCCCAATTATTTATTCAGCAACCCGGAAACCGGAAGATTATCGGAACCGTTGGTGAACTTCAATATGAGGTGATCAAATACCGACTGGAGCATGAATATGGTGCTTTATGTAACTTCTCTCCCCTTTCATTTCACAAGGCCTTGTGGATAACCACTACCGAC
This sequence comes from Bacteroidales bacterium, assembly GCA_030589895.1. GTDB lineage: Bacteria > Bacteroidota > Bacteroidia > Bacteroidales > JAUUZQ01. The sequence goes on from JAUUZQ010000024.1 coordinate 14,502, forward strand.
AAAAAGCAACTGGAAGAATTTATGTTCAGAAAATCATCGGCTGTGGCCTTTGATAAGGAAAAAATTCCGGTATTCTTTGCGGAGAGTGAATGGATGTTGAAAATTGCCAGGGAATCTTATCCTGCACTAACCTTCCATGAGACTTCAGATTTTAAGGTTGATTAAGTTCAAAGCTGAAGTAATTCAGAAATGAGTTAGTCATGGCATATCAAAATATAATCAGCTCGATATTCTCCATCATAACTTTGCATTATTCTGTAATTTAAATAGTGTTTAAATTAGCTGATTTCAGTACAAATATATTTGTTTAATATCAGCTGTAATCCTATATGTAGATTGATTTTCCTTGCCTTTATGATTTTTGTCACAGAAAAGTAAAGACTTGTTTTTCAATAACAAACCTGACTGCCAATTAAATGCGACATCGACATATAATTATTATATTGTTCTCAAGTTCTTATAATCCGCATTTTTATTGAATCAAGGTGCCGGGTTGACTTGTAATTCGGCAAATAAAAAACTATCTATGGAGAAGAAAACAAGAAGGGATTTTATGAAAACACTGGGCGTGTCAATTGGCGCTACCGGTGTACTGACAAGTAGTCTTCTAAGTTCCTGCAACAGGGTTGAAGCGGTTTCGGGCGATAAAATAAAGGTCTTAACAGCCGGTGGTCAATTGGTCGAGGTAGATATCTCACAATTGAAACCTGCAGAATTTCCTTCACTTTCAGAAAATCAGGAAAGAGGAAGGAAAGGTATTCCAGGGAAGAGTTGGGTAATGGTTATTGATCTTTCTAAATGCCGAAATGCGCGTGAATGCATGAAGGCTTGTCAAGACCATCATCAATTGCGTCCGGAGCAACATCATATAAATGTGTTGCAAATGCAGGATGCTGAGCACACTGCTCCCTATTATATGCCGAAGCCTTGTCAGCATTGTGATGATCCTCCTTGTACAAAAGTTTGTCCGGTAAATGCAACATTTAAACGCGACGATGGAATTGTGTTGATCGACAATGAGCGCTGCATCGGATGTAGATTCTGCATTGCTGCATGTCCATATTCAGCCAGGGTGTTTAACTGGTTCGAACCACGTGATGCTGAAAAATATGAAGGTGTTACCTATAATATTGAAGCCAATGTTCCTCAGAAAAAGGGAACTATATCAAAATGTCTTTTCAGTGCTGATCTCTTGCGCGAGGACAAACTTCCTTCATGCGTTTCTGCTTGTCCGAATGGTGTATATTGGTTTGGGGATCGCAACGAAGATGCTGTCACCAATGGCACAACAAAAGAGACCGTTCGTTTTAGCGAACTGATAAAAGATAATGCTGCCTACACCTTAATGGAAGAACTCGGAACCAAACCCCGTGTTTTTTACCTTCCGCCAAAAGACAGAGCCTTTCCTTTTGAAGGAGATGCACCCGATCACCATGATGCTTAATTGTTAAAAATAATTATGATGAACAAAATTGAATCTCCGGAAGAATCGAGGAAGTTATTGGATAAGATTTTTAAAGATTTAACTCGGTCGATTGTCAAAAAAGATGAATTAACCCGATTTTGGTTTTTCATATTACTCATGTTTATTGGTGTTGGATTGTGGGGATGGATAATACAGGTCGACAGGGGACTTGGTGTTACAGGAATGCGTGATTATGTTTCGTGGGGAATATACATTGCCAATTTTGTATTCTTTGTTGCTGTGAGTCTTATTGGTTTCTTGCTTAGTTCGGCAATGCATTTGCTTAAAATTGACTGGGTAAAACCTGTTTCTCGTGTTGCGGAGCAAATCGCTATAGCTGCAGTAGGATTGGCAGGTATAATTATTGTAATGGATATGGGGCGTCCCGACAGGTTGCTAAATGTCTTTTTGCATGGAAGGTTTGCATCTCCAATTGTCTGGGATCTGACTGTTGTAACTACCTACCTGACTATTTCAGTACTCCTTTTCTACATACCATTAATACCTGATCTGGCACTATTGCGTGACCGATTAGGCTCTCAGGTTCCAAAGTGGCAGTTAAAAGTGTATAGCATTCTATCGCTGGGATGGAAAGGGAATCCAAAACAGTTTAAAACTGTTTACCATGCAATGCGTGTCCTGATGATACTGATCATTCCGGTTGGTTTATCAATTCATACGGTTACTTCATGGTTGTTTGCTTCTACACTGCGGGCAGGATGGGACAGTACCATATTTGGTCCTTACTTTGTTGCAGGCGCTTTTGTTGCCGGAACTGCTGCAGTAATTATAGTGATGTATGTGTATCGGGTAAGACATGGTTTGAAAGATTATTTTGAAGATAAGCACTTTAACCAAATGGGGAAACTCCTGGTTTTTGTCAGCCTTCTTTATCTCTATTTTAATGTGAATGAGTTTCTGGTTCCCGGATATAAAATGAAACTGGCTGAAGGGATTCATCTCTCGAACCTGTTTGCCGGAGACTATGCTCCCATGTTTTGGTTTGCACAGATTTTCGGTCTGTTCATACCAATCATCTTGTTGCTATTTAAGTTTTTCAGGAAACCACTTCCAATTACAATAATATCAGCTTTTGTGTTGGTCTCTGCCTGGTTTAAAAGGTATATAATTGTTATTCCTACAGAGGAGCATCCTTTTTTACCCATTCAGAATGTACCAGAAAATTTTCATCACTATGCACCGACAAGTATTGAAATAATGATTATGCTGTTTTCATTTTTTGCGGCAATATTCATCATTTCTGTGTTGTCCAAATTATTTCCGGTGATAACAATATGGGAATATGCTGAAGAGAAAGGGATTGATAAAAAGTATCTTTCAGAAACCCCTAAAAACTAATTTGCCATGTATAAACGAATAAACTTATTTATAGCGGTACTATTTGTACTTCCGGCATTTCAGGTAATAGGTCAGGACTGGGTCGTTCCTGCAGAGAATTCAGCTATTGAAAATCCCCAGGAGTATACTCTGAAAAATGTAAAGTTGGGTAAGGATCTGTACATGGTGAATTGTAAATCTTGTCATGGCGATCCCGGGAAAAACAATCCGCTTCCATTGGTTCCTGTTCCTCCTGATGTAGTTTCAGATCAGATGCAATCAAATAGTGTAGGGGACCTGTATTATAAAATGTCGATTGGTAAGGGTGCCATGCCTCAGTTTGAAACTACTATTTCGGAAGATAACAGGTGGAGAATTGTGAATTTTATAATGAATTACAATTCCAACAGGAAGCAATTACTTGAGGATAAACCTCCGGTAAAAGCCCAACTTTTGGCTTCTATAAATGAGGACGATGGAACTGTTAATGTATTTGCAGAGTATGAGGACAAGGGAGGGGATTATTCCAAGCTGGTCGATGTTCCTGTAATCTTTAGCTTGAAGAAGACATTTGGAAATCTTGAATTAGGGGAGTGTATAACTAATGAAAACGGAAGATCAGATTTTATTATTCCGGGATCCCTGATCGGAAATGAAGAGGGCTTCGTGACTATTGTTGTCTCCCTGGGAGAAGACTACGAAGCAAAAGATGTAATCCTGGAGAATGCGAAAATCTGCATGTCGAAGGAAGTGCCAAAATTGATTCGCCAGGGAGTAATCTGGTCAACCAACGATAATTTGCCTATGTGGTTGCTTCTCTCATATATTGGAATGGTTGGAGGAGCCTGGTTAGCTATTGGCTATGTAGTGTTCCAAATTATTAAGATAAGAAAGTATAGTAAAGAGTAATATATTATTGTCACGTGAATATTTTTTTTCTATTGATAGGGGTAAGTTTATTTGCAGCACTAATTTTTTTAGGCGCATTTATCTGGGCTGTTCGCAACGGACAGTTCGATGATAATGAAACTCCTTCAATACGAATATTATTTGATGATGAGCCCCCGGAAAATGAGGATATCGAAACGGTAGAAGAACAAAAGAAATAACGTAAAGACTTATGGAAAATCAGAAATTTTATTACGACAATAAAATTGTTAAGTTATTTATTAAGGCCACTATTATATGGGGAATTACAGCTGTAACCGTTGGCCTGCTGATAGCTTTTCAGCTCGCATACCCGGCTTATAATTTCGGATTGGAATTTACGACATTTGGAAGGATGAGGCCATTGCATACAAATGCAGTAATTTTTGCATTTGTGGGGAATGCGATTTTTGCAGGCGTCTATTATTCGATGCAAAAGCTCCTTAAAGCCAGGATGTTCAGCGATGTATTAAGTAAGATCCATTTCTGGGGCTGGCAGTTGATTATTTTGCTGGCAGCAATCACTTTTACATTGGGTATCTCAACATCAAAAGAGTATGCAGAACTTGAATGGCCGATAGATATTCTGATTACTATAGTATGGGTGGTTTTTGGATGGAACATGATCGGAACCATTGTTAAAAGAAGGGTCCAACATATTTACGCAGCTATCTGGTGGTACCTGGCATCATTTCTGGGTGTTGCCATTTTGCATGTGGTAAATTCTTTTGAATTGCCCGTTTCATTGTTTAAGAGTTATTCCATTTACGCAGGGGCACAGGATGCTGTTGTGCAGTGGTGGTACGGACACAATGCAGTTGCATTTTTTCTTACAACTCCATTTTTGGGATTGATGTACTACTACCTTCCCAAGGCAGCAAACCGACCTATCTACTCCTATAAATTATCAATCATTCACTTCTGGTCGCTCATATTTCTGTATATGTGGGCCGGACCACACCATTTGTTATACCAGGCCTTGCCGGATTGGGCACAGGCACTCGGTGTTACCTTTTCTATAATGCTTATCGCGCCTTCGTGGGGTGGTATGATTAACGGCTTACTGACACTCAGGGGGGCGTGGGATAAGGTTCGTGATAGTGCGGTATTGAAATTCTTTGTTGTAGCGGTTACAGCTTATGGAATGTCAACTTTTGAAGGTCCGATGATGTCGCTGAAAAATGTAAATCAGATTACACACTTTACCGACTGGACCATTGCCCATGTTCATATTGCCGGAATGGGCTGGAATGCAGGTTTGATTTTTGGAATGTTATACTGGATGATTCCAAGGCTGTACAAAACAAAATTATACTCAGAGAAGTTAGCCAATACGCATTTTTGGATTGCAACACTGGCAATTTTAGTCTATGCAATTCCATTATACTGGGCAGCAGTTACACAGTGGTTAATGTGGAGAGAGTATACACCTGAAGGATTCCTGGCTTATCCGAATTTCCTTGAAACACTAACCCATATTCTGCCAATGTATACTGTGCGGATTGTTGGTGGTACCTTGTTTCTTATAGGCTTCCTGATTATGATGTACAACCTGTACAAAACCATGAAGTCAGGGTCTGTTGAAGACAATGAAGCAGCTGAAGCTCCTGCATTTGTATCCGAGGGACCAAGAAATCCGCTAAAAGAGACAGTTCACCGTTGGATGGAGCGAAAGATTGTAAAATTCTCTATCTGGGTATTTATTGCCCTGGTCATTGGAGGTGCCGTTGAGATAATCCCAATGATATTTATTAAATCCAATGTTCCAACAATTGCGGCGGTAACACCTTATACTCCTTTGGAATTGGAGGGAAGGGATATATATGTATCTGAAGGTTGTCATACTTGCCACTCGCAAGTAGTCAGACCTTTCCGTTGGGAAACTGACCGTTATGGTGAGTATTCAAAGATTGGTGAATTCGTCTATGACCATCCATATCAGTGGGGATCGCGCCGAACAGGTCCTGACCTGGCAAGGGCTGGTTATGTGGGTGGACCAATGTATAAAAATGCAGCATGGCATTACAACCATTTTATGAATCCGCAAAAAATGAATGAGCAGTCGATCATGCCAAATTATGCCTGGTTTGCTAAGAAAGAGCTTAATCTTAATCTGGTGCCTAAGAAAATAAGGGCTATGCAAACACTGAGAGTTCCTTATGCTGAGGGCTTTGATGAAATCGCAGTTGATGATTTATTGAAGCAGGCAAAGGGAATTGTAGCAGATCTGAAGAGTTCTAATATTGAAATAGAGCCAACGAAGCAGATGGTAGCTATGATTGCATACTTGCACAAATTGGGAGGAGATATTGCTCCTTCAGTTGTAGAAGTGGGTGAATCTTCCACCGAAACAATAGAAGATATTAAGCTACTGACTGGTGAAGAGGATTTAAATGCAGCCAGGGAGATTTTTACTCAAACCTGTGTGGTTTGTCATGGTGCCGATGGGAAAGGAATTGCAACATTCCCTGATTTAACCGATGATGAGTGGATTAGTGGGGACTCTCCATTGAATGTATATCAAAGTATTTCAAATGGGAAAATAACCAAAGGCATGGTGCCTTATAAGGATACGTATTCAGAGAAGCAAATAATACAATTAACAAGTTACATCCTTTTAAAATTAAATAGCGATGAAGATAGTAAGTAATATGCTGGAAAATATTGAGGGAATCCAGATATACTATATAATCGGATTACTTATATTTTTCACACTCTTTGTGGTAATGTTTGTTCGCACGATGAAAAAACCGAATAATGAGATGACGGAGATAAAGAATTCAATATTAATTGATACGGACTCAGATGAGTTGAGTACATCAGAAATTTAAAAATTGGGACATGGAAGAAAAGACGCACAATAAAGCAGACCAAACCAATTTGCTTGATGATGAGAAATTAATGGACCATGATTATGATGGTATTCAGGAATTGGATAATCCACCTCCAAGATGGATAATGGCAATTTTTTATATTACAATTGCATTTGCCATTATCTATGCAGCCCACTATTTCTGGCTTGGTGTGGGTGAGAATCAGGATGCTCAGTATGCCAGAAAATCGCTTAATCATGATGCCAAATACAAGATGGCAAACCAATCTACAGAGGATTTGGTGCTGCTTACCGATGCCGGAGATCTGGAGGAGGGAAAAGTAATTTTCAGTGAAATGAATTGTTTTGCCTGTCATGGAATGAGTGGAGAGGGCAATGCTATCGGTCCTAACCTCACAGATAATTCATGGATTAGCGGATGCGATTTTCAAAGTGTTTTTAACATCGTAAAAAATGGAAACCCAACAAAAGGGATGACAGCCTTTAAGGGACAGATAAGTGACACGAAAATTCAAAAAGTTTCTAGTTATGTTTTGAGCTTGGTTGGTACAAATCCGGCCAATGCAAAGGATCCTCAAGGGGTGAATTGCGAGTAAATCACTGATTATATGCCAGAGCCAGATATTTCATTCAGAGATCGTCCCATAAACATGAACGAGAAGGGGGGCAGGAAGTGGATATATGCCAAAAAGCCCAAAGGAAAGTGGTACAGGAGACGTACTGTTTTTAGTTGGTTTGTACTCTTGTTTTTTATTGCTGTACCATTTATTCGGGTAAACGGACACCCATTTGTACTTTTGGATATTGCCAGTAGGAAATTTATTCTTTTCGGTGCTATTTTCTGGGCGCAGGACACATTTATTTTGGCCCTCTTGATGCTCTCTTTTGTACTTTTCATTGTTCTGTTTACCGTTACTTTCGGGCGACTCTGGTGTGGATGGGCTTGTCCGCAAACCATTTTTCTGGAGATGGTATTCAGAAAGATTGAATATTTAATTGAAGGAGATTTTAGAAAAAGATATAAACTGGACAGTGGACCGTGGACAAGTGAAAAAGTACTGAAAAAAGTATCCAAGCATGCCATTTTTATTGCTATTTCAATTGCCATGACAAATACCTTTTTGCTATGGTTTATTGGCACAGAGAAATGGTTTATTTTAATTTCTGAGCCCATCAGGGATAATTTCTCCGGCTTCATTGTTATGCTTATTGTTTCTGGGTTTTTCTATTGGGTGTACTCATTTTTTCGTGAGCAGATATGTACCATGGTTTGTCCTTATGGAAGGATGCAAGGTGTCTTGCTGGATTCAAAATCAATTGTTGTAAGCTATGATTACTTTCGGGGAGAGCCACGCGGTGGTAAGACCGATGGTGATTGTATTGACTGCCGACAGTGTATCTCTGTTTGTCCGACAGGAATAGATATTAGAAATGGTACACAACTGGAATGTATAAATTGTACAGCTTGCATTGACCAGTGCGACATAGTGATGAAGAATATTGGGAAAGATCCGGGCTTGATTCGTTTCGATTCAGATCATGGTATTAAGCACGGGCATAATTCTATCTGGAATGCGCGAAACAGGGCTTATTCAGTTGTTTTACTCGTTCTGTTTTCATTTTTTATATACACATTATTATCACGACCGGATATTGAGACGACGATCTTGCGTACACCCGGATTACTCTATCAGGAAAATGCAGACAATACAATTTCTAATGTTTACAATATTAAGATTGTGAACAAGACACATGAGAACATGCCGCTGGAAATTCATTTGATATCTCAGGAAGGACTTATTAAAATGGCGGGAAGCAGTATGGATGTAAAAGACCAGGCAATGTTTGAATCTATGTTTATCTTGTTTATTAGCAGAGACCTGTTGAAAAGTGATAATACTGAAGTTGAATTTGGGATATATAGTAATGGTGAGTTAATTGAGACTTATAAAACATCTTTTGTAAGTCCTTAGAAAATATAGTAATGAAGTTTACTTGGGGAACCGGGATTTTTATTTTTTTGACGCTGTTTTTATCAGCTGCAGGAGTATTTATGGTGTTTGCTTTTCACCAGAATGTGAACCTGGTTCATAGAGATTATTACCAAAAGGGAGTCGATTATACTGAGCAGATGAATGTTGATGCCAGGTCAGTTCAGTATTCCAATTCTTTTCAAACCCGTTTGTCGGATGATTATCTTGTCATTGATATTGATGAGTCGCTCTCAATAAATATTGATTCTGTACGCGCATTGTTATTTCGGCCCTCCAATAGCAATCAGGATATAGAATTTTTACTTGATTATGCTGATAGCAAATTGAAAGTCCCAAAAAAGGATCTGATTTCCGGCAGGTATATACTAAAGGTTCAATGGGATATGGATGGGTTGAGATATGAGGTTGAGAAGGCGGTGAATATTCAATAAGGGAGGGTTTTTACCGCAGAGTTAGATAGGAGTCGCTAAAGCGTATGCGCAGAGTTTCGCAGAGTTTTTATACTGCAGGACGTGGTTGGAGTTAAGGAGGAGTAAGAGAGAGTTTCTTGAGAAATGTTAATTCCTAAAAGATAATCTGTTTGAATTGTAGTTAATATTGAAGTGATATATTAAGGGTAGTGGTGAATTGAATAAATATAAATTGAAATGGTAATCTTACTTACAGCATTGGTACTTGGTCTAATGGGAAGTTTTCATTGTGCAGGAATGTGCGGACCTATTGCTATTGCATTACCTCTTCATGGAAATACTGTACCTCAAAAAATATATGGAGGTCTGCTCTATAATATAGGGAGAACCCTGACATATGGAATTATGGGTGCCATTTTCGGATTGCTCGGTCAGGGCGTTGAAATGATTGGTTTTCAGCAGAAGATTTCTATAATCATGGGAGCAGTAATGATCATTTCAGTACTCTTTCCTTCCCTTTTTAAAAACCAATATAGCATGGACAAGAGCTGGTTTTCATTCGTTGGAAAACTGAAAACCACTATTGGACAGATGTTCTCAATTCGTTCCTTTTCGAGCTTGTTTTTAATCGGATTGTTAAATGGTTTGCTTCCTTGCGGACTTGTGTATATGGCAATTGCAGGGGCGATTGGTACAGGTGACGTACTGCTGGGTTCATTATATATGGTAGCCTTCGGACTGGGAACTATCCCAATGATGCTCTCTATCTCTTTGGCCGGGAATATATTGAGTGCAACTGTAAGAAAAAGAATCAACAAACTTATTCCTGTGCTGGTTGTTGTAGTTGGAATATTTTTTGTTCTCAGGGGACTGAGTTTAGGGATTCCATTTTTGAGTCCGCCAAAAGAGAAAATTGAAAAGAAATTTGAAAAGAGTCTGGAAGAAGAGAATTCCATGTCACTGAATGAGTCAGCAGACAATTGTTACTACTATAGCGGATAATGAATAAGAGCGGAGACAATATTTGTGTCCATTGTGGTGCCGACTGTGGTAAGCATCCGGTAGTATGGAATGATATGCTGTTTTGTTGCAACGGTTGCAAAACGGTTTATCAGCTTCTGAATGAGAATAAACTCTATAATTATTACAATCTCGATGATACTCCTGGAATCAAGCTTGAGACTACAGAGTTTGGCAATAAATACGCTTTTCTGGATAAGGATGAGATAAAGGAAAAGCTCATCTCATTTTCTGAAGGTGGAATATCAAAGATTAAACTCTATATTCCTGTAATACATTGTGCCTCATGTATCTGGTTGCTTGAAAACCTGCATACTATCAACAAGGATATAAAGCACTCATTTGTAAATTTCACTAAAAAAGAAGTCGATATTACTTTCGATGAATCTCGTATTTCTCTGCGGAAAGTTGTTGAGTTACTGTCCTCATTGCATTATATTCCAGACCTCTCTATGAGTCTTTCAGATAAGGATAATGATTCCAAATCTTACAAAAAACTCCTCTATAAAATTGGAGTAGCAGGCTTCGTTTTTGTGAACGTAATGACCTATAGTCTTCCGGCCTATTTCAATGGTGAACCTCTGGAAGAAGGACTCCAATCGCTCTTAAGTATATTGAGTTACATTCTTGTTATACCTGTTGTGTTTTTTAGTGGCAGCGATTACTACATCTCGGCATTTAAAAATCTTCTTAAAAAGAGTATCAGCATAGATCTGCCCATTGCGCTTGGTATTATTGTGCTGTTTCTGGTTAGTAGTTATGAGATACTATTTACTGGTGGACAAGGTTATTGTGATAGTTTGTCGGGCTTGATATTCTTTCTTTTAGTAGGGAAATGGTACCAGGGAAAGACATATGAAGCACTCTCTTTTGACAGAAATTACAAATCCTATTTTCCCATAGCAGTAACAAAAATAAACAAACAGATTGAAGAGAGTGTATTGCTTGAGAATATTAAGGCAGATGATGAATTATTGATTCGAAACAAAGAACTTATACCGGCTGATGCAATCTTAGTTGATGGAGAGGGGATGATTGATTATAGTTTTGTGACCGGAGAGTCGAGTCCGGTTTTGAAAAAGGCCGGTGATTTTATCTATGCCGGTGGAAGACAGATGGGAGGGATCGTAAAGATCAAGGTGAAGAAAGAAGTGAGTCAGAGTCACCTAACCAAATTGTGGAACCAGGATACGACTTATGAAAAACCCAGTGACTCATTGAAGTCGCTTTCTGATAAAATAAGTAAATATTTCACACTGATTATCGTTGGAATTGCTGTACTGGGTTTTGCTTATTGGATGTTTGCCGGCGAAACCCATACTGCAATATTTGTTTTTACTGCAGTCTTAATCGTTGCCTGTCCTTGTGCCCTGGCGCTCTCTATTCCATTTACCTTTGGGAATACCATGCGTTTGTTTGGAAAGAAGGGTCTGTATATTAAAAACACTAATGTCATTGAGCGCTTGTCGCATGTGGATACAATTGTATTTGACAAGACGGGAACACTCACAAAGCCCAACGAAAGCAAGATTGTTTTTTTAGGAGATAAGTTGACTGATGCTGAAACTGATGCTGTTTTCTCCCTTGCAAAACAATCGACGCACCCCTTGAGTATTGCTGTATCTCATTATTATAAAAATCGTGCTTACCATCAGCCTGTTCATGTTGTAGAGGTAGCCGGAAGAGGTATTTTTGGAAAAGTAAACGGATTGGATATCAAGCTGGGATCGGAGGAGTATGTTACAAATACGGAAGCAATAAGGGAGCAGGCAGAATCGGTAGTATATGCTTCCATAGATAACAAACTGATTGGATATTATAAGATAAGCAATTTGTATCGAGATGGATTTGAAAAGGTTATAACTATTTTAAAGAAAGACTTTGAGTTATATTTGATTTCGGGGGACAATGATTCAGAGAGTGAGAATTTAGCAGAATATTTTGGGAAGGATAATATGCTGTTCAATCAGAAACCAGGCGACAAGGCTGAATTTATTGAAGCATTGCAAGGAAAGGGACATACTGTATTAATGACAGGAGATGGATTGAATGATGCAGGAGCCTTGATGCAGAGCGATGTGGCACTTACAATTGCTGATAAAGTATATCATTTTTCACCCGCCAGTGATGCGGTATTGGAAGCAGATAAATTTCAGGATCTGGCTTCATTTATCCGTTTTACAAATACCTCTCTGAATATCGTGAAGGTGAGTTTTTTGATTTCATTTTTGTATAATATTATTGGGATAGCATTTGCCATAACCGGTAATCTCTCACCAATTATTGCAGCTATTTTGATGCCGATTAGCTCGGTATCTGTGGTGGCCTTCGCAACTTTTGTAACCAGAGCAATGGGGAGGAAGTAAATGACATTTTTACATTATCACATTCTTTCCCTATACTTGTATGCAACTAGAAATAATAGTATTCATCGTAAATAAAAGTCCTCATGTTCGACTTAAAAACAGCCACCGCCGCCCTTGTAAAATTCCGTGACGAACGAAACTGGCAGCAATTCCACAATACCAAAGATCTGGCACTTGCTCTTTCCATCGAAGCAGCCGAATTGAACGAGCTCTTTCTTTGGAAAACCAAGGAGGAATCGGAGAATGTCGACCTGGAAAAACTTAAGGAGGAGCTGGCAGATGTATTTGCTTATGCACTGTTATTGGCTGAGAAACACAAGCTGGATGTGACTGAAATTGTGCTCGAGAAGGTAGTGAAAAATGGAATAAAATATCCTGTGGAGAAGTCGAGGGGGAGTGCTAAGAAGTATGATGAGTTGTAAATTTGGTGATCCATATGAAGAATCAAGATAAAGCCGAGCTAATAACCGAAGTGAGTAAGTCCAGAGGACGAGCTAAAATTCTTGCTATTAATGGTAGTCCAAGAAAATCTGGCACCTTTGATTGGGAAAGCCAAACTCCCTTGTATATGCCAAAAACCCTGAAGTAAAAACTATTAGAGCTTGAATAGAAAGTTAAGCTGTTAGAGAAACAGAAGGCTTTACTGGAAAAGCAGGTTGAGACATCTGATAAAAAGGTGATCATCTTTGATATGATGATTACTCTTGCCGAAAAAGAATTTAATATCCCAATCAGAAGAAAATGCTCACCCGAACAATCGATCAGCCAGTTTGGGTACTGACGGTGCAATAAGGGCTTTGAAGATGGGGTTAAAGCAGCACTCTCACAAAGAACCTGATACATCACTTTAGGGGGTGCAATACTGTTCCGATGACTATCAGAAAGCTCAACATAAAACTAAATATTTATCAGCGAACTGCATATTAATCTCCATTTGATATGATAATGTTCATTTTTAGACTTTCATAATACACTTTGAGGTTATTATTTTTGTAACTTGCTTCTAGGTGCACATAGAAATCTTTAGTGATATGAAAAAACCACTTTTCTTGATTATTGCTGTCTTTCTCTCTCTACTTTATGGAGAGTGTATTGCACAATCAACTTTTACGATCTCCAAGCCTCAGTTACAACTAGTGAATGGTAATGTTTCCATTTTCTATGATATACTGAATGCAGATCAATCTGAGAAATTCAATATCTCACTTGTGGTAACAGATTCAGATGGGAAACTGGTTTATGCCCATTCTTTAATCGGAGATATTGGGGAAAGTGTAACTGGGGGATCGGGTAAAGAGATAAACTGGAACCTTGGTGCTGACAATATTTATTTGGAAGCAATGCTCTATTTCCAGGTTAATGCGACTATAATACCATCTGAGAAATCTTCAAAAGCTGACAAAACTACAGAAACAAATATAATAGAGGGATCAGGAAATTTAAGTCGTAGCAGCGTGATTTTACAGTCACTCGTCATGCCGGGCTTGGGCTTAAGCAAGATAACTGGTAAACCGCATTGGATAAAAGGAGTACTAGGATACGGATGTATAGTATCGTCTGTCGCTTTCAATATTAATTCCAGCATTAAGTATAATGAATATCAGCTAGCTACAGATATTACTGAGAGGGATGATTTATATGAATTATCGACTAATCAGAAAAATATTTCGAAAATTCAACTCTATGCAGCCATTGGGATATGGGCAGTAGATTTTATTTGGACGATAGCCGGTTCGAAAAAACTTTCCAAGAATGTTGCCTACGGTCAGACAAAAGGTTTATCTATCCAACCCTCATTCGACATAGAGGAGAATGTTCCTTTACTTGCGTTCAGGTATAATTTCTAACTATTGATGTAAAGAACCTAAAACCCCAGGTCATGAAAGGAATAAGAAAAAACATTTGGATAATTGCTTGTCTCCTCTACACGATTACCATACAAGCCCAGGAAATTAAAAGTCCGAAATCAGGACTCTGGATTGACAATATCCCAAAGCCTGAAGTAATTGTTGAAGAAGATGTTACGCCGCCGGTAATTAAGATTATCTCCCCGAAAATTGCTGAGGGAGTTAAGTTTAAGACCAATGTCCCAGAATTGAATCTATTCGCGAAAGCCATTGATGAAAGTGGAATTAGCTATGTCGCTGTCAATTCTAAGTTGGAAGAGATTTCTGAAGAGGGGGTTTTTGTCACAGAAATGATCCTTAAAGAGGGTGATAACGTGATAAAGTTGGTTGCTGTTGACAGGGAAAATAACCTGCAGGATAGAACAATTGTAATAGAATATCATCCTCTGGTTGTAACTCTTGCTGATAGAATTGCAGAAGAATCAACCTATTACGGCTTGATTATTGGGGTCAATAAATATAGGGATCCGGTGATTACTGATCTTAATAATCCCATTAAGGATGCACAAAAACTTTATGATGTATTAACTACGCAATATACATTTGAAGAAGAAAATATTGAGTTTCTAAAAAATGCATCATTAGAAGAAATAATGGGTGCATTTGAATCATTGTCTGGAAAAGTTACAGAAAATGATAATCTATTGGTGTTCTACGCAGGCCATGGATGGTGGGATCAGAATGCAAGTACAGGGTTCTGGCTTCCTTCTGATGCAAGTCAGAAGAGCAGGATCAAATGGTTTCGTAATTCTACGCTCGTTGATTACCTGAAAGAGTTAAATTCAAAACACACTTTACTTATTGCTGATGCCTGTTTTTCAGGTAGTATTTTTAGAACAAGGAGTGCATTTCCTGAAGCATCAAAAGCAGTAGAGATGCTCTACGAATTGCCAAGTAGAAAGGCTATGACAAGTGGTACTTTGACTGAAGTTCCTGATGAGAGTGCCTTTATAAAATATCTTGTAGAGAGACTGGAAAAGAGCAATGAGAAATACCTGAGTTCAGAGCAGTTATTCAGTAGTTTCAATCACGCAGTAATTAATAACAGTGAAGCAGTGCCCCAATTTGGAGAGATCCAGAATGTCGGAGACCAGGGAGGAGATTTTATATTTATCAGAAAGTAGAAACGTATATTTTATTGTCCCAAAGCTTATGAAATACTTTGAAAGCACAGTTCCAATTAGATTGGCAAAAGTATCTATTGTAATATTTGCCTTAGTTTTTATTATCCAGAGATGCGAAAAGCCCGTCAGGTTAGTTAGTGTAACAACAGACTCTGTTACAGAGGTAAGTTTTACAAGTTGTAAACTCCAGGGCACAATTGTTGATTTGGGAGAGGGGAGTATTGAAGAGCATGGATTTTGTTATTCAGAATCACAAGAACCAGTTATTGAAAATTCAAATACAATGCTTGGATCAATAGCAGAAAAAGGCGCCTTTACTGGAAATTTATTGGGATTATCTGAAAATACATCCTATTTCGTAAGAGCGTTTGCTCAGAATAACATTGGGGTTTATTATGGAGAGCAATTGTCATTCACTACACTTATAAATGGACTGCCTACAGTTACAACAACTGTTATTAATATTTTTGATGCTACTTCAGCCGTTGTAGGTGGTGATATAACAGATGAAGGTGAAAATTGGGTAAGTGATGGTGGCGTTTATTATGGTACATCTGCAAATCCTGAACTAACAGGAACAAAATTGAAAATATCAAGTGGTGCTGGTGAGTATTCAGCAACTATATCCGATCTTACAAGTGAAACAATGTATTATGTAAAAGCGTATGCAACAAATAGTGATGGTACTTCATATGGAAGCGAAGAAACCTTTACTACTTCAGTTACAGGTCTGAAACCAACAGTAACAACCAATACAGTAATAGATATTATCACAACATCAGCTACGGTAGGGGGTAATGTGATTAATGACGGCGGAGATGCGGTAAGCGAAAGAGGAATTTACTACAGTACAACAGCAAATGCAGAGACAACTGGAACTAAACTTCAAATAGGAAGTGGCACAGGAACATTTTCAACAAGCTTAGTTGGTTTAGTATCCGGAACAGAATATTATATTAAAGCCTATGCAATAAATAGTATCGGAACTTCTCATGGTGATGAATTAACCTTTGAAACAGATTTTGGAGGCAGTCAAATTTCTGATATAGATGGGAATATTTATAATACAGTAAAAATAGGGGATCAATGGTGGATGCAGGAAAATCTTAAAGTCACTCACTACCCTGATGGAACGGCAATTCCTTTAGTTGAAAGCACTTTAACATGGGATGTATTGGACACTCTTGATAAAGCTTATTGTTACTATGATAATAGCACATCTAACAGAGATATTTATGGTGCTTTATATACATGGGGGGCTGCTATGAATGATGAAGAGAGTAGTAATGCCAATCCAAGTGGAGTGCAAGGTGTATGTCCTACAGGCTGGCATTTGCCCAGTGATGATGAGTGGAAAGAGTTGGAAATGTATTTAGGAATATCTTCAGCTGATATAGATAATATGGGATATAGAGGTACAAATGAAGGAAGTAAATTAGCTGGAAATTCGGCCCTGTGGAATGATGGAGTATTAGAAGATGATGCAGCCTTTGGTACATCTGGTTTCTTAGCTCTTCCGAGTGGCTACCGTAACCCATCTGGGAATTTCGGAGAAATGGGTTCATATATTTTCTTGTGGAGTTCTACATCTTATTCAGGAGCAACTTCATGGAGGCGGGGACTGTTCTATGAGAAAAGCCTTGTGGACAGGGAGGTTAGTTATAAAATGGATGGGTTTCCAGTCCGATGTGTTAAGGATTAGGTGTGCACAGAAGCTGATTCAGGGCACGGAAGCACACTGTGCTACATAACTGAATGAGTGAACTATAATCAAGATGGTGGCTGTAAGACCCACGGTTTATCTGAAGGGAACGAGCCTTGACCCAAACATAGGGCAACAAGGAGGACTCACGACACCCAGATTTTCACAGTGACTTACAGAACTGATCCACTGACAGGGGCTATTAGGAGTATGTGTCAAACCACCTTAAGGTGCAACGGTTGAAATAATACTCCCTTTATTTGATCCTAAAATACAGGGGAGGTTGGGCCATGGTAACTGACCTGTTGACAGTACTTAATTTTTTTGGAGAGGATTATTACCTGTATTTCTCAGTATTTTAGTGGATGGCTGAACAGATGCGACAGAACTTAATTAATATTCTAATAACAAAAAATAAAGATTTATAAAAAACCAAGAAGACCATAGGAACGAAATTTTTACTAATATCTTATCTGCAAAGAATTATATTATAATCTTAAAATTATGAAATTATGAAAATTAAATTACCATTAGTAAAGTTACTAAGTTTATTAGTAATAGTTATATTATTTTCAAGCTGTTCTACTACAATACATTTTACATATAGTACTGAATATACTGAGAATATCGAAAAAAAAATAAATAATGAAAATAAAATTCATTTAACTATAAAAGATTTAAGGACAGATCCTGAAATAATTGGTTGTCAGTATGCTATGATTGGATATAAAGCAAGAAATATAAAACCAAAAGATCCAAATATTTCAAAAGCAATTTTGACGAAATATAAAGAAGGCCTAATTAAAACGGGGTATATCTTTACTGAGAATATTGATAACAGTGATATGACATTAATACTGTCAATTACTAATTTATTTGCTGAAACGCGAAAAGGTTTTTCGAAGATTACTATTAAAGCTGATTGTTGTATAAACGTTGCTCTAAATACTAAAAATAATGATACGGTATTATATACAACTGAAATTTGTGGTAATGGGGAAGTTGCTAAAGCAACGGGGTTTATAAAAAATGTTGAAGAAGCACTCTTTCTGTCTGTAGATGATGTTCTTTCGAAATTAATAAATGATGAGGGATTAATTAATTCTGTAAATACAAATAAATAATAACAGAAGAAGTATAAAAATTATGCTAAAAAAACCATTATTCGGGAGTTTAGAATAGTTTGTGTAAACGCCTAATTTCATAAAAAACCAGCTCTTTTGCTTTAAAATCTTTCGCCACATTTCACAAATAGTTCAAACCTGCGACCCCCTGTTCCCAAAGCAGGTACTCCTTTTTTAAGGCCTAGTTAGAAACAAAACCTAAAACAAAATTTCTACTCCATTCTTCTTCTTTTCTCTATCTTCATCCCATATATGAGAAAATACCTTGTCATACTCCTGATACTTGTATCCAGTTTGCTCCTTCCTGTGTTCTCACAAGTCATTCAGAGTAATTACATAGATGTTGGCAGCAGCACCATATCCTCAAATGCCTATTTCTGTCTGGCTTCCATAAGTGGATACAGACTCAACAACTATGAATTTCAACTGGGATTGCAGGGAACTTTCACTGAAAGTGATCGGAGAGATTTATCGGGGTGGTTTTTGAATGTTACCGGAGACTATAACATCAAGGGATTTCCGTTTAGTGCAACTGCCTTTTTGCTGCGGAATCCTTATTCATCTCTTACCAGTGAAACGAATCTGGGACTTATTGCAAAGCACAATCGCAAACACATTGAGATTCAACTGGGATACAATGCAAGGATATACTCGTTGAAAAGTAATGAAGTTGATTTGAGTGATCTTCCGGCTGATCCCGATTTAAAGATTTATGAATACAGGAACTTTATGTATAAGGGAACATTGTTCCTGAAACCCATGTCGTCTTCACTGGCTTCGGCTGGGGAACAAAAGTGGAATGTTGGTGCATCGTTCACAAATTTTGATCATTTCCTGATACAGAAGGAGACAAATCCCATTGTATCCGGACTGTTTCAATATGATCTTCAGACAAATTTGAGACTATATAGTGAATTATGGTACCAGGGAGCGGGAATGCTGAATCTCAGTGCCAATTATTATGGATTTTATATCAGAGCAGGATTTACATGGCAGATAGATTAGGTAAAATATTGTTGGTGGGAATAACACTCATCTTTGTTGTTACAGGATGTAAGTACGACCTGGATGTAAGCGGAGTTGTTGGCGTCAGCGATAATGTCAATGAACGTTTTACAGAATCGACCCAATGGAATGCTGATAATGGACCACGATTAATCGGGTCATTTGGCCGGGAATATACGATTCTTTTTGGGGGTGACTCTCATGTTGGTGGTACCAATAATATAATGCAACTCATTGATATAGCTCATGATTCTTTTGCAAAGGCCATAGTAATTGCCGGAGATGTTTCAACAGGGAAATCAGAGGATTATGTGATTTTGGATTCAGTACTGCAAAAAATGACCTATGTAAACACCTGTCTGGTTGCTGGTAACCATGATCTTTATTTCGATGGATGGAATTCATTCTACAAGTTCTTCGGATCTTCTACCTATACGATGGAACTTATTGTACCATTTGGCAGAGATCTATATATTTTTTTGGATACCGGAAGTGGAACCCTCGGGAATCTCCAACTGGACTGGCTGAAGGATATTTTGAGAACCGAAAGGGAGAACTACAGGTATGTGATTGTCACCACTCACCTTAATTTCTTTAGAAACAGGATGACAGGTTCTACCAATCCACTCAACGAAGAGCTCCTGGTCCTTCTCGACCTTTTTGAAAAACACAAAGTGAACCTCCTTATTTCCGGCCACGATCATAATCGATATATTGAGGAATTCGGTCATACCACCTATATCACTCTCGATGCCATGAAAGATGATGCTGAACAGGCTTCTTACCTGGAGTTAAGGGTAGGGCAGGATGGATTGAATTATTCTTTTATTGACTTTTGATAAACTCTACATCCTCTTCCATATTTTTTTCATAACTTGTTTTTCATCATATAATTTCACTATCATGAAAAAGATATTATTGATCTCCATCTTTCTCTTTTCAATAACTATTTCTCTAATCTCTCAGGTAGCACCGGGATTTAATTTCCAGGGAGTTGCAAGAATGGCCAGTGGAGATTTGATCGCTGATCAGGATGTTACAGTTATTGTTGGTATTCGTGCTAATTCTGAAACAGGCGCTTTGATCTGGGAAGAAGAACACTCAACTTTAACGAATGAATTTGGACTCTTTACATTGATTGTTTGTGGCGATAATGATTTCAGAACTGGGGGTTCTGTGGCTACTGTCGATGATATTGACTGGGCAGGTGCCAGGCATTTTATTGAATTGAAGATGGATGTGGGACAGGGATTGGTCAGTCTGGGAACTTCACCTCTCTTGTCTGTACCATACTCAATGGTAACTTCAAATTATCCAAGCTCTGTTACGGGTATGCAAGTGCAGCCTGAAAAAGTAGTAGAGCCGGGAGAGGCTTTGTTCATGGTTAAGCGTGAGGATGGATATCCGGTTTTTGCCGTTTATGAGGACGGCGTTTGGGTATATACAGATACAGTTGATTCAGCCAAAGGCATAAAAGGGGGCTTTGCAGTTGGAGGATACAACAAATTGAACAAAGGATCCGGATTAGAGTATTTCAGGGTAACTCCTGATAGTACAAGAATATATGTCAACAGTGTTCCCGGAAAAGGAATTAAAGGTGGATTTGCCGTTGGGGGTTATAACTCGTTAAAAGCAGGGGAAAGCGGATCGTTTATGTCTCTTGAACGTGAAAACTATTTTATTGGTCAGAACAGTGGATCAAAAATTACTTCCGGACTGTTTAATTCTGTAATGGGATTTGAAAGTGGACAGAATATTACATCAGGATCCAGTAATGCTTTTATAGGTTATCAAGCTGGTTATTTTAATATGGAAGGGAGTGGAAACCTCTTCCTTGGCTATCAGTCAGGCTATTCAAATTACTTTGGTAATTACAACACTTTTCTTGGCTATCAGGCCGGAAATCAGAATTTTGATGGTACGAATAATACTTTTTTGGGGAGTTTCTCGGGACACAGCAATGCTGGAGGAAGCTACAATACATTTGTAGGAGACTCTACTGGCTATAAAACTACTTATGGAGGAAGCAATACCTTCCTTGGGACTAAGGCTGGTTTTAATAGTACAACAGGGTTTAGTAATGTATTGCTTGGTAACAATGCTGGATTTACAAACAATAATGGAGGTTTAAATGTCTTTGTAGGTCATAACAGTGGATACCATAATGTTGATGCTGGAGCAAATGTATATATTGGAACTGAAGCGGGGTATGAAAGTACTTCCGGTTGGAACAATATTTATCTGGGAACACGTGCCGGGTTTAATAATATTGGAGGTGAGAGTAATGTAATGCTTGGATACGAAAGTGGATTCTACAATGTCAATGGAACCAGGAATATTTTTATCGGAAGTTGGGCAGGACGGAATGAAAAGGGATCTGGTAAGCTTTATATTTCTGACGCAGATTATGATTCAACCAGGGTGCTTATCTGGGGTGATTTTCTTAGTCAGGATCTTCGCTTTAATGCAAATGTTGGAATAGGTACGAATGCGGATGGCAAAAATCTTTCTATATATGACCAGTTTGGGTCTGGAACCATTTCATTACAAGGTGCTGGCAATGGTTATGATTTCTCAGCATTAATTCTTAACTCAAGCCCTTACGCCCCTTTAAAATCATATACTTTATCTCACAATCTTGCGAATCATTTTTCACTTACATATAATGATGGCATAAATTATCTTCCCAGATTGACTATCAATCAATCGGGAAATATGGGAGTAAATACATCTCCCGGCTATGAGAGCCTGATTATATATGATGACGATGATCCTTCAAATATTCTTTTAAAAGGTGTCGGCAATGACTATGATTTTGCTATCGTGAAATTTGAATCCGACCAGCAGACTGAAGACTTGTCCTATAGTATTTCCTATACAAAAGCCAATACTTTTCTTTTTTCTCATTGGGACGGCACAAAAAACCGAGCCCGAATGAAAATAGATCCAAGTGGTTATGTGACCATCAATACCTGGGATTTGGGAACTCAGTCCTTAGATGTAAACGGCAATGCTCGTTTCAGAGCAGTAGGCTCTGCTGCAGTAGTTTACGACCTTGGTCTGACTGCCGATGGAACACTTACTACCAGTTCATCAGATGTTCGCATGAAATCAGATTTCAAACCAATTCTTAACAGTTTGGATAAAGTCTTAAAAATGGAAGGATTGACTTTTGCCTGGAAAGATGATGAAAGTCAAACCAGAGACGCAGGACTCATTGCCCAGGATGTAGCCGAAGTGTTTCCGGAGGCAGTATTTGTTAACCCTAATGATGGATTCTTTGGAATCAATTATTCACGCTTCTCTGCATTATTCGTTGAGGCTTTTAAAGACCAACAGCTTATCATTGAAGATCAAAAAGAAGAGATTGATGAACTTAAACTAAGATTGGATAGACTGGAAAAAGCAATCACCGGTCTACAGTAGGTTGCTATGTCATCGGATACCGAAACAGCGGTTCCGTAGTCATTGCCATCTTCTTCATTTCAAAGATCTCGCTTTTATTCATAGGCTTGAACTCTTTTGCCAGGTCCAGCGCCATGGAGAAAAGATTCTCATCTCCGGGAGGAATAGCCGCAGTAACAGGATGTGAAAGCGTAAACCTGAGGCCCTTTCTTGCCTCCTCCTTCTCTCTTAGTGGTTCATACCAGGTTTTCTTAACATATCTCTCGGCTCCTTTTGGCCAGGGACGATAGGCC
Organism: Bacteroidales bacterium; assembly: GCA_030589895.1. Taxonomy (GTDB): domain Bacteria; phylum Bacteroidota; class Bacteroidia; order Bacteroidales; genus JAUUZQ01. The sequence goes on from JAUUZQ010000024.1 coordinate 37,415, forward strand.
ATTGATTTGAGAGCGAGGATACCCATCTTTTTTTCCTTTGCACGCTCCATTACCTGTGGTCCGAAATTACCTGAATACCAGGTAGCCCAGTTGAAAGGAAAGAGAATTGTGTCAAAGTCAAAGCGATCCATCAAAGCCATTGCTGCTTCCACCGAGTGGGCTGAGAATCCAATAAATCGAATTTTACCTTCTTTTTTTGCTTCAAGAAATGTCTCCATTGCTCCACCTTTGCTAAAAATTTTATCCACATCTTCCAGATTTGTAACAGCATGTAACTGATAGAGATCGAAATGGTCGGTTTTAAGCCGCTTCAAAGACTCTTCCAACTCTTTTCGGGAACCTTCCTTGCTCCGTTCTGTCGTTTTACAAGCCAGAAATACATCTTTTCTATAAGGCTTCAGTGCCGGTCCCAGCATCTCCTCCGCATTTCCATAGGATGGTGCCACATCAAAATAATTGACGCCGGCATCTATTGCCTCCTTAACCCTGACTGCAGACTGTGCTGTAGTAGCATCCATCACAACGATTCCTCCAAATCCAATTACAGATAATTTAACTCCTGTTTTACCTAAGGCTCTTTTTTGAATTTTCCCACCTGAATTGTCAATATCGATTGCTGAAAGATCTGCAGGGAACAAACTTATTATAGGAATAGAAAGTGCCGATTTGCTTAAAAAGTCTCTTCTGTTCATCGTTTGTTATTTTAATGAAAGTGGATAACTAAGTTATGAAAATTAATGGAAATATTGAGAAGAACTTAGCTGGTCCTGAGTCTCTTATTTCTCCCCTTATTGCATTTCCATTTTTTTTATGGAGGGAAATCACCCTCACAGGACAGGGTGGTCTCATGAAGGGGTGATGGACTGGCTTGAAGTTCTGCTTGCACGAGCTCGTTTAGACTCATTCTGAATTACACCGAAATCGTCCTTTATACGCTATGAAATAGGCTATAAATAATATTTTTGAACTAATTATGACAATTAATTAATTTTGGTACTAAATCGGACTATTCCCCCATAAATATTCATAAAAATAAAATACGAATGAATTTAAGATTTTTCTTTTCAATAGTGACAATTTCGATGTTCATTTTTTCTTCCTGTAATTCTCAGGAGGCTTCTAAGAAGCAAGGGTCTTCTGGTGAAGGAATATATGCGAAAAAAGAATTTCTGAAAGAGTGGCCGGAAGAAGGTTCGCAGAAATCAACAAAATGGAGAGGACCCTCTGGTGAAGGTCTCTATGTCGGGAAGGACCTTCTGAAAGAATGGCCCGAAGATGGTCCTGAGATTCTCTGGTCTTATGAAACGCTGGGAAAAGGGCATTCATCTGCTGTTATATCCGGTGATTTTATTTATACCAGTGGAATGACTGATGGAACAGGTCACCTATTTAAATTTGATCTGGAGGGAAACCTGATCTATAACAAGTCTTACGGACCAGAATTTAATATCAGTTATCAAGGTCCACGTGGCTCACCAACTATTGTTGGAGATAAAATTTATCTGGTGACAGGTTATGGCGTTTTAATGTGTCTGAAAGAGGCTGATTTAGAAACACTATGGGAAATTGATATGGTAAATGAATTTGGTGGCGACACAATCAGATGGGGGTATTGCGAAACTCCTGTTGTTGAAGGTGATGTTGTTTATGCAACTCCTGGTGGAAAGAAGCATAATGTTGTGGCACTAAACAGAAATGATGGTTCCATTATCTGGAGCTGTGAAGGAAAAGGTGAATTATCTGCATATAGTACACCACTTCTCTTCGAACATAATGGTCGTAAAATATTAACTACTCACACTGCATCTCATTTACTTGGTATCGATGCTAAGAGCGGTGAACTGCTCTGGACGCATTCTCAAGAAAATCGCTGGTCAGTCCACGCAAATACTCCGGTTTATCGTGATGGTGGATTGTTTTATTTTAGTGGATATGGACAGGGCTCCGGGAAATTATTGCTGAGTGAAGATGGAAGTATAGTTTCACGGTCATGGAAAAATATATTGGATAGCCGGATGGGTGGTGCTGTTCTTATCGATGGATACTTATATGGTTCCGGTGACAAAAATCGTGATTGGAAATGTATAGATTGGGAGACAGGTAAAGATGTATACACAAGTGATACTATCGCAAAAGGAGTTGTAATTTATGCTGATGGGATGTTATTTGCTTATTCCGATAGAGGAGAACTAGCCCTGGTGAATGCTACCCCGGAGAAATTCGATATAATAAGCAAAACAAAAGTTAGCAAGGGATCTGAACAGCATTGGGCTCATCCTGTAATCCATGAGGGGGTTTTGTACCTGAGACATGGAAAAGCTATGATAGCGTATAAGATTAATTAGGTGACTTGTGAGCAGTAATTACTTGCTGATTATCATTAGCCTGTGACCAGTAACCAGTGAGCATATCAATGAATTAAATTTATTTCATGAAAAGTTTCAGACTTATACCGATATTTTACTTACTGTTTATGATTGGAACTTCTTTGGTGGCACAGGATGTACAGTGGAGAGGCCCAAACAGGGACGGAATCTATCCCGATAAAGGACTCATTCAATCATGGCCCGATGATGGTCCTGAGCTTTTATTGCTAAAAGAAGGCTTACCGGGTGGCTATTCAACACCGGTTATTTATGAGGACAAGATATATATCACAGGAAGACGTGATACGATTGAACTAATCTCTTCACTGACAATGAGTGGGGAAGTATTGTGGGAAACCGAGTATGGCCTGGCATGGATTGAGTCCTTCCCGGAGACAAGAAACTCACCGCTTATTGAGGATAATAGAATCTATATTACTAGTGCAAAAGGAAATGTTGCTTGCATTGATGCTTCAACAGGAGATATTATCTGGTCAGTAAACACGCATAAAGTGTACAATGCCGGTTTTCATCGATGGGGAATGGCTGAATCATTAATGCTGACTGATAAAGCTGTGATATCTTCTCCAATTGGAAAAGAAACAGTTTTGGTTGCCCTGAATAAAGAAGATGGATCATTGCTATGGAAGACTGAAGCCATTGGTGATGTGAGATCATATGCTTCACCCCTGATGATTAATCATAATGGTCGGCTTTTAATAATAGCTACCTCGTCAAAACATTTGTTGGGTGTTGATCCTGAAAATGGTGAGATTTTCTGGAAATTTGATCTGATAGCAGATTTTACAGAAAAGGGAAGGCGCAATAGCACAAATACACCCCTGTTTCATGATGGTGAGATATTTGTTTCCAGTGGCTATGATGACACAGCTCTTATGTTAAAATTATCAGATGACGCCAGATCTGTTTCACTGAAATGGACCAGCAATGTACTGGATAACCATCACGGGGGACTCGTGTTAGTTGATGGATATATTTATGGATCAAACTGGATCAATAATGGAAATGGCAACTGGGTTTGTCTGGATTGGGAAACAGGTGAGGTGATGTATGAGGAGAAATGGCACAACAAGGGTTCTATGATTTATGCAGATGGCAGACTTTATCTATACGAGGAGAAGCGTGGTAATGTTGGACTTGTTGAGCCCACACCCGAAGGATTTAAACTGGTCAGTAGTTTCAGGGTTGAAGTTGGAAGAGGTCCGCATTGGGCACACCCTTCAGTATATGATGGAAAGCTGTTGCTGCGGCATAATGATGCACTCTTGGTATTTGATATTTCTAAGAAGTAAACAGTTGAATTCAGAATGAAATGCTATGTAAGTTTCAGGCATGTCTGAAACCTGCCAAAAACTTTAATTAGACTATAAAAGACAGGAAAACTGAAACCTGCCAAAATTTTTGATTAGACTATAAAAAAATTGAATATCCAAAAACTATACAAACCAGCCCCTTACCTTCTGGCTCTCGTCGGTTTTATCTCACTTGCCTGGTGGATAACGCATGACCCCGTAAGTGATATGATTGCCAGTCAGCCGGGATTAGACAACAGGGGGGAAGGTGTCGCTGTGAACCTCAATGTTGAGATTGGTGAGTTTTTTGAAAATTTAAGCGAGGGCAGTTCTGCTCTGGATGAAACCTGGCCTCGTTTCAGAGGAGCTAATTTTGATAATATTGTTCGTTCAAAGGTAAAGCTTATTGATAAATTTGGTCCTGAAGGTGCCGATATAAAATGGACGGTAAAAACTGGAGAAGGACATGCAGGAGCTGCTATCTATGAAGGAAAGGTGTATGTTCTTGATTATGATGAAGAGCTGAGAGCAGATATGTTACGTTGCTTCGACCTTGTAGAAGGGACAGAATTGTGGCGACGCTGGTACAAAGTGCCAATTAAAAGAAATCATGGGATGTCTCGTACAGTTCCTGCTGTCACAGAAAAGTATATTGTTACCATAGGACCGAGAAGTCACGTGATGTGTGTGGATCGTGATGATGGGGAATTTCGCTGGGGATTAAACGTTGAGGCTGATTATGCTACCGAAATACCTTTCTGGTATACTGGTCAGTGTCCATTGGTAGATGACGGAAAGGCGATAATTGCAACCGGAGGAAAAGCACTGATGCTGGCATTGGATTGTGAATCAGGAGAAATTTTGTGGGAGACGCCAAATGAATTGGAATGGGGAATGTCGCACTCTTCCATTATGCCATACGAATTTGAAGGTGTGAAGATGTATGTTTATAGTGCCATTGGCGGAGCATGTGGAATTGCTGCAGAGGGAGAAAATGCAGGTGAGATTCTTTGGCTTACTCCGGAATGGCACCATAATGTAGTAGCTCCCTCTCCGCTTTGTATGCCGGATGGAAAAATATTTTTATCGGCCGGTTATGGTGCTGGAAGCATGATCTTGCAGTTGAGTAAACAGGGGGAAGTTTTTAATGCTGAAGTAATCCAGGAGTACGGTCCAAAAGAGGGACTGGCCTGCGAGCAGCAAACACCTGTAGTATTCGAGGGACATTTAATTGGGATACAACCAAAAGATGCAGGGGGGCTTAGAAATCAATTGATATGTGTTGATTCTGATGATTTTACCAAGGTAATATGGTCAAGCGGACCGACGGTCAGATTTGGATTGGGACCCTATATTATTGCGGATGACAAGATGTTTATTTTAAGTGATGATGGAACATTGACCATTGCAAGACCATCTGTATCAGAGTATATTCAACTTGACCAGACTCGTGTAA
>JAUUZQ010000156.1 GCA_030589895.1 Bacteroidales bacterium
ATCGAGAGAAAATGGACCATGCCGATCCGTAATTGGGGTCTGATCCTTCAGCAATTTTTGATTATATTTGAAGATAGATGTAGAATATGAAATTAGGCGTTTACACAAAGTATTCTAAAGACCCTGAAGAAACATCAAATAAGGTTAGAAACTATTCTATTCTAAAGACCCTCTTTAACTTCTGTAAACGATGTATCTTAACGAACACATCTCTTCATTTACTTTCAAAAAGATCATCTAGCGGACTTTGAATCTTCCTAATGCAGTTTAAAGTTACCTGTGTGTAGATTTCAGTCGTCTTTGTACTGCTATGTCCTAGTAATTTCTGAATATATCTGAGATCCGTGCCACTCTCCAAAAGGTGTGTGGCAAAACTGTGACGCAACATATGTGGGGTGACAGTTTTCATTATTCCGGTCTTCTTTGCAGCTTTCTTAATTATCTGAATTACACTTGATGCACTGTACTGCCCTCCTCTGGCTCCTTCAAAAAGATACTCCTTAGGTCTCCACTCCTTGTAATATTTCCGAAGGTCTTGAAGCAGTGCCGGACTTAATATCGTTATCCTGTCTTTACTCCCTTTGCCTGAGTTAATGTTGATTACCATTCGATTACTATCTATATCTACTATTTTTAAATTTAGCAATTCAGCCCTCCGTAATCCTGATGAGTACAATATGCTAACAATACATTTATGCTTGATATTAGCAGTGTTTTCTATCAGTAGCTTAACTTGTCCTTTGCTGATTACTTTGGGAAGATGTTGCTTCTTTCTTGGTCGCTCTATCGAGTAAAAGCGATTAGGCATTCCAAGAACTATTTCATAATAGAACTTAATTGCATTAACTACCTGGTTTACTGTAGAGTCTGACTTACCGTCGTTGATTAACTTCTGAAGATAAAACCTTATGTCATTCTCATTCAGATGAAGTAGATTCTTCTCTTTATAATAGTTTATAAACTGCTCAAATGAGTTGATATAGCTCTTTGCTGTATTAATGGAATAGCGTTTCAATTCCAGCTTTTGAAAATACTCCTCAGGACATGCTCTGTATGAAGGACTTAAATTCCTCTTCCGATACCAATCAACATTTATTATTTCATGTGTTCTTCCCGATTGCTTGTCTTTATAAAAATGATTGCAGTTTATCCAGGCAACTCCTCTGAATTTATTGAAGATTTCATTCAAGTTCGATTGCGTATTCATCATAAAGTCCATATTAAATTCATTACTCCATTTTATGGAAGGAAGCTCCCTAACAAGGGCGTGAATTACCTTATCCGGATAATATTGCAGCCCAATACACTTCTGCTGATCAATCAACAAGTGCTTCAATGTTATGTATAGTTTACAATTCAGTAAATTTTAGCAAACTTACTCCATGTGGCATCAGACGCAATTCAATCTCTTCCTTAACTTCATCAATATCTGATTGCCTCCACAGATCACGTACCAGGTATTCTCCACCTAAACCAATCGCTTCCAATGCTATCTGAATCGCCCTTACTTCATTGTCCATATTGAAAAAGCCAACTGCCAATGATCCGTCGGAAAGCTCCTTTGTCCAAATCTGAATGTCATCCTTCACATATACACGATCTGCCTGCTTGCACAATGGATCCTGGTTAAGAGCCAGAATCTCATGGTTCGTCAATAAACTAATAGTAAAATCATCCATTTTTGAAAGATCATTTCCCAGCAATAAGGGCGCACTGAGTAAACACCAGAGCGATACATGTGTATATTGCTCATCTGCTGTAAGCCTTGTGGGATGCAGGTTCGGGCCCCAACCCACCCATCCCAGGATCATCATATCAGGATCATTGAATTGCCCGGGTTTGTTGTGCGAGGTATTCTCGTACTGACCAAAGCCAATGGTTAGGAGACTTTCCCAGGTGTCAACTATATCGCCAGTAGTTCTCCATAAATTGGCTCCGATATCCGCTCCCCATTCAGAAACATTGCCCATTCCATATTGACATAAGCTATATACTATATCCCTATCTGTTTTATCTAAACTGGCTCGCATGATTCGATATGGCTTTTGAAGCTCTTCAATGTCATCATGATCAGGACAGATAAGCCGGTAAGAACACCAGTCGTGCTTCAGATAATCAATCTCCCATCTTGCCCATGTCCTGGCATCCTTCAGTTCATGCTGATAGGATCCTAAATAGCCACCACATGTTAGTGGTCCGGGTGAAGAGTATATTCCAAGCTTAAGCCCTAATCCGTGGATGTAATCAGAAAGTGCATTCATATCAGGAAATTTATCATTGCTCAATAACTCTCCCGATCCTGTCCTTTTTTCAGCCTCCCAGCCATCATCTATGTTCATAAAAGACCAGCCATAGTTTACCAATCCACTTTCTACCATCGCTTTAGCAGATGATCTGACCTTTTCATCACTTACACTTAGCCCCCAGCAATTCCAGCTATTCCATCCCATAGGTGGAGTTAACTGGATGGCATCTCCTACCTTAATAGTAAATGACTTTTTATCTTCTCCCAAATTGTTAGAAGCGATAAGTGTTACTGTATAATCACCTTCCTGTTTTACAGATCCCCGCAAAAATCCGTTTATGGAATCAAGTGTAATACCATCCGGTAAACCTTCCACGGCAAAGGTCATCGGACGATTACCACTTACCGGGATAGTGTAGAGTAGGGGATGTCCGGGGCGAACCCCAAATACATCTGCTCCATTGATTCGTGGTTCTTCAGGTGCCGGTGGCGTAAGGATGTATGGAGCACCCTGGAATTTATAAACAGGATAATCTGCTTCATCAATAGTAAATATGTACTCTATCTTAAAACTTTCTGAGTTCGGTGATGAAAAAGAAAAGAGATGCTCATACCGCCCATTGGCTTTAACCATAATTCTTTCAGATGTTTCATACAGTACCTTCCCATCAGTGTATCGAGAAGCTTTGATAGTAAGCAAACCAGCAAAATCCTGCTTCTCATGGTCATTCTTAAATCTTATGTTTTTTGTATAATGCGCACCCATTATTTCAAATGGATCTGACTCTACATCCATGCTTAAATACTCCTTGATGTCTACCATGCTGATAGTTGGTGAAGGTGAAACCATTCCTCCTCCTCCTCCATGGTCATGAACCCTTATTGCAATCACATTTTTTTCACCCCATTTGATACGTTCATCATTTGCTGGAAGAATATAGTTCCTGAAATATGAGTAAGCTTTCGGGTCTCCTTCAAATATAATGGAGTCCCTGTTTGCTTCATCAATTAGAGTATTGTTGATTCCCAGGAGCTCACCGTTTAGATATGTTTGTTCTGTATCGTCAATTTTCCCCAGTGTTATCTGTAGCTCCTCTCCAAAATAGCTATTCTTCCTTATATCTTCAGGTAGAAAAAAGGTGATGCGATACCATGCATAACCGTCATATTCAACAAGACTATTAATATTCTGCGTTTCCCATGGTCGTCCAGGCTCAATCACAGTCCATTTTGTATCATTATACTGCGGATCAGCATATTCAGGATTGTCACCCTTTTGAATTTTCCACCCTTCCTTCAGGCTTATGATATCAGAACCGGGATCAGGTGATGAACAGGCAGTTATTATCACTGCCAATAGAAGCAAAAACTGTTTTTTCATCTGTCTATAATTGATTTTAAATGGTCAGATGGAGCATCCATTATAGTCATCTCCTTGTGTGTTGAAGTATTTCGACATGGATGGTTCATAATGTAAAATAATTGCTTAGTTTATATTTAGTTAGCAATATCTCTATATTCCAGCGCGCATAAGTTCTTTCAGATCTGAAAGGTATATTTCATAAACTTCTCTGGGAGTACAATTCTTGTCTTCGCAAACGGAAGCAGCCATCCCAACAACTTCTCCCATCATTCCTCCAGTTTTCATTACCCGCGGCGAACCTAGCCCAATGTGAGTGACACTAATATCCCTTCCAGCCATAAATAGGTTTTCAATATTCCTCGAATAGAGACATCTGTAAGGCATGTGATACGGATCATGCTTTGGATGTGTATACCAGCTGATAAACTCTTCTCCGGGGAAATACTTGCTGTTTAATGTGTCTGCAAAATGTATATCAATTCCCCAGGTTAGTGTAATGGCTGCATCATCATAGTCAAGCCTGTTTAGTATGTCTAACTCACTTAGAATCACATCACCCATAAGTCGTCTAGACTCTCTTTTCCCGGAAATATATGCCAGCCATTCCATCTTGAACTTCCCGTATTTATTCGGAAAATTATTTTTCATATATGACCAATTACCAAACACAGCCCTCAAATTATGATCCCTGATCAGCTCTGCTTCTGCTATAATATCTTTGTCAAATCCACTTTCCCATCTCCAGGTTCCTCTCGTTTGATCTAAGTAATAGTCCTCACTAAATTGCAAAGCCCACGGACAATCAGGAAATGTGCTTATTGAATCATTTTCTACTGAACGCCAAAGATTGGAACTTCCCATGGTAAGAAGATCAGATACTTCCGGAGCACTTGGTTCATTAGTTTCCTTTCTGCTTTCGCGACCATAGCGAAAATCAGCGCCGGACAGGTATCCCAATGTTCCATCTCCTGTACAATCTGCAAACCATTTTCCCCGGAAAACCATTCTTTGTCCTGTAATTGTATTGATTGCAAATACCCTTTCAATTTTTTCATTCTTCGTTTCAACCCGGTTCATATGAGTATTTAAAAACAGGTCAAGATTTTCCTCTCTCTTCACTACTTGCAATTTCAGTTCATCCATATATTTGTCTCCCTCAGCAGCATTTGGTGGATGATGATCATCTATCGATCTGACAATGTTCCCAAGGGCAGGGTAGAGGTTCTCTTCAACGCTTCCAACCAGGTGAACCCTTACCTCTGAACTGTTATTCCCACCAAGTATCGGACGGTTCTGTATCAGTGCAGTTTTAAGACCTAATCGCGCAGATGTGACTGCTGCACTTAGCCCGGCAATTCCTCCACCTACTACAATCATGTCATATGAACCGTGATTAATCTCTTTCTTAGGAATTGCACTTGTTCTAATTCTATGTAAAAAAAGCTTCTGCATCTCATTCGGAAGCTCTGGGTTTTCCTCTTTCGATAAGAAGATTGCATCTACTCTTCCATTAAACCCTGTAAGGTCATGTAGTGTCAGCATATGCTTACCTGAGTTTAACTCAATCTGACCACCTTCTACCCAATCCCAGACTGAAGGCTTTGTGCCAAAGGCCTTAGACAGTGTATTCTGATCAATTTTCAGCCGAAATTTTCCAGGGGCCGGTTCTGCATTGAATGGGGCTACCCAGTTATATGTCCGAACATATATATAATAGGTCCCGGCGTCCCTGACCTGAAAATGAGTTGTGGCATCTTCAACAGGAATTCCTAAACCATGTGCCATCAGGTATGGAGAGCCCATCTGATCAATGAACTGTGCATCGTTTACCCATCCGCCATAATCTTGAAATGACTCGGCTTCAATAAAAATCTGATCTTTTGTAGAGTCGCAAGCCTGAATTATCAGCGCAATAAGCAAAATTCCAATATACTTCATTCTCTATCCAGCTTAATAGTAAAATTTTGTTTTTCAGCAAATACACTTGTAAATTTATCTTTTGTAATAGAACTACGTAAAAGATTTCTCTCCTGGCCATTTAAGTCTGAATTTAATGAATAAATGGCCAAAAACATTAGAAGTCCTGCAATGATATTACTCATATTATATATATATTTCAATTTGAACCTCTCAGTACCCTGATCTCTGAACCCCGCACTCCGCAGCACTCCAATCACGAAAACAAATGCACAAACAAATCATCCAGCAACAACAATCCTCCATAAACCAACGGAATACTCACAATACTCATCAATGTTGACACAAATACATTCTCTGTGGCTAACTTATCATCTGATCCGAATTTTCTGGCCATAACTACGATTGTTGCCATGCAGGGCATGGAGACTTCAAGGATCAGTACCTTCCTGGATATCTCACCAAAAGAGGGGAAAAGCCAATATGAGAAAGCATATACAACAAATGCAATGATGGCCGGAATAAAGAATAACTTATTGAAGGAGAGGAGAAAGATGTGAGGTTTGCGCAATATTCCCCTTATAGATGTGTGTGCAAGCATGGCTCCAACGTAGAGCATGGATAGATATATCGTTGATTTACCCAGACCATGCAGTGGCTCAAATACAATATCAGGCAACCTGATCTTCAGAAATATCAACAATAAACCTATAAAAAAGGCTATAGTATTGGGATTCAGCATGATTTTCCAAACATCGCTTTTGCTGCCACCCTTTCCTTTCAAAAATACCCATACCCCAAAGGTCCACATAATGGAGTTAGATGCAAGTTGGTACATTGCTGCATACAACAGACCTTCGCCTCCGGGAAAGAGCGCGTCCATGAGAGGGAATCCCAGGAATACAATATTCCCAAACATGTGGTGATTGATAAATACCGCACGTTGATTCCCTTTTAACTTAGATATCTTAGCAAACACGTCTCCTGTTACATACATAATACCCAAAGCGACATAAGTGAAGAGGAAAACGAATCCGCTATTTTTGATAATGATCGGATTTATCTCAATCCTTGCAAAGGTCGTAATAATCAGAAGCGGTAAGGTGATATCAAATACAATATCAGCAATCCCATTCTTAACCGATTCTGTAATGATCTTTGTCTTGGTAGCAGCTACCCCAACAATGGCCAGGATGGCCAGTATGGAAATTTGATATATAATAATATGGTTTTGCATAAGAGCTTAAAAACTAAGCCTTCGACTCTAATCATAGAACCGAAAGTAAAACTATCTACTCATGAACCAAAGTTAAACAATCTGTTTATAAACTGAATTTCGAACGGATGATGCACTCTGCACTTCTTTTCCTTCTACTCCGATACATCCCCCATATTTACCCTCACCATCTTCCAAAACTCCCGCTTCATCTTCTTCTCATCCAACCAGGTGTAGGTATATATTTTACGTGATACATTTTCATCCGGAGTGTGCACTTCTTTTTCAGTTACAAGGTCAGGATTCATTATGGCGTGAATCAATGCAACATCCCACATGATCCAATCCCGGCTTTTAGGTGCTACTTCTCTCCATCTGTCTGTTAGATAATCCCATTTAGCTCCTCGTGCAT
>JAUUZQ010000096.1 GCA_030589895.1 Bacteroidales bacterium
CTTGACTTATGAATAAATTCTAATGCTTTAGAAATCTGATTAATTTCAAAATAGCACAATGACATATTCCCATATAATCCACAGATTGCAATTTCATTTTCAGAAAGATTAAAACCTTTAAGAGCATCCTCATAATACTCCAATGCTTCTTCGTACTTCTTATCCTCGTACAATATTAATCCTATGTTATTATAGACCTTGCTAACAGTTAGTTTTTCTCCAATTTTTCTGAGTATCTCCAAAGAAGAATTATAATACTCCAGCGCCTTATCTGAATGCCCCGTTACATAATTTACAGCTCCCAATAAATTATAAATCTCAGCAATACCTCTCTCATTATCTCCCTTTTCAAAAGCAGCGAGACTCATAATAAAATATTCTGTTGCATTGTCATAATTTCCCAGTTGGAAAAACGTAATCCCAATTCCACGGGCAGTCCATCCCATTTCATTCAAATCACCCAGCTCCTTAAATAGCGCATAGGCATGTCGACGCAATTCCATGGATATTTCATATTCAAGACTCTGTTCAGCAATAATACCACGCAACTTTTTTATATAAGCATCTATATTTTTATGGTAACTTTTAGAAAGATACTCTTCCATATATGTAATATAGATCTCAGCAGAATCTACATTGACAAAAATATACTCAAGAGCAATCATTTGGTTGATCAAGGCTCTGTCATAACCTTGTTTTTCTGCCCTGATACTCTGGAGAGAATCTATATTCCCTGACTGAGCTGAGATTACTGTGACTGAACATAGTAATATGAAGATGGAATTAGAAAATAAACGCTTAATCAGGTCCATTTAAGTGAGCTTTAGATAAAGCTAAGATAATCATTTATTGTTTTATACTGCCTAAATTCCGTGACGAATCAAATATAATTGTTGATTAGCAGTGATTAAGTACTCACATCAAAAAGTATATTATAGAATAGAAGAATACTTTCTATACTATTTTTCGATAAAAAATGTCTGTGGGTTAAATCCCTATAATTAGTTTCACCACACAGTAGTGACTTTTTATAAAAAAATATTAATCTGACAAATTTCTTTAGAATTAATATTGGGGATAATCGTCAGTATAATGGGATGAAAATTACTTCGTTATAACCTCGGGTAATTACCTTTGTAAATAAAAAATTATGTCAGAATACACTGAAATATCCAGATTCTCCAGGAGAGAAGAAATGGCAAATACTATCTCTCATTTTATCGGCTTTTTAATGGCCATAGCTGCACTGGTAATGATGCTACATCAGTCTCTGAAACAAGGGGATACTATTCACTTAATTAGCACTGCTGTATTTGGTATCACGATGGTAATTCTCTACTTGTCATCTTCGCTTACTCATTTCCTGAAACAAGGGAAAGTGAAAAATTTCTTTTTCACCGTAGATAAAATTGCCATTTATCTGCTCATTGCCGGCACTTACACACCATTTGCCCTGGTAACAATTCAGGGAGCACTTGGGTGGACTATATTTGGGATTGAATGGATGGGGGCGATTACAGGAACTTTATTAATTCTGCGTAATCCTGTGAATTTCGAAAAAGGAGTAAATATTATCGCAGTTATATCATATGCAGTAATGGGATGGCTTATTCTAATTGCAATAGTACCGGCTATAAGAGTGATGCCAACAATGGGATGGCTGCTGATACTAATTGGTGGCGCGCTATATACAATCGGTATCTTCTTTTATAAAAAAGGGAAATTCAGGTACCATCACCTTGTCTGGCACCTGTTTGTAATGGGAGGAAGTGTCGCTCATTTTTTATCTATCTACTTTTTTGTATTGCCACATTGAAGAATTATAAACTATGTGAAAATCAGCGCAGATAAATTATCAGAACCTGCCTTTTTCTAGTTATATTATACTACTTTTGCAGCGCTTAAAATAGAACAATGGAATCAGTAAGAAATATAGCAATCATTGCACACGTAGATCATGGGAAGACTACCCTGGTAGACAAAATTATATACGCTTGTGAAACAATCGAAAACAGGACAGGGGAGAAGGAGTTAATACTCGACAGCAACGACCTGGAACGTGAGCGTGGTATTACAATATTATCAAAAAACGTATCAGTTAGATATAAAGGACAGAAAATCAATATCATTGATACACCAGGTCACTCTGATTTTGGTGGGGAAGTTGAACGTGTTCTGAAAATGGCTGATGCAGTCCTCTTACTTGTTGACGCATTCGAGGGTCCAATGCCTCAAACAAGATTTGTACTCACTAAGGCTATTGAATTGGGATTAAAACCAATTGTGGTAATTAATAAGATTGACAAAGAAAACTGTCGTCCGGATGATGTGCAACAAGATGTTTTTGAATTGATGTTCAACCTTGATGCAACTGATGACCAGCTCGATTTTGAAACTGTATTCGGATCTGCAAAGAATGGATGGATGAGCAAAGACTGGAAAAATCATGGTGATAATATTTTACCCTTACTGGATACCATTCTTGAAGTAATTCCTGAAAGTCCATATTTAGGAGGCACACCTCAGATGCAGGTTGCATCACTCGATTATTCGAATTTTGTGGGACGTATCGCTATTGGTCGTGTTTTTAGAGGGGATATTCACGAGGGACAAGAATATACGATTTGTAAAAGTGCAGGGGTAAAGAAAAAGGTAAAGATCAAAGAACTGTATGTTTTTGAGGGGCTGGGAAGAGAACGTACAACATCTGTTAGAAGTGGTGATCTTTGTGCAGTTGTCGGACTGGATGATTTTGAAATTGGTGATACAGTGGCAGACCTGGAACATCCTGAATCCTTGCCCAGGATATCCATTGATGAACCAACCATGAGTATGCTATTTCTTATTAATAATAGTCCGTTTTACGGAAAAGAGGGCAAATTTGTAACCTCCCGGCATCTTCGTGACAGATTATTCAAGGAAGTAGAAAAAAACCTTGCCATGAGGGTGGAGGAGACAGACTCTGAAGATCGGTTCAGGGTGTTCGGAAGGGGTATTCTTCATCTTTCCATACTTATTGAGTCGATGCGAAGAGAGGGATATGAACTTCAGGTTGGAAAACCAAAGGTATTGTTCAGAGAAATAGACGGGGTCAAATGTGAACCTTATGAGGTACTGGTCGTTGATGTACCGGAAGAGTATTCCGGTAAAGTCATTGACCTTGTTACAAAGAGAAAAGGTGATCTCCTCATTATGGAACCAAAGGGAGACTTGTTACACCTGGAATTCAATATTCCATCACGTGGTTTGATTGGATTAAGAAACAATTTACTTACCGTTAGTGCTGGAGAGGCAGTAATGACACATCGTTTTATTGAATATGCCAAATTTAAGCAAGATATTCCAGAACGTTTTAACGGATCTCTTATATCACTCGATGCCGGAAATGCATTGGGATTCTCATTAGACAGACTTCAGGATAGAGGCAAATTTTTTGTAGATCCGGGAACCCCTGTATATAAGGGTATGGTCATTGGAGAAAATACCAGGAATGATGATCTTGTAGTCAATGTTACCAAAGGGAAAAAGATGTCCAATATGAGGGCCTCAGGTACGGATGACAATGTCAAAATTGCTCCGGCTATTAAATTTTCTCTTGAAGAGGCAATGGAATATATCAAAGAAGATGAATACATTGAGGTCACTCCATTGAGTATTCGGATGCGGAAGATTGATTAGAGGTCAAAAAAAAGACCGGCTCAATGGCCGGTCTATAATGTGTTATCGTGCACTCCGCTCTAGTAACGTGATGATCCTCTGTCGTTAGACCTCTCACGAGACTCAGCTACCTTTACAACGATTTCTCTTCCTCTGAGAGAAGTACCATTCAAATCGTTGATGGCACGTTGTGCATCTTCCTCGTTTTCCATTTCAACAAAACCAAAACCTTTTGACCTACCGGTCATTTTGTCCATGATAACATTGGCTGAATCTACTTCGCCAAAATCTTCGAAGACTGCTCTTAAGTCTTCACTTGTAACGCCATAATCTAGTCTGGCAACAAAAATGTTCATAAAAAAAATAAATTAGAATTACTATTTGCCGGTCTCCCGGCTTAATTAATGACTTTAAAAATACGAGTAACAAGACTGTAAAATACTGAATGTTACTTCATAACTTTCAAAAATCACCACAAAGATACATATATATTTGTCATTTTCAGTTTTTTACAACTTTTTTGCCCAAAATTCATTCTGACACCCATGAAATGATAAAATGATTTGACGAATATAGTTTCAGACCTGAATATTAATATTATTCTATAGTTTCTTCTCTTCAATATCATATGCCATCATCATTCGTCCATGACGCTGATATAAAACTCTCTGGTAAATAACCGGATGGGAAAAATGCTCATTACTACCTTTTTGGACTCTGAAAGAGCTAATTAGCTTCATTTTTCCATTATCATAGTTTAATAGGTTCAAGGTTCCCCGTTGTGTATAATAGTATAGCATATCATCGGCTGCAATCAAAGCTCCGCTTCCAATCCTCAATGAATCAGTGAGCTGACCTGTTAAAGCATTAATTGAGCGGAGTTCTTTTTTGGCAGTTCCTGAGCCATATAAAAAATCTCCCAGTTTGACAATTCCGCCCATATAGCTATCAAATCCTTTGTTTCTCCACACTTCAGTAATTTTACTGCCATCTTCGCTAAGATCCAGTCTAACACCGCAATTGCCATCACCAGCAGCATAAAATATAGCTCCATCCTCATAAAGAACTGTGTTGCTTTGTGTATCACCCATTCCAGGAATTCTTTCATCCATAGCTAAATTATCCTGTTCATGAGCCCAGAGCATTTCACCAGTCTCAGTATCAAATCCCATCAAATGGTAGGCCGAAAAAGTGACAAGTATATGCCGATCAGCTAAAGTAATTAGCTTTGGAGGATTATATCCGGAGCGTTCACTGTAAGCTTTATTTGACCACAATAATTCACCGGTCAATCTATTCATTGCTACAACATTAAGGGTTTTTCCTCCTGGAGTAAAGAACAATTTATCACCGTCAGTAAGAATCGCTTCTGAATGACCAAATCTTGGATAAATGCCCTGAAAATCTTCGGTAAAATATTTAGCCCATATGGTACTACCATCTTTAGCAGAAACGCAATACAGGTTTCCCATTCCTGAACTTACATAAATCATATCATCAACAATAGTAGGAGCAGAGCGGGAACCAGGGTAACTTTCGGTCCACTCTCTTCCAAATTCAGTTTGCCAAATCTTCTCTCCATCAAGGTTAAAACAAAAGAGAATGGCCATACTATCAATTTCACCAGTTATATAAAACTTATTCTCTACAAATACAGGAGAACCATAACCATTTCCAATATTCTCCAATGCCCATAACTCTTCCGGACCATTTGAGGGCCAACTATTCAATAAAGCGGATTCATAGTAAATGCCAGCACGATTTTCACCTCGCCACTCATATAACTTGCTATTATCTGATGAACATGAAAAAACCAAGGCTAAAAGAGCTAATAATATTTTAATTTTCATATTGAATGATTGCTTGTTAAGTAATGATTATAATAATTTTCCAAAGATATAAAAGTAATAAAGAGTGAGGTATTGTCCGACATTGCTCAAAACATTATATTTGAATTTACTTGATAATTAACAAAGGTTTCAATTTTGAAATGTCTTAAGTTGAGCTCTTATTTTTATCTTTGTAGTATAAATTGCATGTATGAAATTTGACCAGTACCGCATTGCCGAAGGAATAAAGACCAGTATATCAAAGCTGGGCTATAAAAAACCGACAGATATTCAATTTAAATCCATTCCTCCAATTTTAAAAGGAGAGGATGTATTGGCTATAGCTCAAACCGGTACCGGCAAAACAGCAGCCTTTGCCATACCTATCTTGCACATGCTTCAGGAGCGTAAAATTGTTGGCCGTCCGGATGGGATTAAGTGTCTTGTAATGGCACCTACACATGAGCTGGCATTACAGATCGAAGGAGTTTTTAATTCCCTGGGGAGACATACCAGGATTACTACTTTTTGCATACATGGTGGGGTAGAGCAATTTCCACAAATTGAACAACTCGACAAAGGTGTGGATATACTAATTGCAACCCCAGGCAGAATGTTTGATTTGGTGAGTCAGGGTGTACTGAACCTCTCACGAGTAGAAATTCTGGTGCTGGATGAGGCGGATCATATGCTTGACCTGGGTTTTATTAAGGATATTCGGGATCTGATGAGGCACCTTCCAAAAAAGAGACAGACCCTTTTCTTTTCTGCAACAATTAACGAAAAGATTAAAAATCTAGCGTATTCACTGGTTACAGATGCTATTCGTATTCAAATTTCCCCCAAAGACCCTGTTGGAAAGAATATTACACATGCAGTGGCCTTTATTGAAATGGACGATAAAAGATTCTTTCTGGAGGAGATAATCAAGAGCAACCCCGAAAAGAAAGTTTTGGTATTCGTGCGAACTAAGATTAGGGCTGAACGAGTCAAAAAAGCACTGGAAAGGGTTGAAATAGAATCAGATACAATCCACAGCGACAAAGAACAAAAGGACAGGGAGAAAGTAATGCTTAACTTCAGGCATGGTCGTCTGAAAGTACTAATTGCTACTGATGTCAGCGCCCGGGGAATTGATATTCCAAATGTAGAATACGTAGTCAATTATGATTTACCGGAAACCCACGAAAACTACGTTCACAGAGTTGGTCGAACAGGGAGAGGAAGTCAAAAGGGAGAAGCAATTTCCTTCTGTAGCACTGAAGAACAGGAACTACTGACATCAATTGAAGAAAATTTAGGAAAACCCATTCGCCGCATTGACATTAGCAAAGGTGATTATCAACATACCCTGGATATGTCTGAAGAGAATAGCAGCGATTGGCAATCATTGTTAGATGAAGATGCGGAAGCTGAAAAGAAAAGGAAAAAGAAGAAGAAATTTAAGAAGTAAGAATCTTAAGATAGCACATCGTTATATTTCTAATCCATATACAGATAAATTATTCATATATTTGTATCTAGATATTTAGATATATAAAATGGAATTTAAAAAATTAGAACTTTCGCAAGAATCCAACTGGTTCAAAAGAACCATTCGTTCGAAACACACGCACAAATCAATTCTCTTTATTGCAATTGGAGCAATAGGAGGTTTTCTGTATTTTTACTTAACTGAAGGCAAAAATATGGATATTATTACATCGAAAGATGTTTTAAACAGTGCCTTATTTGGTGGGTTCATCGGATTCTTCATTACGAATAGTCCTTGTGCCAGAGGAAGGTGTTAAGGATTCATTACACCAATAGATTCTAAACTCCCTGAGAATTGAATATTTATAAACTTTTCGGACTAGTATATAGAGATTGTGATTCTCATAAGATGAAATTCTAGAATTTAATTGGGAACATCACTTATAAGTGAATAATCAAATTCAAGCCTGAATGCATAAAGAATGAACCAGAGCATAAGCATAAAAAATCTGATTCTAGCTTGAAAGCATAAAGAATGAACCAGAGAATATAAATAAATTATCTGATTCAGGCCTTAAAGCATAGAGAATACACCAGAGCATAGACTAGAGCGATCATTCTTATATTTCACTACTAATCATCAAATTGCTTAAAAACTTATAGATATTTCAAATTTGATTGTTGTCCTATAATTAATATTATGTTAAATAGGATATATTTAAAGAAAGGGAAGAATTTACTTACTCTTCCCTTTCCGATATTTTATAAGCTCTTGATTCTCTTCATTACATCAAGGTATCTGGAATCTTCATTTCCGTATAACTTATAGTATATTCTCTTCAAGAAATCTAAAGCTTCAGTTTTAAGAGTATAATCATCATCGGCAATCTCATATGTTCTCTCTAATTTAGAAGCAGCTTTTTCATAATTAGATGTTCCTTTTTCAGTAAGTTCCGCGCGATATTCAGGATCATCCTCATAACCCTCCAGCTCAAAATAGTTAGCCCCTACTGCATAATAAACATAACCAGCCTGATACCAGACAGTCGCTTGTGTAGGATCAATAGCAATAGACTGCTCATAAAGGTCCAGGGCCATGGCGATAGTATCTTCACTTAAATTGTCCTGATTTGTGAGCAAAAGACCTTTCCAGTAGAATGCTGTAGCACAATCAGGTGTTTCTTTGATTTTCCAATCTACAAACTCCATTCCACCCTCATTATTACCCAATAAATAATAGGCCTGAGCAGCTAATGTTACAAGAATTGAACTATCCGGGTACTGAATAATCCCTCTCCTTAAGTTATCAATAGCTCCCAATGTATCACCAATTGAATAATAATCCCTGGTCATCTGAATATACATATCAGTACCACCATAATTCAACTCTGTAAGCTTCTTATAATAAGAGATCGCATGTCTGTACATTGCCTCATCTTCACTAACCCTACCTAATTCACGTGCGACAATTCCGCTAAAGTTGATCATCATTGTATCAACAATACCTTCATAAATCGGAAATTTATTCACCTCAAGAATTGACTCAAAATCCTTCAATGCCAATGCATAATCACCATGGAAGTAATTTGACTGTCCTGACTTCTGAAACTGATCCTTTAGTTCATCCAGATCAGGCAGTAGTTTTTCCTGCAGTTTCATTTGTTTGTCAGCTTCAGTTAATTCAACTGACTTTTGGAAACTCACCAAAGCTACATTTAATGGATCCTCATTAATTGGATTGTTTCTCGACCACCCTCTTAATTTAGCATCTTCAAAAAGGTAGTTAATTGTTTCGTACTTATATGTCTCAATGTTATTTGAGTCTATTTCCGGCTCGGAAAGTGGATCACCGTAAAATATTTTAAGACTTGTCGCTCCTGAACCAAGTTGTATTTGCTCAAGTCCCTGATTGAAGACATCCTGGTAAATTTTCCCGCGTTTTACCCAGGTACTTGATTTAGCACCCTTCTTCTCATCAATTATTTGCTCATCACTGGATGAAGCCTTTTTAGCCAGTGTTTTATAATTCAGTAATATTACCTGACTTGCTGCATCCTGTGCATCAACACTTGAGAATACAAATAAAAACACGGCAATAAATAAAAGTAATCGTTTCATATTTATCTATTTAATTTGTTGCAAAAATATAAACTTTAATACTAATCTCAAATAAGATGCCAGACTTTATCTCTGAGTTCAATATTTAAGCAGATTTAATCATCACTCTTTGTTTCAGGTGCATCTTCAGAACCCTCATTGTCTGAATCTTCAGAACCCTCATTACCTGAATCTTCAGCACCCTTAGTTTCCACATCTTCAACACCCTTAGCTTCTTCAATATTTACATCTTCACCCTCCTTAACATCCTCATTTCCTTCGTTTTCAATCACCTCTTCCTCATTATCAGAAGGAACCTGGGTTACAGCTGCAATATGATCATCTTCCCTTAAATTAATCAATTTAACGCCCTGGGTATTTCTTCCCATTACCCTTACAGAAGAAACTGAAAGCCTTATGGCAATTCCTACTTCAGTGATAATCATGAGATCATCATCATCCGTAACAGCCTTAATAGCAATTAGTTCACCAGTTTTTTCGGTAATATTTATGGTTTTAACACCTTTTCCTCCCCTGTTGGTTTTTCTGTAATCATCAATCAATGAACGTTTTCCAAAACCATTTTTAGAAACGACAAAAATATCATGTTCTCCAGGCCTGGCCACAATAATTCCTATAACCTCATCTTTTGGACCGGCAAGCGTCATTGCTCTAACCCCTGAACCTGTTCGTCCAATTGCTCTTACTTTCGATTCATGAAAACGAATGGCTTTGCCCGACTTAACTGCAAACATCATATCCATATCCCCATCTGTCAAACGAGCATCAAGCAAGGTATCCCCTTCTCTCACGTTAATAGCATTGATACCATTTGTTCTCGGACGTGAATATGCTTCAAGGCTGGTCTTCTTGATAATCCCTTTTTTGGTGGCAAGCACTATATAGTTACTATTTATATAGTCTTCATCTTTCAAATTACCCACCTTCAGGTAGGTTCTTATATCATCATCAGCCTCTATATTCATCAGGTTCTGAATGGCTCTTCCCTTCGTATTCTTTGCACCTTCAGGAATTGCATAAACCTTCATCCAGAAAACCCTTCCCTTATTCGTAAAGAAGAGAATAGTATTGTGCATACTTGCTGAAATCATGCTAACAATAACATCTTCATCCCTTGTGGTACTTCCTTTTGCTCCTACTCCTCCCCTGTTTTGCGTACGGAACTCAGAGAGCGGTGTACGTTTAATATATCCCAATTTGGAGATTGTTATCACCATCTCCTCATCTGCATAGAAATCTTCAGGATCAAATTCTCCTTCATCCGGACGAATTTCTGAGCGACGTCCTTCTCCGTATTTCTCTTGTACTTCACGAAGCTCTTCCTTTATAATCTCCATGCGAATTCCTTCATCACCCAGTACTTTTTTATAGTAAGTAATCTGCTCCATCAGTGCATCATACTCATCCTTAAGCTTCTCCCTCTCAAGTCCTACCAAACGCTGGAGACGCATATCAAGAATTGCCCTTGCCTGAATCTCAGAGAAAGAAAACTTCTCCATAAGACCTTCTTTTGCTTCTTCAGGGGTTCTGGAAGCCCTGATCAATGCAATCACTTCATCAATGTGGTCGAGCGCTTTCAGTAAGCCTTCAAGGATATGACAGCGTTTCTCTGCCTGCTCAAGATCATACTGTATTCTTCTCACTACCACTTCATGCCTGTGGTCGACAAAATGAGTGATTATCTGCTTAAGATTCAAAGTCCTTGGCCTTCCTTTAACCAGGGCGATAGCATTAATATTGAATGAAGTCTGCAGTGCAGTATACTTCAAAAGATTGTTAAGTACCACATTGGCACTCGCATCCTTTTTACAAATGATGATGATCCGCATTCCGTTGCGGTCAGATTCATCATTGATATAGGAGATACCCTCAATTTTTTTATCGTTGATCAATTCGGCTGTTTTCTTAATCATTTCAGCCTTGTTAACCATATAGGGGATTTCTGTAACCACTATCTTTTCCCTGCCGGAATCTGTAACCTCTATCTCACTTTTTGCACGCATTACTATGCGTCCTCTACCCGTTTCATATGCATCCTTAACTCCCTGATATCCATAGATAATACCTCCGGTTGGGAAGTCAGGCGCCTTTATGATAGTTGTAAGTTCTGAAATCTCAATCTCATTGTTTTCGATATATGCAATGATTGCATCAATGGAATCTTTGAGATTATGAGGTGCCATGTTGGTTGCCATTCCAACAGCGATACCGGATGTTCCATTAACAAGTAACAATGGAACCCTGGTGGGAAGTACTGTAGGCTCTTCGATAGTATCATCGAAATTGAACTGAAAATCAACTGTATTTTTATCCAGATCTGCCATTGCCTCCTCAGCAATTTTACGCAGTCTTGCTTCTGTATAACGCATTGCAGCGGGACTGTCACCATCCACCGACCCAAAGTTTCCTTGTCCGTCTACCAGAGGATAACGCAAGGACCAATGCTGTGCCATTCGCACCATGGTATCATACACGGATGAATCACCGTGAGGGTGATATTTACCCATCACCTCTCCTACTATTCTTGCAGACTTTTTATAAGATCTGTTGGATAAAACACCCAACTCCCGCATGCCGAATAACACTCTTCTGTGTACCGGTTTTAATCCATCCCTAACATCAGGCAAAGCACGTGAAACGATCACTGACATCGAATAATCGATGTAGGCCGATTTCATTTCCTCTTCTATGTTAATTCTTAGTATTTTTTCTCCTTCAGCCATATATTTAAACTAATTTATAATCAATACTTTATGTAAAATATTTCCCTTAACAAAATTTGAATACGAAAATAGCTATTTCTACTCTATTTATAGCAAATTAACACTGCTTTTATTAACATTGAACTGTTTATAATTGTAATTTGTTTTATTGTTATATTCGTACCTTTGTATTTATTTTGTTATGAATCATTTTTACAATTATATCACATACATGGACTCGCAATTTTCACAACGAATTAAGGACGTATTAAGTTACAGTAAAGAAGAAGCTGTAAGGTTGGGTAATTCACATATTAGTGTGGAACATCTATTCCTGGGGATTCTTCGTGAAGGAGAAGGAAAAGCAATTGATGCACTGGTAAATCTGGGAGCAGAATTGTATGATCTGAGAATGTCAATAGAGAAAACCATTAAGAATGAAAAGCCGGCTCCCGTAGCGGATCCTGACAGTCTTCCATTGCTGAAGAGTGCTGAAAGAACACTTAAGTTAGTCTATCTGGAGGCAAGAGCTATGAAAGAAAAAACCATTGATACAGAACACCTTTTACTCGCTATATTGAAGGACGAAAACAACCATGCAACCCGATTTCTCAACGAGAGTGGGATTACCTACAGTAAGGTCAGACAGGAAGCTGATTCTGTTTCACCCGAGAGCAGAGCTGACTTCCCCGGAGACGAGGATGAAGAGGGAAAAGGACCTTTTGGCGGAGGATCACCAGGCAGTGGGAAAGGAAATGTCGGAGGATCATCTTCAAAATCCACATCAGATACTCCTGTTTTAGATA
>JAUUZQ010000180.1 GCA_030589895.1 Bacteroidales bacterium
CCATCTCCCTGAAAAAGAAGCTTCCAAAGGCAGAGGTTCATGCCATTGATATTTCGCGGGAGGCATTGTCCGTGGCTGAAGAGAATGCGGACAGGCTCGATGCTGAGGTCAGCTTCCGGTGGGCCGACATCCTCGATACTGAAGCCCGGTCGGCATTGCCGCAATATGATATTATTGTCAGCAATCCACCATATGTTACCCCTGCCGACAGGAAGAAGATGATGCGCAATGTGACAGACCATGAGCCTTCCCTGGCCCTTTTTGTGGGTGAAGACGATCCCTTGCTTTTTTACCGGGAGATCATTATGTTTTCTGTCCGCCATCTTGAAAAAGGCGGAAGGCTGTATTTAGAGTGTAATGAAGGCAACGCGAAAGATGTAGAAGTGCTTCTTAACCTGAATGGGTTTGCAGATGTTGAGCTTCGGAAGGATATGCAGGGGAAGCTGAGGATGGTGTTGGGTTTTGGGTTTTGAGTTTTGAGTTTTGAGTTTTGAGTTAATTTTTTAATTATTCACTTTAATTAGGCACCATGCCCCTGGCACTAGTCACTAGGAACAATACAGAAATTAACAGAAACTGAAAAGGTTTTATAATACAGGCATTTGTGGAGTAGGAGAGAGGAATGAGTTACAAATGGGTGACAATAAAAGGAGCAAATTAACTTCATTCTAAGATATCTTCGAGCAGTTTATTTAACGAGTCTACATTTAGATTATTTGCTATTACTACACCATCTTTATCTACAAGATAGTTCCCATTATTGAAAAGCAAATCACTATACAGCACTTCATCTTCAGATTCAGTATCTGATTCAACCAATGTGATCCATGGAAATTTCTCCTTTTCAATCCACTGCGCCCATCTGTCGTGATCCGATTCGCTAACTATGGTGATTATTTCAAACCCTTTGCTCCTAAAGCTGTTATAAACAGGCAGAAGATTTCTAGTTGACTGAGTTGAGTTGCTACAGGTTGTACTTGACAGCTCAATAAATGTGTAATTTCCTTCTGAAATATTTTTAAATGAATTCAATTTACCACTTATATCTGGTAGAGAAAAGTCTGTAGCTTTTTGTCCTGTTTCATTGATTGAGTCCTTCTGTGATAACCAGAAAGAAAAAAGCTCCTTAAAGTCCCTTGAATTCTGCAACATGGGATCCCTAATCTCTTCAAGAAATTTCTCTAGCTCATCCTGGTCGTATAATGGCCAGTAACGTCCCATTTCGTTCAGCAGGAATATCCCAGCATAATTATTCCTGTTTTTATGAATGAGCTGTTTTACACTATCAGGTAATGTTTCCAAATCAAAACCTGGAGAATGAAATGCCAAATATGATCTATATGCCAGGAAAACTGAAATGCTATTTTTTCCGGATATTGTTTTAGATTTCCAAATTGTAGAGTCTTTATACAATTCAACAAGTATATCTCCAGGTTCAATAACAATTGGATACAGAAGACCTTCTTTGTCATCACTAAATAAGAGAGTGGAAAGATGCATGCGTGTTGCAGTTCCGGTATGTTCAAATTTGGAATCCTTAAATTGAATGAATATATCTTCACCACTATTAGCCAATAATTCAATTTGACCGGAGTCTTCGCCGATAATTTTACCAGAGATAGTGTATTCAAATGTCTCAGTCTTGTGCGAACATGCTGAAAATAAGAATGCAAAAATTATAAGTAAGAGGGCTGTTCTCATAACCTATTGTAACTAATCTGTTAATATTAATGATATGGCCGGTCTGGAATATTTCTGTCGATCCATCTTGTGAAAAAGTGGAAAAGAATGCGAAGATTTTGACCATTTACCCTTTGAATATATCCAAAAGACACTTTCCTCTTTACTGCTAAAGAAGTTCAAAAATGGAGAATAGAGTAGGACGGGACTCCCATTCTTATCAGGAATTATACTTTTGTTCTCATCTATGATCAGTAGCTCAAATCCTATAAAAAGCCCATTTTCCGGTATAGTCAGATTGTATTCCTCTAAGTCAATTACGATCGGTTTTTTCGTTTCATTAACCTCTACAATAATCGGTGTAGCCAAGATGTCATTCCCAGGTCTTATATTTTCTGAAGCCCGGAAGATTCGCAAATTAAAATATGTTGGAGGACTTGCATAATTAGATACTTTCACCACCACCTCTTTTAATTTCCTTGTCCCTGCATATTCCTCTTCGTATGGAAAGTAGAGTGCTTCAATTGTAGGTTCACTGGTCCTGCATGGGATCCATGCTTGAGAACTGTCGTTATTAATCGGAGCATGCCTCACAAAACACTTCCTCCTTTTGAATTTATTGAGCGTTATTTGCTTTCTGGCTGTCGATAATGGTTTTACAAGAACTTCGTTGAGTTTAAATCTTATTGGCTTAAGCTTTATTATGTCAGATCTATTATCTGAAATGCAAAATATATGCTTTTGATATCCAACATAGGAAACAACAATAGAGTCATTTAATAATGAATCTGCGAGGAATAGTTCAAAGTAGCCACTGGAATTTGACGAGGTACCAATTGCCTCACCAACAAGCATTATGTTTGCATAGGGCAGGGGAGCATCTGTGAAAGTATCTGAAATTGTTCCAGAAACCATAAGAGACTGGCCATGTAGAATAGCAACGGTTCCCCAAAGGGCAAGTGATAATAAAGTTCGCATGGGTTATTTGTAAATATTCTTTTAATGAACGCATTAAAAAGACACAATATTGTACCTGCGATATCTGTGAATCACCCGAATAGATGATAAAAATTTTATTGAATCTGAGGACTTACTGGTAATTTTTTCTTATCCTAAGGATTAATATTTTATAAATTTCCCGGTAGTTCGAATAGTTCTTCCGGTGATAGAATAAAAGTAAATCCCAGGGCTATAATTAGCCGCATCAATATTGAAACTTTGCTTCCCGTTATCCTGGTTTATTGTATAGCTTGCAGAAATTTGTCCAATAGAATTAAAAATATGAATATATACAATGGAGTTTTCTATTAATTCATATTCTAAAGTGAATGATGTTTTTACAGGATTTGGATATATCTTTGAAACTATTCTTTCATCCTCAATGAAGCGTTCTTCTGTATTTACGAAACCACCATTTACTGTTCTTAAAATTGTAGAATAATTACCACATGCATAGCCTGTTGTGTATTCCGGAAAACTAAAAGCATTTATAGTGCCCATATCTGATCCTGCATATTGATCGATCCATGAATCCCCACCGTCGGTTGTTGCAAAAATGCTACCAAGAGCAATATATCCATTGTCAGGATCACGGAAGAATACGTCCCTTATAGTACCTGAGGCTGTAAATTGCCAATTCCAATTATTTCCTCCGTCAGTTGTATGAAGGAGTCCTCCTTCTCCACAAGCCCAACCATAGTTTTCATCAAGGAAATAAACTTTCAGAAGCATATCACCGGTAGGTGTGTTTTGTAATGACCAGGATTCTCCCCCATTTGTTGTATGAAAAATTTCACCCTCGGATGAGGTAAGCCAACCATTGCTGCTATTCAGAAAAAACATAGAATAAATAAACCCATCCAGGTTAAGATTTACGTTTGAGAATGAGTCTCCACCATCAGTTGTTCTTAACAAGCCGGATTGTGTGCCTGCAAAACCATTATAATGGTCAAAAAACCATAGCGCGTGGCAGGAACTTGAAGCATATTTGAAATCCCAGGTAACCCCTCCATCGTTTGTTCTTTCAATCCCTCCATCAGTACCAGCCCAGCCTTTCAGATGGTCAATAAAAAATATGTCAAGAGTGTAACTGGATTGATCAAGTTCATGCTTTGACCAGCCCCAACCACCGCTGGTTGTCCGAAATATATAATTGGAATTTTCATCTCCTATCCACCCCCTGTGTTCGATAAATTGTATTGAACTTAGGCGTTCCTCATCAGGGTGTTCAGGTTGCGTAACTCTGTACCAGGAGTCTCCACCATTATTACTATAGAATACTCTGCCTTCATCACCAACAATGATCCCATTGTAAACATTTGAAAAACTTACCGCTTGATGGTCATCATAATCCCCTGTAGTTAATTGTGTCCAGTCGGACCCCGCATTTACTGTTTTTAACACTATGCCTTCCTGTCCAACAATCCATCCAAAGTACTCATCAGCGAAATCTATATCTGTAATTTGATGTGATGTAGGGCAGGGTATTGCTTCCCAGTTCTGTCCACCATCAGAACTTCTGATAATAGGGTCAATTCCACTGCCGACTGACCAGATAATGTCCTGGGTTGCTATGCTCAATGAATTGGGTGAAAAATTAGCCGGGCAGCTGCATTCGATCCAGTCGATACCTCCATTTGTGGTACGCAGAATAACATTCTGTGAGCCCACGGCGTATCCGGTATTTTCATCGTAGAATTCGACTGTATTGATTGAATTTGAACTATACTGATGAGTCCAGTTCAAACCTCCGTCAATAGTGTTGTAAATTCCATCCGTTCCGGCAACCCAACCAATCTGTTCATTTATAAAATATATGCACTTATAAGACTCATTGGAATTTAATATTGTAGTATTGAATGTTATTGCACTAATACTAGATCGAAATAAGTACCCTTCGTCCCCACATATCCAAACATTTCCAGGATCTACTATATGAACAGAATTTAAGTTAACTATAGTTGGAGTATACTTCTGTTGCCAGCCAGACCCACCACTCCCTGTAATAAGAATTACTCCTCCTTCTCCTACCGCCCATCCGTCGTCTTCATCTAGAATACATACATCATTTAAATCAACACCGGTTGGATCCGGCCTTTGCCAGTACCATTGGGAAAATAATAAAACTGGACAAGCTAATGTCAGTAAGAAAACACTGAAAGATTTCATAACATTGGTTTTATTGTGAGACGTAAATATAGGAAATTATATTGAAAAGAAACACATTCCATATACTCTTTTGCATCTTTAGGATACTATTCCTGGAAAGGTTCATAAAAGTGCCTCTTCTCCCAATGAGCATCTAGCAACCCACCCTTGCTGTAGCTCGGTGGGTATGATCAGGATTCAGGAACCAAAATCTGTTATCCAGTATCCAGCATCCAGCATCCAGTATCCAGCAACCAGCCCCAGTTCCCAGTTTCAAAAACCAATCCGTTTTCGGTTTTTTTGATCCGTGTCAAGCTTATCTTTTTGAAGAAGGTAATTAAGAGCTTCATAAACATCTTTGAATTTTTTGTCATGTTTTTCTTCAAGCAGTTTTAGCTTGGCAGTTAAATCTTTATGGGATAATGCGTATCGTCTTAGAAAGACAAAGGCTCTCATAATTGCAATATTTACATCAATTGCTTTATTTGAATTTAAAATACCACTTAACATCGCAAGACCCTGTTCGGTAAAGGCATAGGGTAAATACCTTCTTCCTCCTCTTTCTTTTGAGGTTGCAATTTGTGACCTCAAAGAATCCCATTCTTCGCTTGAGAGTTGGAACATAAAGTCATGTGGAAATCGTTGATTGTTACGCTTGACAGCCTGGTTAAG
>JAUUZQ010000014.1 GCA_030589895.1 Bacteroidales bacterium
ATTATAATAAGCGAGACAGCTATGAATATGCCGGTGCAGCAGGTGGATATATCGATAAATTTGGATATACATTTTGCAGGGGAAGGATCTTTGACAAACTTGAGATAATAAATTCTGAGTATCGTGAAAGTGTAGAAGTATTCTGGACCACTGGCGCTTGTATGCTGGTAAGGGCTGAGTTTTTTCGAAATGCAGGTGGATTTGACGAGCATTTTTTTGCACATATGGAAGAGGTGGATCTGTGCTGGAGATGGAAAAACATGGGACATAAACTCATGATAAATACAGCCTCTGAAGTATATCATGTTGGTGGTGGAACATTACCAAAATCCAATCCCTTTAAAACCTATCTGAACTTCAGGAATAATCTATTTCTTCTCTATAAAAATCTTCCTGAAAACAAATTGACTGAAGTTTTGTTTATTAGAATATTATTAGACTATTTATCTGTAGTTCGCTTCCTTGTAACTCTCTCATTTAAAGATATCGGCGCTATTTTTAAGGCACACAGACATTTTTTCAAAAAAAGAAAAGATTACAGAAACTTCAGAAAAATACAAAGTGAACTGGTGACTACATCAAATCACAGAGAACAATACAATAGATCTATAGTTGCAGACTATTTTTTACTTGGACGAAAGAGATTCACCCGGTTACGGGGAGCATTTGCAGATAAGTTCGTAGATTAAGACAATGTACAACAAAAATACCCGCACGAAAACCGATAAATACACATTATATGAAAGAATTACAGATATTTAATAATCTTCCAGCCCTTTTGGAAGAAAGCGCAAAGAAATTTTCAGATCGACTGGCGCTTACAATTGCCAATGGTTTATCATACAGCTATCGCGAACTAAATGACCTGGCCCATGCAATAGCAACGAAACTATATGGTATCGATGTTGAAAAGGGAGACAGAATATCCATCATTGGTGAAAACAGTCCGCATTGGAGTGCATCATATTTTGGCACCTTAAAAGCCGGAGGGATCACGGTACCTGTTCTCACTGATTTCAAAGGAACGGAGATGTATTCAATCCTTGAACATGCTGAAGCCAGTGTTGTTTTTATCTCTGCGATCCAGTTTAAGAAATTTACAAATGGATTTCCTGAATGCGTAAAATATTTTGTCATGCTGGAGAATTTTGAAATTCATCCTGCAGCTGATTACTCAAAAGTACTAAAACAGGACCTTAAAACCATTGAAAAGGCAGCCGCAGTGAAGAGGGATGAGAAGATTGTCTTTCCTGATTCAGTCAGAGATGACCTTGCTTCAATAATCTATACTTCAGGAACAACAGGACGATCGAAAGGGGTCATGTTGAGCCACGATAATCTTATTTTCAATGCTGTTCAAACCGGAACAATTCATGCCATCAATAAAGAAGACTTATTCCTTTCAATACTCCCTCTGGCTCATACCTACGAGTGTACCCTTGGTTTGATCATTCCCCTTTTGAATGGAGCAACAGTTTGCTATATCGACAAGCCCCCTGTAGCTTCATATCTGGGCCCTATATTAGAGAAGTACAAACCCACTACAATGATGACCGTTCCCCTGATCATGGAAAAGATTTACCGTAATAAAATAAAACCAGGAATTCAAAAATCACCTGTCACAAGGATCATGTCGAAGTTTTCTCTTACACGTAAAATAGTTCACCGTGGAGCCGGGAAAAAACTGATGGAATATTTTGGAGGCAGAATGAGGTTTTTTGGAGTTGGAGGTGCACCACTTGCTCCTGACGTTGAGAAGTTTTTGATCGAAGCAAAATTCCCATATGCCATTGGCTACGGACTTACCGAAACATCACCAATGCTTTCAGGGTTTGCTCCTGAAGGAGCCGTTTATAAATCAGTTGGAACAGTCCTTGAAGGTGTTCATATAAAAATATCTAATCCGGATAAAGAGAGCGGCGAAGGGGAAATAATAGCCAAAGGACGAAATATAATGCATGGCTATTACAAGAATGAAGAAGCTACCAAAGATGTATTCACCGATGATGGATATTTCAGAACCGGTGACCTTGGTCTATTCGATAAAAAAGGTATACTCTTTATAAAAGGACGCTTAAAAAATATGATATTGGGTCCCAATGGAGAGAATATCTATCCCGAAGAGATTGAAGCTGTGATTAATGAGATAGATTTTGTGTCTGAATCACTGGTAATGAATATTCAAGGGAAACTGGTCGCAAAAGTTCACCTGAATTTCGAACAACTGGAAGAAAAATTTCATGAGCTGCTAAACTCAGCCACTGATAAGCAGAAAGAATTGCACAATAAAGCAGAGGAGTTACTTGCAGAGCTTAAAATACATGTAAACCAACATGTAAGCAAAAACTCTAAGTTAGCATCCGTGATTTTGCAGTTAGATCCTTTTGTGAAAACACCAACACATAAGATCAAGCGCTTTCTATATAATACCTAAACAGAGGAGAGAATAGAATCCAGGTTTTCGAACTTCAGGCGATAATCTTCGATCGACCTGTTGATTACCTCATGGGCTTCTGCTTTACCATAAACATGTGTTATCTCCACATCAGCAGGGTTCCCGGGAAGGTCCTTGTACGTAAGAAAATAGTGTTTTAAGCGATTCACTACCTTAACGGGTACATCAGAAATGTCTTCAAACGACTCATACAAGGCGTCATTATTCAGTACAGCAATAATTTTATCGTCAGCCTGATTGTTATCAATCATTCGAAATCCTCCAATCGGCTTTGCCCTTACAAGAATATCGCCATGTGTAATTTCCTTCTCAGTGAGAATACAGATGTCAATTGGGTCTGCATCACCAATTATGTCGGTATTTCCTGTTTTTTCACAAGCCATCTCAGCTACCTTTTTTCCACTAAAAGTCTGGGGAATGAAGCCATACAATGCAGGCACAGCATTAGAATACTTCTGTGGCCGGTCAATCTTCAGATAACCGGATTTCTTATCTATCTCATATTTCACCGTATCCCTGGGAACCATCTCTATAAAACAAGTAATCAGTTCTGGTGATTCATCTCCAATATCGACTCCGTGCCATGGGTGAGATTTGTACCTAAGTCCCATTAGCCTGCCGATTGGATCCATTAATTTATTTGACATCTTCTAACTATTAATTTTTTCTTTAACTATTTGAAAGTAAATTACTTGCTTCTTCAAGAGTATTTTTTCTACTCCCCTTTAAAAGTATTCTGAATCCTGTAGGCATATTGTCCTTCAGGTAGAGGATACATTCGTGAATATCAGCAAAAAAATGAAAAGGATATTCTTTGTCTGAAAAGTGTAAAAAATGACTTCCAACAAGGATAACCTCATTCACTCCTGAGTCTTTCAGGTAATTCAATATAATCTTATGCTCCTTTTCTGATTCATCTCCAAGTTCCAGCATTTCACCCAAAATAACCATGGTTTTCTCTCCCTGTTCTCTGATAAAATCCTCCAGGGCAAGTTTCATACTGGTGGGGTTGGCATTGTAAGCATCCAATAAGAGCGTATTTGTTTTCCCCTTGATTAACTGCGATCGGTTATTCTCAGGAGCATATTGAGAAAGGCTTTCAATAATTCGCTCCGGTTTTATTTTGAAGTATAAACCCGCCGAAATTGCTGCCAGTATATTCAAAAAATTATACCTGCCTGCCATCCGTGTAGAAATTGGATAGCTCGCCCCGGCAATTTCGATCTCTCCCCGAAGATAAGGTCTTGCATCCAGAATAGTGCCTTTTACATCTCCCTCATTTTCGACTCCATAACAGAGCCCTTCCAGACCCCTGATCTTAGCCATATCCACTAAGCGGGTATCATCACAGTTGAAGAGTATCATTTTCTTGTCCAAAGCAAGATAATCAAATAGCTCACCTTTTGCCTTTCTTACACCCTCCACTGACCCAAAACCTTCCAGATGTGCTTTCCCAATATTGGTTATAATCCCCAGATCAGGTTCAGCAATGTTGCATAGCAAAGCAATTTCATCAGCATGATTAGCTCCCATTTCGATAACTGCAATTTTTTCATCTTCCAGGCGCAGCAAAGTTAAAGGAACACCAATATGATTGTTCAGATTTCCCTCAGTGTAGAGTATCTTAAATTCTGATGAAAGCACCTTTGCAATTAGCTCTTTCGTTGTTGTCTTTCCATTGCTTCCGGTGATAGCAAGAACTGTGACATTTTTCTGTTTTCTGTGATAATTTGCCAGTGACTGCAAAACTTCCAGGGCAGAGTCAACGACATGCACTTTGCGGTTACCCTTCCACTTGGGGTCATTGCAAACTGCCAAAAAGCAAGCCTTTGATAAAGCCTCCTTCACAAATCGATTACCATCAAAGTTTTCCCCTTTCAGTGCAAAGAAAATATTGCCCGGCACCAGCTGTCTGGTATCAGTGCAAATACCCGATGACTTTTTAAAAATTTCATATAATTCTTTCAAGGTCATCTATTGTCTATTTTGATCTGAGTACTCCAAACACAAGTCCAGTATGAGTAGCGGTTTGATAATCAATATTAATTTACTCTTTTCCTATTAAAAACAAAGAAGGCTGTTCCTTCACAGAAACAGCCTCTTTGTTTGATCTGTATTTTATTTTAGAATCCAGTTGGAGTACCTACGCGCGTCATCGCACAACGGAATCCAAGATCATCTCTTGATTCTGATTGCTTCAGATATCTTCTTTCACCAGGACTTAACCAATAAGCTCTGTCCTTCCATGATCCTCCCTTGAATACTCTAACCTCATCACTGATTAAAGAGGAGTAATCGTTCTCCTCGAATACATACATACTCTCTGTCTCTTTAAAATCAGGATCTGCATCCAATGAACCTCGTTTTTGTGAAGATTGTCTGTCACCATCCTGATAGTTACGGTAATCTGCCTTGCGGTAATTGAACCTGCCTTCAGCATCATTTTCTTCAATATTCTCAGTTTTAAAACGGAAATTTTCATCAAGCTCAGGTTCTCCATTGGTAGGATTCATCACTATTTTCTTATAAACATTACCACGGAAAGGGCGGAATCCTGAAACATCTTCATAAGACAATGGGCGATAGACATCAAGTACCCATTCATTGACATTCCCTGCCATACAGAATAGACCATAATCGTTTGGCCAGTATGACTTAACCGCAGCAGTTATACTTGCATTATCATTAAGTGCTCCTGCAACACCCATCATATCTCCTTGTCCCCTGATAAAGTTGGCTCTCATCTGGCCCATATATCGAGGATTATCATTGCGAACGTTATGTCCATTCCATGGATAATTTTTTCTTTCCCAAACCAATTCATCTATTGAGTTTCCAATCAATCCAAGAGCAGCAAATTCCCACTCTGCTTCTGTTGGAAGTCTGTATTTCGGCAAAAGGAATCCATCTTCCATCCTGACACTCCTGCCATTTGGAGGATTCGTGTTAAATTCATCAAGGAATCCACCATAGAGATATGCCTCAGTGGTGAATACCTTACTGGTGTCACCCTGGTCACTTCTGAATTCCATGATACCCATATCAATAAGAATTTTCTCATTCACCCTGTCAGTTCTCCATAGTGCGTAGTTATTGGCTTTCTCCCAATTTACACCCACTACAGGATATTCATTATAAGAAGGATGGCGATAATAATACTCCATGTATGGCTCATTGTAGGCCATTGGATCTCTCCACACAAGTGTGTCAGGAAGAGCATTTACGGCAATATCAGGGTTTTCCTTATAAATCCGGTTAAGCCAGAAAAGGTATTCCCGGTAATTTACATTGCTTACCTCAGCGATATCCATGTAAAATGAACTTACAGTAACCCTTCTGGGTACATTATTCCATTCATACATAACATCATCCTGTACTTTACCCATG
The DNA here is from genome assembly GCA_030589895.1 of Bacteroidales bacterium. Classification (GTDB taxonomy): domain Bacteria; phylum Bacteroidota; class Bacteroidia; order Bacteroidales; genus JAUUZQ01. The sequence continues at coordinate 5,843 of JAUUZQ010000014.1, forward strand.
GTAAAAGTACCTCCCTCAATAAGGGTCAGTCCGGGACCAGTTTCCTGGTCTGCTGATGCAATAACTTCAAATCCTCCCGTCTCCTCTATTCCTTTATTAAAGTCCCAACCTGTTGCGCTGGAAACACTACCAGATTTCGTGGCATCTTTGCTACATCCGGCAAGAACAACAGCAACAATAATAATAGGAACCAGTCTCAGTGCTATTTTCATGGCATTTTTAGGTTTTACAGTTATACAAACGCTAATATATAAACTTCTCACAAAATTAACTAAAATTTCGGACATTTTATTGCGCTGCGTTTTTTTCTTTTATTAAGATTCTCATATATTATCAACATCGAAAATTCGTGTGCTCCCATGTTTGGCAATCTAATGGTGGGACTGGATAATCCCACATCATAACTATACCTGAATCGAAATCTCTCAGTACTATAACCTGCTGAAAATATGAGATTTCCATAGTTAAAGACAATATCATGACGTGTCCAGAGTCCGATCATTATATCTCGGTATATTACTTCCAGTCCATAGTTGATCTGCTGAATATTTTGCTGTTGCATAAAAACCAGGTTTGGAGATAATTGTAATAATTCCCTGCCGATTCTTTTCTCAATTATTGGAATTATTGCTCCAATATGCATAGTATATTTCCGTGGTATGAAACCTGTTGGGTCATCTCTGTCCGTAATTGCCGGATTAAGAATATGATGAAGAGCCAAACCACCATAAACACCTTTATAAAAAGCTGTTACGCCCGTTGCGAAATCAGGATAGAACTCACTATAGCCAGGTACATTCTCCAAATTAACACCTGTTGATCCAGTAACAGGATCAATCATATTTCCAAATACCAGATCGGCCGTATTGAGAGATTGTTGTCCAATCCCAGCCTGGATTCCACCAGCAAAATAAAGCCAGCGTGAAGCCTTGAAATGATAGGAATACATAGCCGAAAAATCAAAGGTATTAAATGCCCCGCCTCCCTGCATATCATTTAATACCCGAAACCCCAGTCCTCCATGCAGCTTATCAACATATTGATCATATGAAGCCTGATATGTAATATATGAAGATCCAGAATTAGGCCATTGATTTCTATATCCAAAAAATATTTTAGCAGGCCCTTCAACTCCGGCCCAGGCCGGATTCAGATGAATTCCATTTGAATAAAAATGCGAAAACAGAGGATCCTGAGCATCACCAACTTGTGGTAAGTTTATCAAAAAAATAAAAGATATAAGAATTCTGTAAGGCATCTTCAAATTTAACAGCTAAAATATTAATAATTCAGGTTTAACATTTCTTTAACAATAAGGATATGTCAGGGTCGTTATTACTTCAACGTCAAATAGTCAGTTATAATATATATTTTTGCATCCCTGAATCTATTCATTTAATGAAACGACTGATCATACTTCTACTCATTCTTCTACCAAATCTGGCATTTAGCCAGGTGAAAACATATAGTATTCCGTGGGAGAAAAATGATTCACTGATCTTCTTTCGTCAAGCTATATACGCTGAACAGAACACTCTATTACCTCAATACGCAAAAATTACTCCATGGACCCACGAAGGATTGCTTCCCAGGGCCACCGTGATTGTCAATGAATCTTCAGTTGTTGATCCTGCATTTTTAAATCAACTTAAAAATACAAAAATTCAATCCTCTCCTTCATTCACAATTGAGATCGTATACGAGAAAAAACGCCCAATGTTGCAATTTAAAGTTACTCCTTTCTTTAGAAACTCCATATCGGGCTTGATTGAAAAGGTAGAATCATTCACTCTGGATGTTCAAACCGAGAAACCTCTTGCAATATTAAAGAGCACTCAAAGCGGACTATATACCAGCTCTTCAGTACTTGCAAATAATGACTGGTATAAGATTGCCGTGGAGCAATCGGGAATCCATAAACTTACTTACGAGCAGATGATAAACATGGGAATATCCAATCCCGCATCAGTTAAAGTTTTTGGAGCCGGAACAGTCTTTATACCTGAAGACTACAGCCGGGGAAGTTACGATGATCTTCATGAAATAGGAGTATACACTGAAAAAGGCAGCGACCAGCTATTCGGGCCTGGTGATTATCTCCTGTTTTACGCCAGGGGGGCGGAATCGTGGGAGTATGATCTTGCAAATGATTTTTTCTCACATTCGCTGCATGATTATTCAAACAGAGGATATTATTTTCTCACAGATGATTTGGGAGCTGCTTCTCAGCCGGATGATGCAGAAATGAGTGAAGGATCTGCTACAGATATTGTCACGACTTATGACCTACTGAAATTCCTTGAAGATGAGAAGTATAACCTGCTATATTCAGGAAAAGAATGGTATGGCGACAAATACAGTATTACACTAACCGGAGCTTACCCTTTTGCGCTTGAGGGTCTGAATACAGCCAATCCTGTAAAAATCCGCGTAACTGTAGCAGCTCGCTCCAATGAACAATCATCATACAGAATCAAAGCCAATAATACGACGCTGGGGACCATTTCTATAGACTATGTCAATCTAAGTCATTATACTTCTACCTATGCCAAAGAAAATTCCGGACTATTCTCATATAACAGTACACAGGAAATTGTAACGGTTGTTGTGGAATATCTGCAACCCAATTCAAATTCTGAAGGTTGGCTGAATCACATAATCATAAATGGCCGGGGAAATCTCCATCTGGATAGCGATCAACTTCATTTTAGAGACAGCAGAAGTGCCGGTCTGGGTAAGATTGGTGAATTCAGAATCCAGGGAACTGATAACAATACTATAATATGGGACATTTCTGATCCTGATATACCGGGAAATATCCCGTTTGAAATAGCTTCAGGAACTGCTGTCTTTAAATTGAAAACGGATGAATTACGGGATTTTATTGTCTTCTCCCCTGATGGAACATTTCCAGCACCTGTTTATAATGGAACCGGACTTGGCAAAATTGAGAACCAAAACCTGCATAGAGAAACGCCTCCGGATATGATCATTATATATCATGAAATGTTTGAAGAACAGGTCACCAGACTTGCTGAGCACAGGCGTGAGAATGATGGTCTGACAGTTAACATTGTCACGGAGGATAAGATCTTCAACGAATTCTCATCCGGAACACCAAACGTAAGTGCCATTAGAAATTATCTGAAGATGCACTATGACAGGTCATCTGCAGAGGAGATGACAAAATACCTGCTTCTGTTTGGTGACGGATCATTCGATAACAGGGATACGGCCTCATATAACCCTAACATGATCATGACCTACCAGTCTGATAACTCTCTTACACCAACACTTTCATATGTCTCTGACGATTTCTTTGGACTATTGGATACCGGAGAAGAGATGTATAGCGGACTGCTGGATATTGGTATTGGCAGATTACCTGTATCAACATTGCTGGAAGCAGAACAGTTAGTCGACAAAATAATTGCCTACGACCAGGTTGAAACGCTTGGAGACTGGCGAAATTACATCTGCTTCATTGGTGATGATGAAGATGGAAACATCCACATGCGACAAGCAAACAGTCTGGCCGGGTATATCGAAGAGAATTATCCAAACTACAACATCAATAAGATATTTCTTGATGCCTATCCCCAGGAGACGACACCTACAGGCGATCTCTACCCCGGTGTAACACAGAGTTTGAACGAACAAATGGATAGGGGAGCTTTAATTATTAATTATACGGGACATGGTGGTGTTACAGGACTGGCCCATGAAAAAATACTTGACATCACAAATATTAAGGCCTGGGATAATGAAGGGAAATGGCCATTGTTTATGACTGCAACGTGTGAATTCAGTCGTTATGATGAGTACAATCTAAAATCAAAACTTGAAGTTTCCACAGCCGGGGAGGAAGTATTGTTAAATCCTACCGGGGGAAGCATTGCACTGTTCACCACAACACGCCTGGTTTATTCGGGACCGAATCATGTGCTTAATGAAAAATTTTACGAGAAAATTTTTGAAAAAGACAGCAATAATTTATGTTTTAGACTGGGTGATATTATTGTATATAGTAAAAACGAAGCTGGTGCCGGCATTAACAAAAGAAATTTTACCCTCCTGGGAGATCCCTCAATCAGTCTCTCCTTTCCAAAGAATATTGTCATAACCGACTCTATCAATAATATTGAAATAGAGAATAGCACAGATACAATTGCTGCGCTTAATTTTGTAACGATCAGCGGTCATATTGAAACACAATCCGGAGAACCTTATAATTCATTTAATGGTACGATTTCACCAATCGTTTATGACAAAATGAAAAATCTCGTTACACTTGCCAACGATGGAGGTACTCCAATGGAATTCCAGGCACGCAACTCCATATTATATAAGGGAAAGGCAACTGTCGAAAATGGAAGATTCAATTTTAATTTCTATATCCCAAAGGACATTAATTATGCCATTGGCAATGGTAAAATTAGTTATTACAGCGAAAATGGAGTTGATGATGCGCATGGCTCAACACTTGATCTGATAATCGGTGGACTGGGCGACCTCTCAAGTTCAGATACAGAAGGACCTGAAATTCAGGTTTTCATGAATGACTCGCTATTTAAACATGGAGGTATTGTAACCTCATCTCCGGAACTTCTTATCTATATCAATGATGCATTCGGAATCAATACTACGGGTAATGGTATTGGTCATGACATCACTGCTACCCTGGATGATGACAGGTTCAATGCAACAATTTTAAATGAGTATTATCAGGCTGATATTGACCAGTACGCATCCGGAAGTGTCAGATATCCATACAAGGATCTGGAAATCGGTAAACACACAATTAATGTAAAGGTCTGGGATATTTTTAATAACTCAGCACAGAAATCCCTGGAATTTATAGTTGTGGAGTCCACTGAAATGCTGCTCAAAGAAATTTATAACTATCCAAATCCATTTATAGACCAAACCTGGTTCAACATCGAACATAACCGCCCTGATCAGGAATTGGAAGTGGTCATCAGGATATATGACATTAACGGATCCCTTGCAACGATTCTATCAGATATAATATACAATCCGGGTTATCGGGTTGATCCAATTCCATGGAACGGAACCGGATATGGAGGAGTGAGTCTTGGAGGCGGCGTATATGCTTATAAGGTCTTTGTAAAAAGCGAAACAGGTGAAGAAGCAGTAGGCTCCGGTCGACTTATTATCAAGAGATAAATATATTATTTATAATCTTCAAAATGAGTATAATAAACCCTCCATATTTTCGTATATATAATGTTCTAAGATTTATAGATTCCAATGCAGGAAAATCTATTATATTTGTGCACTAAAATTTAATTTGAATGTTTAAGATGTCCTTAAAACGTATTTATATTCTAAGTGGATTCCTGGGGCTATTTGCAGTAAGTGGCTTTGGTCAGATTTCAATCGGAGAATTGAAAGGTGGAGAGATAAATACCATCAGTACCGCTGTTCCATTTATAACCATTGCTCCCGACTCCAGGGCAGGAGCACTCGGCGATGCCGGTGTTGCTACCAAACCGGATATTAATTCACAACACTGGAATGTAGCAAAATATGCCTTCATTGAAGAAGACGGAGGACTTTCAATATCCTATACACCATGGTTAAGAAAAATCATTCCTGATATCAATCTTGCCTACCTGACTGCATATTTTAAACCATCCAAAGACCAGGTTGTAAGTGGCTCACTGCGCTATTTTTCCCTGGGAAGTATTGCTTTTACAGATATTCAAGGAGTAACATGGGGCCAGTTTACCCCTTTTGAGCTTGCCCTGGATGTAGGATATTCAAGACTTTTTACTGATAATTTTTCCGGAGGTATTATTTTCAGATACATTCATTCCGATCTCACACAGGGTCAGCTTATCGGTGGTGAAGAATCAAAACCGGGAATTGCAGTTTCTTCTGACCTTGGGTTCTACTATCAGAACACTATGTATGTTGGCGGACAAAAATCGAATTATGCACTGGGTATAAACCTTTCTAATTTAGGTACACCTATTTCATATACAGCTGATGCCAAAAAAATCCCCATTCCATCTAACCTGAGATTGGGTGGAAGGTTCGACTATGATCTGGATGATTACAACTCAATGAGTTTTATCCTGGAATTTAATAAACTACTGGTGCCAACTACTCCTGTCATGAAGCTTGATTCTGCATCTAATCAAATCGTTCTTGACCGCGGAAAAGAGTACCCGGAATCAATAGTACTTGGGATGATACAGTCCTTCTACGACGCACCCGGCATCAGTTATGATGATGGAACCTGGAGTTCACCCTTCAGGGAGGAACTTGCAGAGATAATGATCAGTGCTGGTGTTGAATACTGGTACCGCAATCAATTTGCAATCAGAACAGGGTATTTCCATGAGAGTACTATTAAAGGAAACAGGAAATATCTCACTCTTGGAGTTGGACTGAAATTAAATGTGTTTTCACTTGATTTTGCTTACCTGGTTCCAACCAACGGACAAAATAGTCCACTGGCAAACACACTGCGCTTTACCCTCTCATTTGACTTTGAGAGTTTGAATCTTTAATATTGCATAATGCAAACCCGCATAGGTTTCGGATATGATGTTCACCAGTTAATCGAAGGCACCCCTTTTCGCCTTGGAGGAGTGGATATTGATCATTCAAAAGGAGCACTGGGACATTCTGATGCCGATACACTTGTACATGCCATTTGCGATGCCTTGCTCGGGGCTGCAGCATTGGGAGATATCGGACAACACTTCCCGGATAATTCTGCTGATTATAAAGGCATTAACAGCCTGATACTCCTGGAAAAAACCATACGCATGATTCGTGATCTCGGATACTCCATTGGAAATATAGATTGCACTGTCTGCCTGCAAAAACCAAAAATTCAAGCCTATATCGATGATATGCGCTCTGCACTGTCACTGGCAATGGGAATTGAAAAAAACCAAATCTCCATTAAAGCCACTACGGAAGAGAAATTGGGATTTACCGGACGGGAAGAAGGGATTGCAGCATATGCTGTTGTGTTGATAATGAAATAATGCGATAATGCGATAATGCGATAATGATTCTATATAGCATATTGCACCACACCATCTCTTAAAACTAATTTCCCTATTTTTGTCGTTTATATCAGCATTCTGGTAAATGAAAAAAACAGTTGTCCTTGGGGCCAGTCCTAATCCGGCCCGCTATTCCTTCAAAGCGGTAAAAAGTCTTGTTCGTCATGGGCATGATGTGGTACCTGTTGGCTTTCGACCGGGTGTGATTTCTGTATCTGTAAAGCCAAGTGGAATGGTGGAGAAATTTATTAAGCGGGGGCAGCCTGAGGTTGAGGATGTACATACTGTATCACTCTATATCGGACCTCAACGACAGGATGAATTCAAGGATTATATAATTTCACTCAAGCCGAAAAGGGTGATTTTCAATCCCGGGACATTGAACGAAGAGTTCATGAACCAGCTTGAAAGCCTTGGTATAGAAACAATTGAAGGATGTCAGCTTGTTATGCTAAGTTCCGATCAATACTAAAATATAAAGATGGAGAATATTTATAATCCGGAAGATTTTCAATCACTAATTGATACTTCAGATATCGTAGTAGTCTATTACTCAAATGATGCATGCAATGTTTGCAAAACATTAAAACCAAAGATTCTTGATACGCTAAGATCAGAGTTTCCGGCAACTAAATCTATATATATTGATACAGAGAAAAGTCCTGTTATCGCCGGGCAACACAGGGTTTTCTCCATCCCTACCATTGACATTTATGTGATGGGAAAAGAGCATGCGCGCTTCGGTCGGAATTTGATGATGCATGAATTCGAAGTCTCTCTCCGAAAACCATACGAAGCACTACTTAAATAATCCTGAAAGAATCTTTTCTTCTACAAGATTGGGTATAGTAACTTCTAACTCCCTGGTTTTTTCCATCTCCCTTTCTATAGCACTCATCGCCTCACTATTCCTTGCCCAGCTTCTCCTGGCAATACCATTGTTTACATCCCAGTGCAGCATACGCCTGATCCTTTGATCAGCTTCAGCTGTTCCATCCAGCACCATTCCAAATCCGCCATTGATAACTTCTCCCCATCCTACACCTCCTCCATTGTGTAGTGAAACCCATGTAGCACCCCTGAAAGCATCACCGATTACATTTTGTACTGCCATATCAGCAGTAAATTGCGATCCGTCGTAAATATTGGATGTCTCCCGGTAGGGTGAATCTGTTCCCGACACATCATGGTGGTCTCTGCCTAATACTACAGGCTGCTTAATGACTCCCTCCCTGATAGCCTTATTAAAAGCCAGCGCAATTTTAGTCCTCCCCTCACAATCGGCATAAAGGATCCTGGCTTGAGAACCAACAACCATTTTATTTCTGCCGGCTTCCTTTATCCAGTGAATATTGTCTTCCAGCTGAGAGCGAATCTCATCAGGCACATCTTCTGCTATCTCTTCCATCACATCACTGGCGATCTTGTCGGTAATCTCCAGTTCCTCAGAATCAGAGGATGTACAAACCCACCGGAAAGGACCAAATCCATAATCAAAAAACAACGGTCCCATTATCGCCTGAACATATGAAGAATACTTAAAACTATCGCCTTCGGAGAAAATATCCGCTCCTGCCCTGCCCGCTTCCAATAGGAAAGCATTTCCATAATCCCAGAAATACATTCCTCTGTCTGATAATGTATTTATGGCAATCACCTGTCGCCGAAGTGATTCCTGTACTGCATCCTTGAATTTTTCAGGATCATCGATCATTAAGCTATTTGCTTCCTCCAAACTATATCCGGCCGGATAATATCCACCGCTATATGGATTGTGAAGCGATGTTTGGTCTGAACCCAATTCCACAGCAATATCTTTTTCGACAAAATACTCCCAGAGATCTACAATATTGCCGTGATAGGCAATAGAGACTTCCTCTCCCTTGGTTTTTGCCTCCTGAACTCTCTTTTCAATTTCTTCGAGATCATCATAAACTTCATCTACCCAACCCTGCTTGTGTCTGGTATCAATGGCTCTCTTGTTCACCTCAGCCACCAGACAGATTCCACCGGCAATTACAGTTGCCTTTGGCTGTGCACCCGACATCCCTCCCAAACCTGAGGTGATATAGAGTTTACCTTTTAAAGTCCCTCCTGCCTTGCCGGAAATCTTTCTCCCGGCATTCAACAGGGTAATTGTTGTTCCATGCACAATTCCCTGCGGACCTATATACATAAACGATCCTGCTGTCATCTGACCATATTGAGACACACCTAAAGCATTCATCCGTTCATAATCATTCGTACCTGAATAATTTGGGACAACCATCCCATTGGTCACCACTACCCGGGGAGCTTCAGCATGTGAAGGAAACAGTCCCATCGGATGCCCTGAATACATAACCAGTGTCTGCTCATTGCTCATGGTGGCCAGATATTTCATGGTAAGTCTGTACTGTGCCCAGTTCTGAAACACAGCACCATTGCCACCATAGGTGATCAACTCATCGGGATGCTGCGCCACATCAGGATCAAGGTTATTCGAAAGCATCAGCATGATAGCTGCAGCCTGCTTCGATTGATAAGGATATGCTTCAATATTTCTTGCATTAATCTGATATTCAGGCCTGTATCTATACATATAGATTCTCCCGTAAAGCTCCATTTCTTCAGCAAACTCGGGTGCTAAAACAGCATGGTGCTCCTTTGGAACATACCTCAATGCATTCTTAACTGCCAGCCTCTTCTCATCAGTATTTAATACTTGTCGCCTTTTAGGTGCATGATTTAAATCCTGATTGTAGACCTGTTTTTCGGGAAGATAAGATGGCATCCCTTCCAGAATCGCTTCTTTAAACTCTTGTATATTCATACGCTGCTATTTGAAAGGCAAAATTACGATTTTCAGAATGGTTTTGGGATTTTATAAAACATATCCACAAACCTTTCCTTCAAACAATCCCATGGTCACATTGTTTAAGGAATTACTCTCCTGAATTCAGAATTTCACGTATATCAATGGCCAGATCGCGCGAAAACTGTAAGGCAGAAATATGGTCGAGATGACTGCCATCATAAGTATTATATTTTGTTCTGTCCACTTCAATCCAGTTTCCTCCTGCATCCTGAAATTGACTTATGAAAGGGTTGATCAAAAACCCGCTAAGACTATCTTCCAAAACCCTGACACCATGGGTTGCAGGCGTTCGGAAAGCAACAACCGTAATCCCTTCATCCGTCCATTTTCTCACTTGTCTGCAAAGCATTCCCAGACTCTCTTCATTGTACTCATTGTCTGTGAACGTTACTTTATATGAATTAAGCATCTTGAGGCTGTCCGGCTGTAGATAATAAGACTCCATCCACCCGTCGAAATGATAGATCAAACGGTAATTCCAAAAGCCATCTATCTTCTTCTCAAGACCAAACGTTTTCAGAAAATCCACAGGCTGAAAGAATCGGGTAAAATTATAGAAGTACATGTACTGAATAATCTCCTCCTTTTTTCTATCGTTCCGCTGCTGCTTATAATGATCGCTCCGGGAACCACGCTTAGAAAAATTAAATGGTGAGATCCCAAGAGCTATTACAGGAGATTCAGCACTCTTGTCCAATCTGCTATGCATAAATTTCATGTATTCAGGATGATATCCATTTGACGAATATCCAAGATTAACGCCTTCCATTCCGGGAAACTCATCCTCAAATTCAGCAGGGGAGATTCCCCGATAGACTCTTGAATCCCCGCCAAACACTACAGGATAAGTCTTCTCTGAAAAAGTTTTGGTGATCCAGAACTTATCATTCTTATAAGCAACCATATCAGGCTCCTCTCTGATTAGCTGTACGAGAACAACATATACAGCTACCAGCAAAAGTACATATATGATTCTTTCTCTCTTCATAATCCTAAAACTGGAAATATATAAATTCGTTTCCTTCACCACGGAAATAGATCGCCGCCAATATCAATAGTGATATATAGATGATCTCCACAATTCTTCTCTGTTTTCCTTGTAACAATCTCAATGGATTTGACTTGAATTTCAATACGAGTTCAATTAAAACACTGAAAACAACCATATATCCTCCCAAGAATATTGTATCCGTGATCTCAAAGTCTCCCAATGGCGCAATACTGAACATCTTGTCAATTACATACAAAGCAGTATCCATGTTATCGGCCCTGAAAAACACCCAGGCTATCAATACGATAACATTTGTAATTATAATTGAGAATATTCTGGTAACCACAGTTTTATTAAACAGGATCGGCCATTTTGTTATGCGCTCCACACTCAGGAAGAGGGCATGAATGGCTCCCCATAGCACAAAATTCCAGGATGCGCCGTGCCACAATCCCGATACCACCATCGTGATCCACATAAAGAGATAAGCATTGAATACTCCTTTTTTAGAACCACCCATTGGAATATAGACATAATCTCTAAACCATGTGGAGAGAGAGATATGCCAGCGTGTCCAGAACTCTCTGAGAGATGCACTGTGATATGGATGGTTAAAATTGATCCTGAAATGCAATCCCATCCACTTTGCCAGTCCCCTGGCAATATCAGAATATCCACTAAAATCAAAATATATCTGGAAGCCAAATCCCAGCATTACCAACCACCAGAATCCTGTTGATTCTGTTTGATGCACATTGCTAAAAGCCGTATTGACCATTGGAGCAATATTGTCGGCCAGCACAACTTTTTTAAAGAATCCTATTGCAATTAACTTCAATCCATTCCAACGTTCAAATTCAGTGGTAAAACGCACTTTTGTCAACTGTGGAATCAAGTCACGGGCACGAACGATCGGACCTGCAACCAGCTGGGGGAACAGCGCCAGGTATGCAAAGAAATGTAAGATACTATTGGTAGGCTTCAGTTTGCCCTTATAGATATCAATGGTATAGCTCATCGATTGAAAAGTATAGAAACTGATCCCCACCGGCAAGATCAACATAAATTCAGGCACATTCTCAAGCATGTGGGTATCCATACCTATCATGCTTGTTAAGGCATCAATATTCGAAGCGATAAATCCTGAGTATTTAAATACAGCCAGCGATCCAATATTACCCAGAATGGACAATATAAGAAATAGTTTTTTCCGGCCAGGATACCTCGCAATCCCATGGGCAGAGAAATAATCGATCAATCCACTGCCAATAATAAGAAACAAAAACCTCCAGTCCCACCACCCATAAAAGAAAAATGAAGCTGCAACCAGAAAAAACCAGCGCAATTTGACATTTCCATTCTTGTGTACAAAGTAAAGAATGATAAAAAATATCAAAGCAAAGACCAGGAATATTGCTGAGTTAAATAGCATCGCCTATAGCTGGGTACTTTTTTTTGGTTAAGTTTGCAAAAGTAGCAGAATTCACCGATTTTTCACCGTTAATACGCAACTCTTGCACAAAGCAAAAAAGTTTTTTTTACTTTTGAAAAAAAATAAAATGAAGAAAAAGAATAGAACATGGATTTATATTGCGCTTGGCGTAGTACTATTAGTAATCTGGGGAATAAACATTTATAATGGCCTCGTGGTTAAAGAAGAAGCGATCAACGGACAATGGGCCAATGTTGAAGCGTCTTACCAAAGGCGGGCAGAATTGATACCCAATTTGGTGAATACAGTAAAGGGATATGCTGACTTCGAGCAGGAGACCCTTACACAGGTAATTGAAGCAAGAGCAAAAGCAACCAGTGTATCGATCCATCCATCCAATCTTTCTCCGCAAGCGATCGCCCAATTCGAACAAGCCCAGCAGGGAGTTAGCTCAGCACTGTCTAGATTGCTGGTGACTGTGGAGAGATATCCTGAGTTAAAGGCCAATCAGAATTTTCTGGAGCTACAGGCACAGCTGGAAGGAACTGAAAACAGAATTTCTGTTGAGAGAAGAAAATACAATGGATTTGTAAAAGACTTCAATGCAACCATCCGTCGGATTCCCAAAAGTACAATTGCGAAAATGGCAGGACTGGAGCAGCGCGGTTACTTCGAATCTGCTGAGGGTACTGATGTAGCTCCCGAAGTTGTCTTTTAAAAAATAAACAAAATATGTCTGCAATAAATTTTTTTACCAAAGAGGAAAAGGTGCGTCTGAAGGCTGCCATCACCGGTGCTGAGCTGAATACCTCGGGAGAGATTCGTTTGCATCTGGATAACAGATGTAAAGCCGATGTACTGGATTGTGCATCAGCATGGTTTGAGAAACTGGAGATGCACAAAACGGAACAACGCAATGGGGTAATGTTTTACCTGGCCGTAAAAGACAAGAAATTTGCAATACTGGGAGATGCAGGGATCAATGCTGTCACTCCGGATGATTTCTGGGACAACATTAAGCTGGAGATCCTTACAAAATTCAAGGAGGGCAAATTTGCCGATGGACTTGAGACTGGAATTGCAATGGCCGGAGAACAACTAAAAGCACACTTCCCTTATCAAAGTGATGATGTGAATGAATTATCCGACGAAATATCATTTGGAGATGAATAGAATTAAAAATATAGTACTTGCCCTGACACTGGTATTAATGGGTCCTGTAATGGGACAAGGAAGTGATCTTCCGGTGCCAGATGCACCAGAAAACTGGGTAAATGATTATGCACATGTATTCAGTTCTGCACAACTGCAACAGCTAAATCAGAAATTGAGCTATTTCCAACAGAGCAGCTCAACACAGATTTTTGTGGTAAGCATAAATGAAAACAACAGTTATCCGATTTCCATGCTGGCCACGGAAATTGGGGAAAAATGGGGTGTAGGACAAAAAGGGAAAGACAATGGACTTCTCATTCTCATGGATATGAAAGAACGTGATATCTTTATCTCCACGGGATATGGTCTGGAGCAGTATGTCCCCGATGCCATTGCAAAAAGGATTGTTGAAAATGAGATTCTTCCCAGCTTTAAGGAGGGAGACTTCTATGGAGGGATCGACAAAGGCACAACTGTTCTGATCTCTCTTCTCGAAGGGAAATTTACCCCTGACGAATACAATGAACGATCTGCAGGATCGGCTGCAGGATCGGCTATCGGTGGAATCTTCTTTATCATCTTCTGGCTGGTAATAATATTTGGATCAAGAGGCAGAAGAAGTTCCGGCATTGGCGGAAGAAGCAATTTGCCATTCTGGCTTGCATTGGGCATGATGAGCGGTTCACGCAGCGGTGGGAGCTTCGGCAATTTCTCCTCAGGAGGTGGCGGATTCGGTGGTGGATTCGGCGGCGGTGGCGGCGGATCATTTGGTGGCGGTGGTGCCGGTGGAAGCTGGTAATCCCCGATCCCGAAGGGATACTATTAACCTATCCCAAAGAGATACAATAGGCTTAGCCACGGGTTGAAACCCGTGGTTATAATATGAACATCCCCACCAGCCCTGAAAGTGCTGAATAAAGATTAACTGAATTTATATCATTAAATGTGAGTAGTTTACGAAAAAATATCATTCCTATTTTCACCCTGATATTAACATTTAATCTGGCATATTCCCAATCAAACCCTCAACTTACCCTGCTCTTTGCAGGTGACATAATGGGACATGATTCTCAAATTGAATCAGCAAAAAAACAGGGACACGGGAATTACGATTATACAAGCTGCTTTCAATACCTGGAACCCTTTGTCTCATCAGCCGATATCGCAATAGGAAACCTTGAAGTAACACTGGCCGGGCCTCCTTATAAAGGCTACCCCGCATTCTCCAGTCCGGATGAACTGCCCATGGAGCTAAAGAACATCGGTTTCGATATTTTAGTGCATGCAAACAATCACGCGATCGACAGGCGCAAAAAGGGGCTTGAACGTACATTATCAGTACTGGATACTCTCTCTCTGATACATTCCGGAGTTTTCAAAGATGGAAAGGAACGCGCCATAAACTATCCGCTTATTGTTGAAAAGAATGGGATCAGACTGGCACTTCTGAACTATACCTACGGAACCAACGGCATCAAAGTTACGCCTCCTAATATTGTAAACTATATCGACACGCTTCAGATCAAAAAAGACCTCGCAAAAGCCGCCACAGCAGAGCCGGATTTTACAATAGTTTTAATGCACTGGGGAAAAGAGTATGAACGCAGCGAAAACAGCAAGCAGCGAAAAATGGTGGATTTTCTGTTTCGGAATGGCGCAAGTACCATCATAGGCTCTCACCCCCATGTAGTACAACCCATTAAAATGTATCCCGAAGGACAACTGGTGGTTTATTCCATGGGAAATCTGATATCAAATCAACGCAAAAGGTATACCAATGGAGGTATCATTATTGAAATGACATTGGAAAAATCTGATTCAACATATATAAAAGATTACTCCTATCTGCCTCTATGGGTACATAAACCTCAACTTGAAAATGGCATCGCTTTCAGCCTCGTCCCGGCAGCCATCGATTCTCTTACATATACAGAGCTAAAAATGAAGCCCGCAGATATAAAGCTCATGAAACAATTTCTGAACGACACCAGGTCTAATCTGAAAGGAAACAAGGAATCAGATTGGCAGAAAATTAAAAAGGCTGTCCAAAATGAACAGCCTTAGAAAAGATCAACGATCTCTTATTTTTTATCGGAAGTTTCCAATATCTCACTGTCTACCAACACTCTTCCGCAATATTCACAAACAATAACCTTTTTGCGTGAAGCGATATCGAGCTGACGTTGTGGTGGAATCTTGTTATAGCATCCACCGCATGCATCTCTCTCAACATATACTACTGCCAAACCATTGCGGGCATTCCCTTTAATCTTAAAGTAAGCTGATAGTAACCTTGGGTCAATTATATTCTGAATTCCTTCAGATTTCTTATTCAGTACTGCTTCCTCTTTTTGAGTTTCAGCAATAATATCGTCCAGTTCTTTTTTCTTGACATCAAGATCACCACTTCGTTCACTTAATACAGTTGATGATTCAGTAATAATAACCTTCTTCTCTGAAATCTTTGCTGTAAACTCATTTATACGTTTCTCACAAAGTTCAATTTCCAGCGTTTGAAATTCCATTTCTTTGGAAAGTGAATCATATTCCCTGTTATTTTTTACATTGTCCTGCTGCTCCTGGTATTTCTTAATAAGGCCTTGAGAATTCTGAATCTCCAGTTTCTTTCCGCTTATTGTTTTATCCAGTGCCTCAATGTCCTCTTCATACTTTGATACTCTTGTCTGAAGTCCTTCGATTTCATCCTCCAGATCCTGAACCTCTAAAGGGAGTTCGCCTCTAAGTATCTTTATCTTATCAACAGAAGTATCTACCTGTTGCAATTCAAAAAGCGCCCGAAGTTTTTCCTCTATAGTCATCTCAGGAGCTTCCGCCTTGGTCTTTGCTTTTGCCATCAATTAGAAATATTTTATTGGATTTGTATTCACGTCTGATAAATGGACTGCAAATTTAGGGAAATTTTTCGTAAGTAGTTCATAAAAAAGCTCTCGGGTATATTGTTCGCTCTCAAAATGACCAATATCTGCTATAATTATGCGCTTTTCCGCATCAAAAAACTGGTGATATTTGAAGTCACCACTAACAAATACGTCTGCACCTGAAGATATTGCTCTTCTCAATAAAAAACTTCCGGCACCGCCACTTACTGCCACTTTTCTGATCTTTCTACCAAGAAAAGCCGTATGTCTGATACAAGCTGTACCGAATTCATCCTTCAATAATTGCAGAAAATCCTTTTCTGCCATCTCATTCTTTAATTCGCCAATCATACCCATACCCACTTTCTTGAATTTATTGTCAAGCGGATAAATATCATAGGCCACTTCTTCATATGGATGGGCCTGCAACATAGCTCCAATCACCCTCCCCTTTTCATGCTCCGGAAAAATCGTCTCAATTCTTACTTCTGCCTCAGTGTGCATTTTCCCCTTCTCTCCTACAAAAGGATCACTGCCCTCTCCTCCCCTGAAAGTACCTTTACCATCCTGATTAAAACTGCAACTATCATATGCTCCGATATTTCCCGCACCATTTTCAAATAATACATCCCTTACTTTATCAGCATGCGATAGGGGAACAAAAACAACCAGCTTCTTCAGCACTTCAGCTATCGGCTCCAAAATTCTGCATTTTTGCAGTTCAAGCTTTTCACAAATCTTTCCGTTTACACCATTCTCAACCGCATCCAGATTTGTATGAACCGCATAAATTGCCACATCATTCTTTATGGCTTTAAGGATAACCCTTTCGGACATATTTTTTCCCGTCAGAGATTTAATCCCGCTGAATATAACAGGATGATGGGCAATCACCAGGTTAAGATTCTTTTCAATTGCCTCATCAATAACCTCCTCTGTAACATCAAGCGTTACAAGGGCACCTCTCAGCTCCATTGCATAATCCCCCACCTGCAGACCCGAATTGTCATACGATTCCTGGTACATCAGGGGAGCATAGGCTTCAAAAAAAGCACTTATATCTTTTAGTTTCATCTGTTTATAATTGATTTTAGCTGCCAGATGGAAGTCACATGTAAAAAATAATCATTACCTCCGGTGAGGGCTAAAGAGATTCCTTGACCAACAACAACATCTGTTTGATCTCTTCCAGTGATTTGATGATCTCAAAATCATGCTCCTGCTCGTCTTTGTTCTCCCTCAACTTCTTCTGAGCACCTTTCAATGTCATCCCCTTCTCCTTCACGAGATGAAAGATCAGGTGGAAATTATCAATATCCTTCTGTGTAAAAAGCCTGTTTCCCTTCTTGTTCTTTTTGGGCTTGATAATATCAAACTCCTTTTCCCAAAAACGAATCAATGAAGTATTGACCTTAAACATAGCGGCCACTTCTCCAATGGAATAATATAACTTCTCTACCTTTTTTTCCTTATAGGGCATTTGAATAAGTTTTCTCTAAAACACCACAAATTATAAAAAAATGCGCACGAAATCAATCTTTTGTCCCTAAACAATAAAGATATCCATTTCTTGAGGCTATATAAATCCTGTTATTGTATATAAAAGGTGTGGATTCGACTGTCACAATTTTCCTGTCCAACAACTCAAAATTCCCGGCCTTATCGTATGAAAAAAGAAAAATCCCGTTGTATCCGCACGCTACTATTCTGTCATCAGTAAACAATGGACTTGAAATAGAAGGGCCCATATCATATGAAAATACCAGCACCGGTGAAGGATAACTTGTTAAGCCATCTGGTCCGGAAACTGTTTCACCTGAAAGGGAATCGTGGCGAATCACATTCAATTTCCCATCTATTGAGATGGCAGCAGCCAGATGTTGATCATTATAACTATCTGATACAGATACTGATCCAATGATTCCACCTTCCCAGCTTGCAAATTCTTTATCCGGGACAGGGAAATACCAAACCACTGCTTCATCAGGCTTCTTCGTCGGATCGAGCTTCAATATTCCTCCCTGTCCATCGATATATTGTTTCTCAACCGCAATAAGCAGACAACTGTCATAAGTAACCACCGGCGATCCATCCATGTCTGATCCTACATAGAAATCCCAAACCAGCTCCTCACTATCCATGTCATAACCCCAAACATGACCCGATCCTGAAGCAATATAGATCATTCTTCCAATTTTACCCGGAGAAGCTTCCGTCACAACATTGTTCTTATGTTTCGTTACATCCTCCGGCTTGTATAATATACGTTGATTGTATATCAGGGGATGTTTGTAACTCTTGTTTTTATATGCAGAATCGGGATCCGGATTAAAAACCGTAAAGAATGAATTCTCCAGTCCAATATATGCTGTATCATTGATGATAAGGGCAGAGGCATCTACATCCCTGCTGTAGCTCCTGGTTAATTTACTATTATGGCGCCACAATTCCTTGCCCGTCATATATGAAATAGCCCTGTAACTGTATACTTTTGGAGCATCAAGAAAGTGTTCGATCCCCAATCTGCTTCCCTGAAGTATTATCCACCGTTTCTCAGGATCAGGATCTGTTTCATTGAACCAGAGGGTACCGGTTCCTTTTATTACATCATCATATTTATATTGCCACACAAGCTTCCCATTTGATGCATTGATCTTTTTCAGGTGATGATCGAAGGCTCCCTGAATTAAAAATGTATCATTTCCCTCTCTCACCATTAAGGGCTGACCGGTCCATCCTGCCCCCTTCCATTCACGACTACCGCTCTTTCTTCCAATTACAGTAATCCCTTCTCCCAGGAAGTGTTTCCATACCACCTCAAGGTTTGAAGGCGCATCATTGCCGTAATAATTGCGTTGCCAGTTTCCAAGGAAGGTTTTATTCAGCAGCTCAACAGAATCATTCTGACTGTGGACTTCAATCGGGAAAAGCAGTCCGGAAGTGAGGAGAAGTAGAATATATACCTTTTTCAAAATCATGATTTTATTATGCTCCCAAAAACAGTTTTTAAAAATTACTGCTTGATATTAATTTTGCCGTCATCATTGACCTCCAGTAATCCATTGGGAAAATCAGCCTCTATCAGCTCCTGCATTTTTGTGATAACCCTGGCTTGGGGATCAAGCCTCGGACCTCCTTGCCCTGCCTGATAAACGGGAACTATTTCTCCATCGATAAACTTCCCGCTTCTTGAAACATTCACTTTTATTATGGGCGCCAGTCCGTTTGGACCGCTGAGATTAAACCGTGCATAAGTGCAAAAATTTCCAAGGCTGTAGCAAATCAGTCTGTCTTGATACAACTCCATTGCCCTGGTAACATGGGGCCCGTGACCAAATACTATATCTGCACCGGCATCCACAACTGTGTGTGCAAATTTACAAGCATTGCCCCTGTTGTACCCGAGATACACTTCATCGGTACAGGGAATATGTTGATAATCCCTGCCCTCAGCACCACCATGAAAGGAGACAATTACAATATCACAGCTATCCTCCAATGCTGAAACAATCTTTGCTGCACCCTCATAATCCTTAAGATTCGCTGTCCCTGAGTGAGGTGCAAAAGCTGCAAAACCATATTTAATTCCATCCTTTACAAAAGTAACAGAGGGTATCGTGCTAAATCCGGCAAAGGGAACACCAGATTCTTCCAATAGTTTTACTGTATTCAGCCTCCCTGCATATCCAAAATCATTTACGTGATTATTTGCCACACTCAGCAAATTATAACCCGCATCCAGTATACAATCCAGGTATTCATCCGGCATTCTGAATACATAGCATGTTTTTGGGTTGTTACATTTTTTTGCTGTCCCTCCCTCTGAACTAAAGACACCCTCAAGATTCCCAAAGGTCACATCACCTGAGTGCAGGATATCTCTCACCGGATTAAATAGCTTAGCGCAATCTCCTCCGGGCGGCAAATACCTGTGATCCGGAAAATTGGTTCCCGGCATAATATCTCCCGTACCTATGATGGTAATTGTGTCAGGAATATAATTCGCAGGTGAGATTCCGGTGTCCGATACAATAGTTTGTGAATAAGCAAATTGTGGGATAATAAACAAGCTGAACACCAATACTCTCAACAGCCTGTCCATATTATTAATTGATATCAAAGGATGGATCTGCTTTCGATAACAGGGTAATCATCTTATCGTAATCCTCTGCTGAAAGGTCATTTGCATAATAGAAAATCGGATTCACAGGTCTGTTGTTAACCCATACCTCATAATGAACATGGTCTCCTTTTGACAGGCCGGTATTTCCAACCAATCCAATAACTTCTCCCCTGACAACCTTCTGGCCTTTCTCTACAAGAATCTTACTGCAATGACCATAAAGTGTTTTATATCCAAATCCGTGATCGATAAATATTTTCTTCCCAAAACCTCCGGTAGTATAGGATGCCTGAATTACAGTTCCATCTGCCGTGGCATATATTTTTGTCCCCTTTGGGGCAGTCAGATCTATTCCATTGTGCGGTCTGATCCTTTTCAATATTGGATGAAAGCGCATTCCAAATGAAGAACCAAACCTCGTTAGATCGTGAATACTCACAGGCTGAATAGCAGGTCTCGCTGCTAAAATCAGCTCCTTGTTAGTTGCCAGCTCGATTACATCATCAAATGATTTCGACTGAACAACAAGCTTGCGTGAAATATCATCAATATTCCGGTATGTGGGGATTAGCAGATCAGCATAAGGACTGTCAAACAAATCTTTATACTTGTTATTTCCCCCTGAACCTGCCTCTCTGTAGGTGTATGGAATAGGATCTACCTCAAAATAGACCCGATAAAGATGATCGTCGTTATATTCTATATCAGTCAATATCTTATCATATTGTATGACATCACGATTTAGCAGTTCAATTTCGTAGGCCAGTCTCTGCTGATTTCCTACCAATTTCTTAAACTTCGGGCTCTGAATAAATTCACTGTTGATGAAGAATGAAATAGAAAAAAACACAACTACCACTGAAGCAAACCTCAGGAAATTATACAATTTCTTCCTCTTACTTAGCTCAAGCTTTCTATACTCAAGGGTTTCGGGATTAAAATAGAATTTTTCCATTCGCGTGCAAGATAACAAAAAGCCCTGTTAATCAAAAGACTGCCCCGATTTTTTCGAAATGACAATCATCCTTGCATACTCTTCAGGCAGTAATTCCATAAAATAGAAATTCAAGGGATTTACCGGCTCATCATTCATCAACACTTCATAGTGAAGGTGGGGCGCTGTAGACTGTCCTGTATTTCCAACTGTGCCGATAATATCTCCCCTTTTTACGGTTCGGCCAACCCTTGTGTTCAACTCATTGAGATGGGCATACGATGTTTTATATCCGAAGCCATGGTCAAGTACGATTCTGTTTCCTTTCCCCCTTCTTGACCTGGAAGCCACCTCAATGGTTCCTGATCCGGTTGCGAAAACCGGGGTTCCTACCGGCGCTGTAAAATCCATTCCGGAATGAAATTTAAGAATTCTGTAGATGGGATGAATCCGATATCCAAAACCTGAAGCCGTACGGGTAAGGTCTGAATTTTCCAAGGGTTGTATAGCGGGAATCTGTTGAAGCATGGCTTCTTTATCCTCACTTTTTATTCTCAGGATATCATAGTCCAGTTTCTCCTGCTGGCTCTTTTCAAGCATTGAATCAAGCCTTCCTGCATTCGAAAACACGATATCTCTATCGCTAAGCTTTTTCAATTTCATATACGGATCGGTCGTGCTTGTAAGCTCATTTTTCTCTGCCGGCTCAGTCTCGAATATCAACCTGTATATATTTTCATCTGTCCTGGCAATCTCCTCCATTACTGTATCAACAGTAGCTTTCCTATCCTGCAGAATTTTATATTGATTTTCCAACTCTTCATTTTCGCGTCTGACTTGACGCTCTTTTGGACTATCAAAGAGAAGAATATATACCGTATTTAATATCAAGGCAAAAACCAGGGCTGCAAAGATATAAATGACAATCCGCCAAAACCTGGTACGAAAACTATTGTCCACTTTATCAAAGTTGACATTGTCGGGATTAAATTTATATTGCGATTTCGCCATCGAAATAATTTTCGGCAAAGTTAGTAAAAAATGAGAAATTAATTGTGAGCACTAGGGCTGAGCAGCCCTATCAGAAATAATTTTAAACTCCCTGGGAGTAATATCTTCATAAAAACAATAAAGCGGATTGATTGATTTCCTGTTGAAATGGATTTCATAATGCAAATGAGGTCCCGTTGATCTTCCTGTACTTCCAAGTTTTCCGATCACCTGTCCGCGCTTTACTTTATCTCCTTTTTCAACATTAATTTTCTGAAGGTGAGCATAACGGGATTTATATCCAAATCCATGATCAATCACTACTTCCCTGCCGTAGCCATGTGTATTATACTCTGCTGATATCACAACTCCCTCGCCAGTGGCATATATATCCAGACCATAGGGTCCTGCAAGGTCAATGCCCCTGTGAAAAGTTCTTCTTTTGTTAAACGGATCTGTTCTATATCCAAAAGTGGAGGTCATCCAATAACGATCTTCAGGAGAAATTGGTTGTATGGATGGCTTACAAGCCAGCAACTTCAGATTCCTTTCAGCCAACTCTTCAATGTCCTCAAATGAGGCTGATTGTATTCTGGCTTTATTCGAAACCTTGTCCAGTTTAATACTGACATCAATTATCATATCGGGATTGGATATTGATTGCAATGCGCTATACCTGGGTGAACCACCTGTACCAGCCTCACGAATGGATGGGGCCAAAGGCTCAATCCCAAAAATTGATCTGTAAAATCTATCGTCTCTTCTTTCCAGCTCTGCCAATCGCATCTCATCAAGCTGAATAGATTTATTCAATATTTTATATTCAGAACGAAGTTCATTGTTTATATTTTCATAATAAACAAGCCTCGGAGATTTGGCATATTGCTCATACCCCACTCTCATGACAAGTGCCAAAATCAATAGCCCGGAACCCAAAACAAGAGAATTTCTCAGCTGTTTTTTCAGCGTCAAATTCCTCTCCTCAAAACGTAAAGTTTCCGGATTGATGTAATATTTTCGACCAAACATGTTCATCATTCAATCGCTAAAAATAAAAAAACATGCTTAATTTCCCAAATATTAGCTAAAATATTTATTTTTTCGGCCATAGCACAGGTGGATTCCATTCCAAAACTATACTTTTATACGCAACTTTCAGAAATAGGTTATAGTTTTATCACTAAACACTCATAACGCATATATGACATCCAAAGAAATCCGCAACGCATTCCTGAATTTCTTCAGTGAAAAACAACACAGAATAGTGCCTTCAGCTCCAATGGTGATAAAAAATGATCCTACGCTGATGTTTACCAATGCCGGCATGAACCAGTTCAAGGATTATTTCCTGGGCAATAGAGAACCACTTGCCAATCGGGTTGCAAACACCCAGAAATGTTTACGCGTTGCAGGAAAGCACAATGATTTGGATGAGGTGGGTCATGACACCTACCATCACACCATGTTTGAGATGCTTGGAAATTGGTCATTTGGCGATTATTTTAAGAAGGATGCTATCAACTGGGCGTGGGAATTTCTTGTTGATGTAGTAAAAATTGATTCCGACCGACTATATGTCACAATATATGAGGGTGATAAAAACGATAATGTTCCACGCGATGAAGAGGCATTTAAATACTGGAATGCCTTCCTTCCTGAAGATCGGATTATCAATGGTAACAAAAAGGATAATTTCTGGGAGATGGGAAATACCGGGCCTTGCGGACCCTGTTCAGAAATACATATCGACCTGAGGGATGAAAAAGACAGGACAAATACTCCGGGGATTCAGCTGGTAAACCAGGACCATCCACTGGTCATTGAAATATGGAACCTGGTATTTATTCAATTCGACCGAAAATCAGATGGTTCACTTAAGGATCTTCCCCAGAAACATGTTGATACAGGAATGGGATTTGAGAGGCTGTGCATGGCCCTTCAGGGTAAAACTTCCAATTACGATACCGATGTTTTCAGTCCGATTATCGGAAAAATCAGTGAACTCTCGGGACATAAATATGGAGTGGACCAACAGAAAGATATCGCCATGCGGGTTATCGCAGATCATCTCAGGGCTATCTCATTTTCGATTGCCGACGGACAGCTTCCTTCAAACAACAAGGCAGGCTACGTAATCAGAAGGATACTTCGCAGGGCAGTCAGATATGCATATACTTACCTCAATCAGAATGAACCATTCATCCATCAACTTGTACCTGTATTGGTAAATTCTATGGGTGAGGCATTTATGGAATTATCAGCACAAGAGAATTTAATTTCACGTGTGATATTTGAGGAAGAACAATCCTTCCTTAATACACTTGAAAATGGCATCAGGAGATTAAATCAAATGATTAGCTCGCTGAAGAAAAGCAAGGATAATGAACTTAATGGGAAGTTGGCCTTTGAATTATATGACACCTTTGGTTTTCCCCTTGATCTCACAGAATTGATTGTAAAAGAGAGCAAGATTTCAGTTGATAAAAATGGATTTATCACTGAGATGAACGAACAGAAAAAGCGTTCAAAAAATGCTGCTGCACTCGAAAAAGATGACTGGATGGTTTTGTTGGCTGATGACGAGGAAGAATTTACAGGCTATGATTTCTTATCCAACGAAATTAAAATCACACGATACAGGGAAGTAAGAACCAAAGACAAGACTATGTATCAGCTGGTCTTTAACTACACCCCTTTTTATGCAGAGAGCGGCGGACAGATTGGGGATAAGGGTGTGATTGAGAATGAAAATGAGAAGGTCTCTATAGTAGACACTCAAAAAGAGAATGACCTGATTATTCATCTATCAAAGAGTTTACCTGAGGATCCATCGGCACTTTTTACAGCAAGAGTGAATGAATCGGAAAGAAGACAAACTGCATCTCATCATTCTGCCACACACCTTATGCACAATGCACTTCGAAAAGTACTTGGAGAGCATGTTGAGCAGAAAGGTTCCCTGGTTCACCCTAAAGGACTGCGATTTGATTTTGCACATTTCGAAAAAGTAACAGATGATGAGATTCGTAAAGTTGAGATGCTCGTCAACCAGATGATAAGAGATAATATTACCATTGAAGAGAAGCGACAAATCCCCATTTCCGAAGCTGAAAAAATGGGAGCACTTGCCCTGTTTGGAGAGAAATACGGCGACATGGTCAGGGTAATCAAATTTGGTGATTCAGTTGAACTGTGTGGAGGGATACATGCCAATGCCACCGGTCAGCTCGGATTTTTCAAAATCACCAAAGAATCAGCGGTAGCAGCAGGAATCAGAAGAGTTGAAGTAGTGGTCGGAAAGGAAGCGGAGAACTACATTTTCAAAATGAATGATACGCTGACTGAATTATCGGGGAACCTGGAAAAACACTCAAATCTTGTTGAAGCAGTCAAGAAGGTAGTCTCAGAGAATACTGAGATGAGCAAGCAGATGCTTAGCTTTAAAAAGAACGCGATCGAAGCTGCTATGGAGGGATTCAAAGAGAATGTTGAAAAAATTGGGGACATCAATTTCTTATCGGCAATAATGCCACTTGGAGACGCTGATTTACTGCGACATGCAGCTTTTAAACTGAGAAATGAGATTGACAATCTATTCCTTGTAATGGGAAGTGCTGACAATCAGAAAGCACTTCTTGTTGTAATGATTGCCGATAATCTGGTTAGTGAAAAAGGGCTGAATGCCTCAAATAT
This sequence comes from Bacteroidales bacterium, assembly GCA_030589895.1. Taxonomy (GTDB): domain Bacteria; phylum Bacteroidota; class Bacteroidia; order Bacteroidales; genus JAUUZQ01. The sequence goes on from JAUUZQ010000014.1 coordinate 31,943, forward strand.
AATCAGAGAGATAGCCAAAGAGATTCAAGGGGGAGGCGGCGGACAGCCATTCTTTGCAACTGCAGGAGGAAAAAATCCGAAAGGTATCGCTTCTGCCATTGTAAAGGCGAAAGAAATAGTCCAGGGAATCTGATTTCCAATCCCTGGTCCTTGAAATTTCATAGAAACAAGCCGTAGACACGGATATCTCATCCCCTATTTTTTGATTTTGCGTTACGGTCGAAAAAATATTTTCAAACACTTCTTCTACACATGCTGTCAATAAAGGAATCCGGGAGCTATTTCAATAATTATATATTCCTGATATAATAATCAGTCGATTTTATTAAAAGAATTCCTACTTTTAAGGCTCACTAATCTTACACTTCAATGGAAATTACCAGATCGTTTGACTTCCTGGACCAGATTGGTCAGAAATATGCAGATAAAGATGATATGCTGGCAGGCATAGAAGATGGAAAATGGCGAAAGTATTCATCTAAGGAATATCTTCATAATGCCTATAACATAGCCTACGGACTATTGGCACTTGGTCTAAAAAAAGGAGACCGAATTGCTACCATCAGTAACAACAGGCCTGAATGGAACTTTACAGACATGGGCATAGCGATGGCAGGTTTAATTCAAGTACCTATCTACCCAACAATTAGCGCAGAAGAGTATGATTATATTCTTGGCCATGCAGAACCTAAACTGATTTTCCTGTCAGATAAAGCATTGCTGGATAAGATAGCTCCAATTGCCAAAAACAAAGGTATCTCAGACATCTACACCTTTAATAGTATCGAAGGCGGCAAACACTGGACAGAGCTTCGGAAGCTGGGTGAGAATAACAGTGAGAAACTGAAAGAAGAGTTGGAGAAAATCAAAGCCTCTATCGTGCCTTCTGAATTATTGACAATCCTATATACTTCCGGAACAACCGGCGTACCAAAAGGAGTTATGCTTTCACACTCCAACCTGGTATCAAATGCTTTAGCAGCATGCGACCATATCGGATTTGGTCCGGAGAATCGCGCTTTATCCTTCCTTCCTATCAGTCACGTATATGAAAGAATGGTCTGTTACCTGTATCAAAACAAGGGACTTAGCATCTATTATGCAGAGAACCTGGGTACGATTGCCAGAGATGCACAGTCGATGAAACCCGACCTCTTTACAGCAGTACCTCGCCTGATTGAAGGAGTATATGATAAAATCATCGGAAAAGGAAAAGACCTGACAGGCATCAAGAAATCCTTATTTTTCTGGGCAGTAAAATTGGGACATAAATTCGATCCGGAAAAGAAAAATGGTGGTTTCTATGGAATGAAATTAAAAATTGCTGACAAGCTTATTTTCTCTAAATGGCGAGCCAGCTTAGGAGGATGCAGAACAATGATCACAGGATCAGCTGCAATACAACCAAGACTTGTAAGGGTATTCTGGGCTGCAGGGATTGAACTATATGAAGGTTACGGTTTGACAGAGACCTCACCGGTAATATCAGTAGGTAATCAACAAACTAAAGAAGCAAGAATCGGCAGTGCAGGAATCATTATCAAAGATGTTGAAGTGAAGATTGCTGAGGATGGTGAGATCATTACCAAGGGACCAAATGTGATGATGGGTTACTATAAAGATCCGGAAATGACAAAAGAGGTGATGGATGATGAAGGTTATTTCCACACGGGAGATATTGGTAAGATCGAAGATGACAGATGGTTGTTTATTACCGACAGGAAGAAAGAGATATTCAAGCTCTCCAGTGGGAAATATATTGCACCGCAGGCCATTGAGAATAAATTCAAGGAATCTATGTTCATTGAGCAGCTGATGGTGATAGGTGAAAATCAGAAGTTTGCCAGTGCACTGATCGCGCCAAACTTCCATTTCTTACACAACTGGGCACAAAAACACGATTTCAAATTTAGGGATAACAAAGAACTGATTGCCGACAAACGGGTACTTGATCGTTTCCAGGAGGAGGTAAAGGAGATGAATAAAAAACTCGGACAGGTAGAGCAGATCAAACGTTTCAAGCTTGTTTATGACGACTGGACACCGGTCACCGGAGTAATGTCTCCTACCATGAAACTGAAGAGAAAAGTATTGGCTGAAAAATACGCTCATTTAATTACGGAAATCTTTTCAGTAGACTCAACTAAGGAGTAATTGATTTACGATCCCGAAGGGAAAAAAGAGTCTGAATAATGCATGTAGCAAGAGGCTTCATCATAAGAAATTTTAAGCCTCTGAGAATCTAATAATTGGAAATGCTCCCAGGGGGCAAATAAAAAAGGGTTGTCTCGAAAGATCGAGACAGCCCCTTTTACATTTATACCAATTCGATATTTGAGCTAATTTGTATAGTTAAACATCTCGAAAAAAGTTAGCTCCGCTTTCATTTTCCCAGCTAAATCAGATTCAATTCTGTAAGGCACGAATGGATCAATTTATAAGTACTTTCTATATCATGATCTAATCCTACAGAAAAACGTACTAATCCGGGTGACATTCCCATGTCAAGTTGCACATTTTCCGGTACTTCGCTGCTTGTTGATTTCCCGGGATTACTAAACAGGGTTTTAAAATAGCCCAGACTTACCGCGTGGTAGCCCACTCCTTTTATCTGCATCAATTCCATTAAAGCCGCGGCTCTTTCAGCAGTCTCCAAATCCATGGCAATCATTCCTCCATATCCAAACTCTTCATTTCTTATGCTATTAAATAATTGATAGTCTGAATGCTCCGGCATTCCCGGATAATTGAATTTCAAACCAATTTCCTTAAATCTTTCAGCAAGGTACATGGCATTTTTGCTGTGTTGCTTCATCCTGATATGAAGCGTATGCAGGTTTTTTAAAATACTTGAAGAGCGCATAGGATCTAATACCGGGCCTAATAGCATAGCTGTACCATCATTCACATCACTAATGGCTGAAACAAAGTCATTACTTGCACATATTGCTCCTGCTATTGCATCATTATTACCATTTATAAACTTGGTCATCGAATACACTACAATATCAGCTCCCAATAAAAAAGGAGAAAGGATCATGGGAGTAAAAGTATTATCCACCACCAACTTTGTATTGTGTTTTTTAGCTATTTCACTCAGTTTTGGAATGTCAGAAACCTGCAACAAAGGATTGGTTACACTTTCTGTATAAATCAATTTCGTATTTGGTCTAATGGCAGCTTCAACCGATTCCAGGTCTGAGATATCTAAGAAAGTGACCTCAATATTAAATTTAGGCAAGTAATTTTTTAAGAAAGCATAGGTTCCTCCGTAAGTTGTTACGCTGGTAACTATGTGGTCGCCGGCATTACATAACTGCAATAGAACAGTTGTAATTGCACCCATCCCGGATCCCGTAACCCATGCACCTTCCGTACCTTCCATTGCTGCCATTGCATCAGATAAATTTTTATTAGTGGGATTCCAATGACGTGAATATAAAAAACAACCTTCTGTTTCACCATGAAAAGTATCTATCATGGTTTGAGCGGTCATAAAAGTAAAAGTACTGCTATCAGTAATAGATGGGTTTACACCTCCAAATTCACCAAAAATTTCAAGCCTTTGAATCTGAGAAGCCGGATCAAACTTTTTATTTTCCATTCTTTGGTATTTTTAAATTAGGTCAGCAATATACAATCTTGTATTGAATGGATATAATAATTTTGGCTATTAAGAAACAGGTAAGGCAATGACAATAACTTAGTACGTTTTCCTCGACACCACCAGCAATCCCAAAAACGTAATCGCTCCATTCAATATCAACAACTCAAAGCCCATCTCATAACCCACAAACAGATGCTCAACCAATAGCTTAACGAAATAGGCTACTATGGGTGAGAGGACAGCAACAAAGGGTACTAATCTGTCTTTGACACGCAGTTTCAGAAACAATCCAAATGCATATAAGCCAAGCAAGGGTCCATAGGTAAACCCTGCCACAGTGAAAATTGCTGAAATCACACTCTCGTTGTTGATGGCACGAAAAAGAAAAATAACTGCCGCAAGAACCAGCGAGATGATAATATGTGCGCGCTTTCGCATCATCGTCAGCTTCTTCTCTTCCCACTTGTGACTATCCATAATATCAACTGTAAAAGAAGTGGTCAATGCCGTAAGCGCTGAATCTGCACTGGAATAGGCTGCCGCAATCAATCCAATGATAAAGGTTATTCCAACAATCTTGGGCAGTCCTCCCCCGGTAGCCAGCATTGGGAAAAGATCATCTGTCTGTTCGGGAATTGCAATGCCATTTTTCAAGGCAAATATTGCGAGCAATACGCCAAGAGCAAGAAAAATGAGGTTAACCGGTATAAGAGAAAGACTCATCCAATACATATTCTTCTTTGCATCCCTGATATTCCTGCAACTCAGATTTTTCTGCATCATATCCTGATCCAGTCCGGTCATCACAATGGTAATAAACATCCCGCTGAAAAAATATTTTATAAAATGATTCCCGGCCTGCCAGTTTCTGAATTCCCAAATCTTACCGTACTCACTATTAGCAACTGTTGATACCATCTCTGAAAAATTCAGGTTCAGCGATTTACTGATGAAAATAATTGAAATAATAACAGCAGTTAGCATCGAAAACGTCTGAAGTGTATCGGTCCAGATAATCGTTCGGATCCCTCCCCTGTTTGTATAAAGCCAGATCAATAGAATAGTCACCGTAACAGTAACCCAAAATGGTACACCCCAATGATCGAAAACAGAGATCTGAAGCACCCGGGCCACCAGGTACAACCTGAATGAAGCCCCGATAATACGGGAGAGCAGAAAGAACGAAGCTCCTGTTTTGTATGTATATTTACCAAAGCGCCCCTCCAGATAAGTATAAATACTTGTGAGTTCCAGCCTGTAATAGAGCGGCATCAGAATATTGGCAATCACCATGTATCCTGCAAGATAGCCAAGCACCATCTGCATATAAGTCATCTGATTGTCAATTACCCAACCCGGAACAGAAATGAAGGTGACTCCCGACAATGAAGCACCAATCATTCCAAAAGCAACAATATACCATGGCGATTCCCTGTTGCCCAGAAAAAAAGCGTTATTGTCAGCCTTCCTCCCAGTCAGGTGGGAGATAAAAAGCAGTCCGGTAAAGTAAATTAAAATAACTGTTATGATTAATCCAGGTGTCATAGTTTAATTCTTTTCTGCTCCTATTTGCCTGACTTGCTAATCGACGGATCAACCCAAACCACACAAAACGGAAACTCAAATTTAATATTTACACTGTAAAAATGGTTATTTTCAATAAAAAGACAAAAATATTGTGGCAATAGCAGGGTAATAGTAAATTTGCGGGATATTATCTTAGATATGTATCAGAGCTATTCATCAAAGTTATTGGAAGAAGCTGTAGAGGAATTTGCTTCGCTTCCCGGAATTGGCAGAAAAACAGCCCTTAGATTAGTCTTGTTCCTGTTGAAGCAGGACGACAAGGAAGTGGAACGATTTGGAAATACTGTGCTGAAGATGAAGAAGGAGATCATGCACTGTAAGATTTGTCATAATATTTCCGACACTGAAGTATGTGCCATTTGCTCAGATAATTATCGCGACCATGAAATTATTTGTGTGGTAGAAAATATCAGGGATGTGATGTCAATAGAAAATACCCAACAGTATCATGGGATATATCATGTTCTGGGAGGGATTATTTCTCCACTCGATGGTATTGGCCCGGCCGATCTTACCATTGAGTCGCTCGTTGAGAAAGCAAGAAACAACTCAATTAAAGAGATCATACTGGCTTTGAGCACAACCATGGAGGGTGACACAACAAACTTCTACATCTATAAAAAGTTACAGGAGAGCTCTGTAAGTATTACAACACTGGCGAGGGGTGTAGCTATTGGTGATGATCTTGAGTATGCTGATGAGATCACTCTTGGGAGATCCATCTTGAACAGAACAAAATTTGAAGATATTTTTAAAGGGATGAATGGGTCCCGATAGCTATCGGGAGGGAGAAGAGAAGGGAAGAATGGGAGGTGAAGAGTCCCGAATCGGGAGGGTGAAGAGGTGAAGGGATCAAAGGGAAAAGAATAATTATTTGTTAGCAATATAATTTTAAACAGTATTAAAATGGAACTTAAAAGAAACCAGTACATGATCGATGGAATATCTGTCGTATCGATTGTGGAGAAGTACGGATCTCCACTCTATATTTATGATTCTGCAAAAATGGTTTCTCAGTATAAACACATGGAAAATGCATTTAAGACTTCCAGGGTTAAGATCAATTATGCTTGTAAGGCACTGACAAACCTGAATGTTTTGAAGATATTTAAAGGACTTGGAGCCGGATTAGATGCTGTGTCAATACAGGAAGTACAACTGGGTTTAAAGGCAGGATTTGATCCTCAGGACATAATTTATACACCTAACTGTGTCTCCATTGAAGAAATTGAAGCTGTTACAAAATTTGGCGTTAAGATCAATATCGATAATATCTCGATCCTGGAGCAGTTCGGGATTAAATATGGAGATAAAATTCCGGTCTGCATCAGAATAAATCCTCATATTCTTGCAGGAGCAAATCACAAAATTTCCACCGGACATATCGATTCAAAATTCGGCATTTCGATCTACCAGATTCCTCACGTAAAAAGAGTGGTGCAAACAAATAACATGAAGATTGAAGGTTTGCATATGCACACCGGTTCCGACATACTTGATATTGAAGTATTTCTAAGAGGTGCCGAAATTATTTTCAACACTGCAAAAGAGTTTCCTGACCTGGAATATGTCGATCTTGGAAGTGGATTTAAGGTAGCATACAAACCCGATGACATATATACAGACATTGATCTTTTGGGCGAGCATCTCTCAAAACGCTTCAATGATTTTTGCAAGGAGTATGGTCGTGACCTGACATTGATTTTTGAGCCCGGAAAATACCTCGTTAGTGAGGCTGGATTCTTTGTTGCAAAAACGAATGTAATCAAACAGACCATATCAACAGTATTTGCAGGACTTGATACAGGCATGAATCATTTCATCCGGCCTATGTTTTATGATGCCTATCATGAAATAGTGAATATCAGTAAAACAAATGGGAAGACAAGGATTTATACGGTTGTCGGATATGTCTGTGAGACCGATACATTTGGATGGAACAGAAAGATTACAGAAATTTCTGAAGGAGATTACCTCATGTTTAAAAATGCCGGAGCCTATTGTTACGCCATGTCTTCCAATTATAACTCAAGATACCGTCCGGCTGAAGTTCTTATTCATCAGGGGAAAGACTACCTGATACGAAAAAGAGAAGACTTTGATGATATCACTAATAATATTGTTGAAGTACCGGTTGAACTGGGCTTGGGCTTATAGATATGGTGCTCCTCCGGAGCTAAGAAGGGAAGGTAAGAAGCTCGTTATATAGATATGATGCTCCTCCGGAGCTTCTCATGTTGGATTAATATAAAAGCACTGTTTTTCTTACTAATTGGAAATATGTACTTTTAAGCCTTAACAACAATTTGCATGGATCTCTCAATTGTTATTGTCAACTACAATGTAAAATACTTTCTGGAGCAGTGCTTGCACTCCGTTAAAAAAGCTATTGAAGGAATAGAGACGGAAGTATTTGTTGTTGACAATAACTCTGTGGATGGATCCTGTAATCATATCAGGGATCGTTTTCCATGGGTAACACTCATAGAAAATAAGGAAAATGCAGGTTTCAGCAAAGCAAATAACCAGGCCATTCGGTTATCAACAGGGAAATATGTACTCTTGCTCAATCCTGATACAGTTGTTGAAGAAGATACATTTTCGCGCTGCATCAACTTCATGAATGAGCATTCTGATGCCGGATCTCTTGGTGTTAAAATGATTGATGGTCGCGGACATTATCTTCCGGAATCAAAAAGAGCATTGCCCACTCCCACTGTTGCCTTCTATAAGATATTTGGCTTGTCAAGCCTGTTTCCCAAATCAAGAATTTTTGGGAAGTACCACCTGGGGTATCTCGATAAAGACCAAATACATGAAATCGATGTACTTGCAGGTGCATTTATGTTCCTCCGCAAAGAGACGCTTGATAAAGTAGGATTGCTGGATGAAGATTATTTTATGTACGGTGAAGATATTGATCTCTCATACCGGATAACAAAGGGCGGGTACAAGAATTACTATTACCCTGAGACAACTATCATTCATTACAAAGGTGAAAGTACGAAAAAGGGAAGTCTGAATTATGTGGTGGTTTTCTACAATGCCATGATCATCTTTGCGAAAAAACACTTCGCTACAAAAAGAGCCAGGGCATACTCCATGGTCATCCATATGGCTATTTATTTAAGGGCTGCTTTATCGCTCATTAAACGATTTTCAACCCGAATATACCGGCAACTGATTGATGCAATTATCATCTTTGCAGGATTTTTTGTCGGACTTCCTATATGGGAGAATATAAAATTTGACACTCCCGGCTATTACCCACCCGAACTTCTCTATTACGTAGTTCCGGGATATATCCTAATCTGGCTTACCACAGCTTATTATTCAGGAGCTTACGAAAAACCTCTTAGGTTTTGGCACCTCATCCGTGGTATTGTGATCGGAACATTTATCATCCTTGTAATATATGCACTCTTACCCGAAAACTGGAGATTTTCACGAGCCATCATCCTTTTAGGAACAGCATGGGCACTCATCAGTACAAGCCTGTTTCGTTGGCTGGCCCATCTTTCCGGAAGCAGCGATTTTGAAATTGACCTTAACAAAAAGAAACGGATGGTAATTGTTGGAGATATGGAAGAAGCCAACAGGGTTAGCATCTTATTGGAGCTTACCCAGATCAAACCAGACATCATCGGTTATGTTAACCGGGAGAACGATTCCCGACCAGATTACATCGGTTCAATAGAACAGATTGAAGAGATTGTACGCATACATAAACTGGATGAAATAGTTTTTTGTGCCCAGGATATTTCTTCCCGTCGGATCATCTATGTTATGACACGACTAACCGGCGTCTCTGTCAATTATAAGATTGCTCCACCCGAAAGTCTTTCTATCATTGGCAGCAACTCTATCAACACGGCCGGCGACCTCTATACAATAAATTTCAACTCTGTCGGCAAAGCCTCGAATCTTCGTACAAAAAGACTCTTCGATATCTTCTGTTCCATCCTTCTTATCCCACTCTTTCCACTGTGGGCATTGTTTATTCAACATAGTTTTACAGGACTGGGGAGGCTGTTTCAGGTCCTTTTCGGCTCCTTATCCATAGTAGGATACTTCACTCATTCAGCTTTTGACGCAAGCTCTTTTCCCGCAATTAAAAAAGGTATTCTGTCTCCGGCTTCAGCATTGTCGGAACAGGAAATATCCATGGAACAGGCCGAACAAATTAATGCCATGTATGCAAAAGACTATAAATTATCCAACGACATAGTTATATTTTGGAAGAGTTTCCGGAAACTTGGAAAGAAAAATTAAAGGTTCAGGCTATCTTTGGGTATATTAGTGCCTCTTTCTAAGTTATTCGTCAAAAACCATTAGTGATATTTTTTGCTTGTAACTTTCACAACATTCTTCTGAGATAATTGCTATTTTTACCAGTGTGTAACGAGTGTTGAAATGAAACATAGCCCATTGGGGGGTCAAGCATGCAATAATAATTTTAGTCAGATGAAAAAACTCCTTACTGCTCTTTTTATTTTATTGTCTCTGCCACTGTTGCTCCTCAATGCACAGACTGATGAATTAAAAGAGACTTTTCTTGAGGCAGAATCGTATTTCCTGTTCGAAGAATACAGAGATGCACTGGGCTTATATGTTAAGATCCACCGGGCAGAACCTGAAAACGATAACATTAACTATAGAATCGGTGTTTGTTTATTGAATGACCCTTACCAAAAAGAAAAATCTATTCGCTATCTGGAAATAGCATCTCAAAATATAAATCCAAGATACAAAGAGAATAATTTCAAGGAGTGGAGTGCCCCGCTTGAAGTATTCTACTATCTCGGGAAGGCATACCTCGTAAACAATCAAATTGAAAAGGCACTTGAAAACTATGAGCATTTTCTCGAAATTTTAGATCCAAAGATTTATAATGTTGAATTGGTTAAAGAACAGATAAAAATATGTAATACAGCAAGCAATCTGATGAAGCTTCCGGTTGACTACGATATCAAAAGCCTCCCATCAACTATAAACACAAGATTTACTGATAAGAATCCTATCATCTCAGGTGATGGGCAGAAAATGATATTCGTGTCGGAACTCAGATTTTATGATGCAGCCTACTTTGCTGAAAAGGTGGACGGAGTATGGCAGCCACCCCGAAATATTGTTCCGGATCTGGGAGTAGATGGAGATGTCTATCCAACATTCCTTTCATTTGATGGAACGGAGATGATCATTTACCGCAATGACAATTTCATTGGAAATCTTTATTCCAGTAAATACATTGATGGCAGATGGGGTGCAATGACTAAACTGGGAGGAAACATCAATACAAAATACTGGGAATCTCATGGCTCCATGAACAAAGATGGAAATATACTCTATTTTACCAGCAACCGTAAGGGAGGATTTGGTGGACTGGATATTTACGAATCCAAGAAGCAAGACGACGGTTCATGGGGAGATCCTGTTAACCTTGGTAAGACTGTTAACAGCAGATACAATGAAGAGACACCCTTTATTACTGAGAATGGGCAATATCTCTACTTCAGCAGCTATGGCCATTTTAATATGGGAGGATATGATGTCTTCTATTCTAAAAAGAAACCAGATGGTCAATGGGATACTCCAATCAACATGGGATATCCAATCAACACAACCGATGATGATCTTTTCTACTACCCCGTAGATAATGGACTCAGTGCCTATTTCTCAGTTATTCCGGAAGAGGGACAGGGACTGCATGATATCAGCTTTCTTGATATCTATAGTGACAATAATCCAAGAATGTACATGGTTACAGGCTACCTGAAGCAAAGTAAGAATACTTTAACAATAAATGACGATGTAAAGATTCTGCTCATAGACAGAGTAACTGGTGATACAGTTGATATGGCTTATCCGGATCTAAGCTTACAAAAATTTACGGTTAAAGCACCCCGGGGAATCTATAATCTCATCGTTAAGAGCAATTCTTATGATGATGTAAGCAGAGAACTGGACATTACGACGGAGAGCGATAAGACAGGAATAATTCTGGAAAAGAAGCTGGTCCTGGAAACCGTGGAATATATTCCTCAACTTCTTACCGGAGATGATAATATAATTGAACTCTCCCTGACAGATGAAAAGGGAGATATCAGCAAGCAAACAATCCTGATATATAAAGAGGAAAAAGAGAAAGAAGAAGAAGAGGGAAAAGAAGAAGAGCCGGATACAATAATTCATTCTGTTGTTACTGCAAGCGAAGTATTCCAGGTAACAAATGATCAGGATTCAACAAACACTTCATCGGAAATTTCCCTGAATGAAACAGAAAGTGAGAAAATTATTTCCGCTACAGAAAGTGAAGTCGAAAAACCTGATCCTGAGATTAAAATCAAAAAAACAAATGGCATTCCATCAATCGTTACTGTAGGCGGAGGACTTGTTTTTACCGGATTTATTTTCTTCCTGATACTCCTGCTATGGAAGAGAAAAAAGAAGAAAGAAGAATAGTGTTCAGAGTTCAACATTCAACATTCTAATTAAAATCTGAGCTTTTCAACAGTTTTACTCAAAAAAAACAGGCTTTATAAACTACCATATGTTAATGAAATAGAGCTTGATTTTCATTGCGCTACGAATAATTTTTTTATTTTTGTATAAATCCCTTAACGGCGCTTAATATGAAAAAAGTTTTATCTTTCCTAACGATATTGCTTTTCACAGCAACTTTATTCGGTCAGTACGATCCCAGAGAGAATTTTTATGATGCAGAATTCTTTTTCGCGGAAGAAGATTATTCGGAGGCATTGTATTCATTCAAAAAGGTTTACAGTGATGGATATCAGGAAAATGCAAATATTAACTACCGTATTGGAACCTGTCTTTTGAATATTGACGGTCGCAAAACTGAAGCAATACCATACCTGCTAAAAGCAGTAAACAATGTTGATGACAGATATAAAGAAGGCTCATTCAAAGAAGAAAATGCTCCGCCAGATGCTTTTCTTTGCCTTGGAAATGCTTACAGGATTAAATATAATCACAAAGAAGCCTGTGTCAATTATAATAAGTATCTGGAGTATTTTGAAGATGCCGGCGAGGATAATCTCAATGTTATCTATACAAAATTACAGATAGAAGCCTGTAAAGCAGCTGAAATAGCATCAAGCAATCCGAAAGAGTATGAAACGGGTACCCTGGGACAACTCAACCAGATATCTGCTCCTGCTTATAATCCTGTGGTATCGGGTGACCTCAGTACATTGGCATTTATGGGTCAGCACAAATTCTATAATGCTGTCTATGTTTCAAAAAAGATTGATGGAAAATGGATGAAACCAAAAAACATTACTCCTGATATTCAATCAGATGGAAATCAATCAGTTATTTCGCTTTCTTTTGATGGAAACCAAATCCTTCTTACCTGGTCAGATGAATTTAACAGTGAAATCTGGATCACTGAATTTTCGAACGACAAGTGGACTAAAAGCAAGGCCCTTGGTAAGCCGGTTAATTCGAAATACTACGAATCACATGCTGCCTTCACTCCTGATGGAAATACGATTTATTTTACCAGTAACCGAAAAGAATCTCTTGGTGAAATGGATATCTTTAAATGCAATAAGAATGATGATGGCACATGGGGAGATATGATACTTCTTGGTGAAAAAATAAATACACTTCTTAATGAGGACACTCCTTACGTAAGCCCTGATGGCAAAAGACTATATTTCAGTTCACAAGGAAACGAATCTCTGGGAGGATATGATATCTATTACAGTGAAATCCACGATGATGGAACATATGGTGACCCTGTTAGTCTTGGCTATCCATTAAATACAAGTGATGACGATTTTACGTTCAGCCCCAAACAAATGGATGATGATGCTTATATGACACTCTACTCAAAAGGAGAGGCTGAACAGGTGGATCTTTTCAGATTTGAACTGATCCCTGAGTCTGCAGATCCTGTAATTGTAGCCTTCATTGAGGAAGTTGTAGAAGAAACTGGTGATGCTAAACAAGAAGTAGTGGAGTCTGAGGAAGTAGTAATGGAGGAGCTTATCACCAAAGCTAAAAAATACCTGATAAAGCCTGTCTTCTTTGATTTTGATAGCGACGAGCTGTCTGCAACAGCAATTAAAAAACTTGATGATCTCGCAACTATTCTGAATAAATTCCCATATACTGAATTGCAGATTAAAGGACATACCGATGCAGTTGGAACGAATAACTACAACTTAATTCTTTCTAAAAAACGTGCCAAAGCTGTATCTCTTTACTTACAGATGGAGAATATTGATAAAAAGAGGCTGGTTCTTAGTGGGCTGAGTGAATCTGATCCTGCTGCCATAAACAGAACAAAAGAAAACAAAGATGCACCGGAAGGAAGACAATTGAACCGGCGGGTAGAATTTGAAGTTAAATTGACTGGAAATATACTTATCGAGATTGCCAGGGTTGATGTCCCGGATTATTTAAAGATAAAATAAATAATTATCTGTATTATTATCAGGTCGGTTTTCCCGGCCTTATTTTAAGCAATTGTAAAATTAGTGCAACCTTCCGGATAATAAAAGGTTTTATTTAAGGTACATGCTTTGATTTACCTGATTTGATTTTGTATTTTAATCTTTGAAAACATTCACTATATAGCATGAGACGAATTATCATTATTACAATTCTCAGCTTATTTATACCATTGATATCATTCGCTCAGGAAGATACTCCTGAAGAGATATTTGAGGATGGTGACTTTTTTTTCGCCAGGGGTGATTATTCAGAAGCCGCATATCTGTACAGACAGGTATTAAGAGCTGAACCGGAAAATGCCAATATTAAATACAAGTTAGGAATGGCGTATCTAAATATTCCGGGGGAAGAGAGCGTTGCAATTGATTACTTCCTTGGAGCCAAAGAAAATATTACATTAAAATACCGTAGGAACCGATACGAAGTAAAACAAGCTCCTTATCATACGTGGTTCTACCTTGGGAATGCATATCGCATTAACAACGAACTGGAAGAAGCCCTGGATGCCTACAACGAATTCAAATCGCTAAAGAATTTTGAAAAGAAATACAATGCACGTCTCACAGATGAGGAGATCAAAGCCGTTGGACGCGCAAAAATTATTCAGGATGCTCCCCTGGATCTTTACAAACTCTGTTACTCAGAAACACTAAATACTACTTCATCAGAATATAAGGCACTTATCTCGGCAAATGAGCTCGTCATGGTATGGATGAACAGTCAGAAATTTTATGAGGCAATTTTAATGAGTGTTAAACAAAACGGGAAATGGACAAAGCCCATTAACATAACCCCACAAGTTGGTTCAGATGGCGAAATGGTTCCCACCGGATTGTCAAATGACGGCATGGAACTGCTTCTGGTTCGTCATGGAGCTCTCGACAGTGACATCTATTTAAGCAAATACGACGGAACATTCTGGAGTAAAGCCGAACCGATACAGGGGGAGATCAACTCAAATTTCACCGAAGATCATGCCTCCTTTTCACCGGATAACAACAAAATTATTTTTTCAAGTGAAAGAAGAGGCTCACTCGGAGGACTGGATTTATTTTACGCTGAAAGACTGGCAGATGACAGCTGGGGAGAACCTGTGAATATGGGTGCCGGGATAAACAGTGAATTCGATGAAACCTCTGCATATATTAGTCCCGATGGCAGCAAATTAATCTTTAGCTCTAAAGGTCATTACAACATGGGAGGCTACGATATTTTCTATTGCGATATTTACAAGGACGGATCCTATAGCGATCCTGTAAATATGGGTTATCCAATCAATACTACAAATGACAACCTCTATTTTTGTCCGGTCAGGGATGGTTTGAGCGGGGTCTATGCTATGCGTGATGAAGAGGGAATTGGAAATGAAGACATATGGTATCTGGAGATTATTCCTTTCAGTGAGACAATTGCAAAATCACTTACCAGACTAAGCGATCAGGATTTCTCAATTCAGCTTATAAATAAAGAGAATGGTGAGGTAATCAAATTAATATACGATGCCATTAATGATAAGATCAATATCAATTCTCAATCAGGGAATGAATATGGCGTTGTATACTCACGTGACGAAAATGATTAACAATCCACTTATCGGTAAAGATCTTGCGCTCCGGGCACTTGAACCCGAAGACCTTGAACTTCTTTACCTTTGGGAAAATGATATGGATATTTGGAATGTATCCAATACACTGGTTCCCGTCTCCCGGTATATTCTTAAAAAATATCTTGAAAATGCCCATAAAGATATATATGAGACAAAGCAATTGCGATTGATCATTCAGCTACAGGAAAATAATCGCGCAATTGGTACAATTGATCTTTTCGATTTCGATCCATATCACAAGAGAGCCGGAGTAGGCATCCTGATTGCAGACAAAGGAGACCGCCGGAAAGGCTATGCCAGAGAAGCACTGGACACCCTGGTTTCATACGCATTTAATACCCTTAACCTTCACCTGGTCTACTGCACGATCTCTACTCAAAACAGTGCAAGCCTCGAATTATTCAGACAAGCGGGGTTTGATATTACAGGAACAAAAAAAGAATGGATCTGGGATGGTGACAAATTCCTGGACGAGCATTTTTTGCAAATTGTCAAATAAGATCTTCGTATCCGGGTATCTCTTTTAAAAACTCAATAGCACCATTGCTGAAATCTATTTTACAACAATAATGTTTCATACCGTTCGTAACCATCAAATACGAAACTTTAAAAACCAGGTTATAACGGGCAATCTGGTCAAATACTGACTGACTTATTTTCACTTCCGGAGCTTTGCACTCCACAAGTACAACAGGTGCTCCCAGCTTATTGAAAACAATCAAATCACATCTCTTCTTCATTTTATTGAGCGAAAGAGAATATTCCGACATCATCAATGAAGCCGGATATCCCCTCTCCTCAATCAGATACCTGGCAAAATGCTGACGAACATCCTCTTCGGGAGTTCGCAACAGGTATTTTGAACGGAAGGGATCAAAAATATAATTCTTACCATTTTCCACACGTGTCTTGAATTCATAGTGTGGTAAATTCAATATTTGCATAAATGCTTATATCTTTATACAATAATTCGGACCAGATCCGAAATTAATCTATTCTCGCATGAAAACAAAAAAAGAGATTGTCGGCAATTGGTTGCCCAGATATACAGGAAATTCACTGGAAGATTTTGGTGACTATATACTATTGACAAACTTTAGCAATTATCTGGACCTCTTTACTGAAAGGTTTGATACAAAAGTAGTAAATACGAATGTTGCCATGCCCTGTGCAAATGCCAATGATATTACGATGATAAACTTCGGAATGGGAAGTGCAAATGCAGCTACAATTATGGACTTGTTGGCTGCAGTACGCCCCAAAGCAGTTCTTTTCCTGGGCAAATGTGGCGGACTGAAGAAGAAAAATCGGCTTGGTGATTTGATTTTACCGATTGCAGCGATTCGTGGAGAAGGTACATCAGACGATTACCTGCCACCCTTAGTCCCCGCGCTACCTGCATTTAACTTGCAAAGAGCAGTATCAACTACCATAAGAAATCATGGTCATGATTACTGGACAGGAACGGTATTTACCACTAACCGCCGCGTATGGGAACATGATGAAAACTTTAAAGAGCACTTGAGAGTAACCAGGAGCATGGCCATTGACATGGAAACTGCAACGCTTTTTATAGTAGGATTTGCAAATGAGATCCCTACCGGATCATTGCTACTCGTATCCGATCAGCCAATGATTTCGTCAGGTGTTAAAACCGAAAAAAGTGATAAAATGGTTACAAAGAATTATGCAGAACAGCATCTGCAAATTGGTATTGATTCCATTATGGAATTAAAAGATCATGGTGAATCAGTAAAACATCTGAGATTTGAATAATGGCAGTCGAAAGCTTTGATAAAATTATATCTGATCTGAAGAAGAAGGAATATAGTCCGGTATATTTCCTCTCCGGTGATGAACCATTTTATATCGATCAGATAACAAATTATATCCAGGAAAATGTACTGAATGAAAGTGAGCTTACCTTCAATCTCACAGTATTATATGGAAAGGATTCCGAGGTAAGCAATGTGATCGATAGTTCAAAAAGATTCCCGATGATGTCCACCCATCAGGTTGTTATTATCAGGGAAGCGCAGGATCTTAAAAATTTTGAAGATCTGTCTCACTATATCGAACATCCTTTAAAATCTACTTTACTTGTGATTTCTTACAAGTATAAATCTCTCGACAAGAGAAAAAAGATTGCCAAATTACTAATAAAAAATAGCGTTTTCTTTGAGTCCAAAAAGCTATATGATGATAAACTTCCAGGATGGATTTCCAACTATCTATCGGCAAAAAAATACAGTATTCAACCAAAGGCAGCTGCATTGCTTGCAGAATTTCTGGGAAGTGACCTATCCAAAATTGCAAATGAACTGGACAAGCTGATCATCACTCTTGATGAGAATGAAAAGACCATCACACCGGAGCATATCGAAAAGAATATCGGTATCAGTAAGGACTACAATATTTATGAATTACAATCTGCATTGGGAAAAAAGGATGTACTTAAGGCCAACCGGATTATCAATTATTTTGCCGACAATCAGAAAACAAATCACATTACCAGGACCATAAGCTCTCTCTACTTCTTCTTTTCTAAGGTGCTCATTTACTATTGGATAAAAGACAAGTCGCAGGATAATGTCTTTAGAACCTTAAAACTGGGCTCACCCTATTTTGTTAAACAATATGTGGAAACAGCTGGCAGATACAATCCCAATAAGGTAATTCAGATCATTGCCATTCTTCGGGAATATGATCTAAAATCAAAAGGCTTCGAAGGGAATAATACTCCAGCCGGAGAATTATTGAAAGAGATGACATTTAAAATCCTGCATTGACATATGGAGAAAGTTGTATTTCTTGACCGGGACGGAGTTATCAATAATCCTCATGACAACTATTATGTACACAGGATAGAAGACTTTGTGATCAATCCGGGAATTATAGAAGGACTGCGGACCCTCCGTGACCGGGATTTCAAATTTGTTATTATCTCCAACCAGGGAGGCATCAGTAAAGGAGAGTTCAGTGTTGACGACGTAGACAGGCTTCATGATCATCTCATCACAGAATTTGAATCACATGGAATTCTGTTCTCAGCCATTTATTACTGTCCACACCACCATACAATCGAAAAATGCCTGTGTAGAAAACCAGAGCCTCTTATGCTGGAAAAGGCAATAGCTCAACTAAACATTGATCCTGAGCTGTCGTATTTTATTGGCGACAAAGGATCAGATATTGAAGCCGGGAAACGAGCAGGGGTAAACACAATTCTAATCAAGAAAAATCAGGATATCCGCAAAATCCTTGACCAGATTAAATAAACTCCAGTGTTTGTTTAGAAGGTTCGTATTCAAGGCATATGAAGTCTGAAAATAAAGGAGTTTACAATTGTAATCGACTGTTTTTCTGACGAGTATAACGCAGAATACAGATCTTATAAGCAAACACTAATTGAGGCCGGGGTCTTCGGGGAAGTTAGCCCAAGCCTTATATTTAGGTCCAAATCCTGATAGAGTTTTAGTCCAGAAGTCAGATCCCTGCCCTTTCATTACCATTTTTGAAGGTATCTCACCAACGAGCCAGGCATTCATTTTAAGTTCATCATCCAATTGGCCTTCTGACCATCCGGCATAACCAAGAAAAAAACGAATTTCTCCGGGACCAAGTTTTCCCTCCTTGATCATCTCTTTCATAATATCAAAATCACCACCCCAGAAAACTCCATCCTTTATATGTACACTTTCCGGAATCTCATCGCCTTTGGTGTGCAAATAGTGTACTGTGTTGGTAGCAACCGGACCTCCCACTGAAACCGGAAAATCCACAGCAGGAAAATCGCTGATCACCTCACTAATTTTAATTTCAACTGCCTTATTAAGCACAAAGCCAAGAGAACCCTCTTTTGTATGTTCTGTAAGATAGACCACTGAGCGCTTAAAATAATGATCACGCAGAAAGGGTTCAGAGATCAGCACGCGACCGCTCTCCGCAACATTATTATTTACAATATGGAAGAAATCAATATTAAGATCCATTTCATTCTCTTTCTCTATGCAAGTTACAGGTTTTTTGACTTAAAAGAAAGTAGAAAAGCAAAAGTAGCAATTCATTGTCGCATTGTCGCATTGCTGCATTGTCTCATTTCTTCAAAAATAACTACCTTGCCGGCTGACTTATTTTTCA